>CAZWCD010000025.1:17148-24365 GCA_964632275.1 uncultured Thermodesulfobacteriota bacterium
CTGCTGGACTGCGGCGCCAAGCGGAACATCATGCGCATGCTGGCGCGGTCGGGATGCGCGGTGACCGTGGTTCCCGCGCACACCCGGGCGACGGAGATTATGGCCCTGCATCCCCAGGGGGTGGTGCTTTCCAATGGTCCCGGCGATCCCGCCGCGGTGCCCTACGTGGTGGAGACGGTGCGCGCGCTGATCGGCAGGCTTCCCCTGCTCGGCATCTGCCTCGGCCACCAGATGCTGGGACTCGCCCTGGGAGGAACAACCTATAAGCTCAAGTTCGGGCACCGGGGAGGCAACCAGCCGGTCAAGGACCTGGCCAGCGGGAAGGTGTCCATCACCTCCCAGAACCACGGTTTTTGCGTGGACCGGGAGAGCCTTACGGACAGCGACATAGAGCTCACCCACATCAATCTCAACGACCACACCCTGGAGGGCATGCGGCATAAGACGCTGCCCCTTTTCTCGGTGCAGTATCATCCCGAAGCGGCCCCCGGGCCCCATGACGCATCCTACCTGTTTGATGAGTTTACCGGCATGATGAAGAGGTGGACCGGTGCCTAGGCGGACGGATATACATAAAATCCTGATCATCGGCTCCGGGCCGATTGTGATCAGCCAGGCCTGTGAATTTGACTATTCCGGGACCCAGGCCTGCAAGGCGCTCAAGGACGACGGCTTTGAAGTGGTGCTGATTAACAGCAACCCCGCCACCATCATGACCGATCCCGAGGTGGCCGGCCGCACCTATGTGGAGCCGATCACCCCGGAGATGGTGGAGAAGGTGATCATCAAGGAGCGGCCGGACGCGCTGCTGCCCACCCTCGGCGGGCAGACCGCGCTCAACGTGGCCTCGGTGCTGGCGGAGCGGGGGGTGCTCGCCGCGCGCGGGGTGACCATGATCGGGGCCGATTACGAGGCGATCCGCAAGGCGGAGGACCGGGAGCGGTTCAAGGAGGCGATGCTGCGCATCGGCGAGGAGGTTCCGCGCAGCGGCCTCGCCCGCACCATGGAGGAGGCCCGGGCGCACGCGCAGGAAATCGGCTATCCCCTGATCATCCGCCCCAGCTTTACCCTGGGCGGGACCGGCGGGGGCATCGCCTATAACGTGGAGGAGTTTGAGGCGATCGCCGCTCGCGGTTTGGAATGCAGCATGATCAGCGAGATACTTTTGGAGGAGTCGGTCCTGGGATGGAAGGAATACGAGCTGGAAGTGATGCGGGACCTCAGGGACAACGTGGTGATCATCTGCTCCATCGAGAACCTTGATCCCATGGGCATTCACACCGGCGACAGCATCACCGTGGCCCCGGTCCAGACGTTGAGCGATAGGGAATACCAGGCGATGCGGGACGCCGCCTGCCGCATCATCCGGGAGATCGGGGTGGAGACCGGGGGGTCAAACGTCCAGTTTGCGGTTGATCCCGCCACCGGGCGCCGGGTGGTGATTGAAATGAACCCGCGGGTGTCGCGAAGTTCCGCCCTGGCATCCAAGGCCACCGGCTTCCCCATCGCCAAGATGGCGGCAAAGCTGGCGGTGGGCTACACCCTGGACGAGATCCGCAACGACATCACCCGGGAGACGCCCGCCTCGTTTGAGCCGGCCATTGATTATTGCGTGGTTAAAATTCCCCGCTTCACCTTCGAAAAATTCCCCGAGGCTGACAGCGTGCTGGCCATTTCCATGAAATCGGTGGGTGAAACCATGGCCATCGGGCGCACCTTCAAGGAGGCCCTGCAAAAGGGGCTGCGGTCGCTGGAGACGGGGCGGCACGGCCTGGGCGCCGACGGCAGGGACCTGATGGCGCTCGGTCCGGGCATGAGCGCGGCGGCGGCCGGCCGGGAGATCGATGAGCTGAAATTGCACATCAGCGAAAAACTGGCGGTGCCCCGGGCGGAGCGGATATTTTACATAAAATATGCGCTGCAGCTGGGGATGAGCGTGGCCGAGGTGGCGGCGCTGACCGGCATCGATCCCTGGTTCATCGATAACATAGGGCAGATCATCGAGACCGAGGGGGAAATTGCCGCCTGCCGCGGCGCTGCCGGGAGCGGCGGGCGGGAGGGCCGCGGTCATGGCCCGCGCCTTTCCCCCGATCTGCTGCGCGAGGCCAAGCGACAGGGCTTCTCCGACCGGCAGCTTGCGCACCTGCTGGGCACGGACGAGGATGCCATCAGACAGCTTCGCCGGGCGTGCGGCGTCGAGCCGGTGTTTAAGCTGGTTGATACCTGCGCCGCCGAGTTCGAGGCCTATACCCCCTACTACTATTCCACCTATGAAGAGGAAAACGAAAGCGTCAGAACCGGCGTGAAGAAAATCATGATCCTGGGGGGAGGGCCCAACCGCATCGGCCAGGGGATCGAATTTGACTACTGCTGCGTCCACGCCTCCTTCGCCCTCAAGGAGCTGGGCTATGAGACCATCATGGTCAACAGCAATCCGGAGACGGTGAGCACCGACTATGACACCTCGAGCAAACTCTATTTCGAGCCCCTGACCCTGGAGGATGTGCTGGCCATTGCCGACCGGGAAAAGCCCGACGGGGTGATCGTGCAGTTCGGCGGGCAGACCCCGCTCAACCTGGCGGTGCCGCTGGCACAAAACGGGGTTCCCATCATCGGGACCGGCCCCGACAGCATCGACCGGGCCGAGGACCGGGAGCGCTTCAAACAGCTGCTGAAGAAGCTTGACCTCAACCAGCCCCTCAACGAAACCGCCGGCGGCCTGGAGGAGGCCCGGCTCAAGGCGCGCGGCATCGGGTTCCCGGTGGTGGTGCGGCCCTCCTATGTGCTGGGGGGCAGGGCGATGAAGATCGCCTACAACGAGGAATCGCTCTGCGAGTTCGCGGCCGATGCGCTGCAGGTGTCGCCCGACCATCCGCTGCTGATCGATAAATTTCTTGAGGATGCCATCGAGGTCGATGTGGACGCGGTCGCCGACGGCGAGCGCTGCGTCATCGCTGGCATCATGGAGCATATCGAGGAGGCGGGGATTCACTCCGGCGACAGCGCCTGCGTCATTCCTCCCTACACCCTCGGCGATGAGATGATCCGGACCATACAGGAAAGCACCGTCCGGCTGGCCCGTGAGCTTGCCGTGGTGGGACTGATGAACATACAGTACGCGGTCAAAAATGATGTGCTCTATGTGCTCGAGGTGAACCCCCGCGCCTCCCGCACCGTGCCCTTTGTGAGCAAGGCGACGGGAGTGCCCTGGGCGAAGATCGCCGCCAAGGTCATGGCGGGCAGGACGCTTGAAGAGCTCGGGGTCAGGGACGAATACCCGTCAGACCATATAGCGGTCAAGGAGGCGGTCTTTCCCTTCAGCCGGTTTGCCGGAGTTGACCCGGTGCTGGGGCCGGAGATGAAATCAACCGGCGAGGTCATGGGCATCGACACCGATTTCGGACGGGCATACGCCAAATCGCAGATTGCCGCGGGGCAGCTGCTGCCGGCGCGGGGCAGGGTGTTTATCAGTGTGAAGAACCAGGACAAGCGGCCGATTATCTTTATTGCCAAGCGGCTGTTTGATCTGGGCTTCACCCTGCTGGCCACCGGCGGCACCGCCCGGGTGCTGGCCCGCAGCGGGCTCGAGGTGCAGCCGGTCCTGAAGATCATCGAGGGCCGGCCCAATATTGCCGACCTGATCAAGAACGGGGAGATCGACCTGATCATCAACACCCCTTCGGGCAAGGAGGCCTATGAAGACAGGCTCAGCCTGAGAAGCCTTGCGGTTATGTATAACGTTCCCTACATCACCACCGTTTCCGGCGCCTCGGCGGCGGTGAACGGCATTGAATTTCTCCAAAAAGGGGGCCTGGAGGTGAAGGCCCTGCAGGACTACCATGCGCGGGGGTGAAGGCGTGATAGCAGTACCGATGAGCAACACACCGGCAGATGAGATGGAACGGCCGCTGCGGGAAGCATGCGGCGTCTTCGGCATCTTCGGCCATGAAGACGCCGCCCGCATCACCTACCTCGGCCTGTATGCCCTGCAGCACCGGGGGCAGGAGAGCGCGGGGATTGTTGTTTCCGACGGGAAGCACCTCACCGGCTACCGGGGCATGGGGCTGGTGCCGGAGGTGTTTCATGAAGAGGGGTTGAAAAAGCTGAAGGGGGACCGGGCCATCGGCCACGTGCGCTATTCCACCACCGGCAGCTCGGAGATAAAAAATGCCCAGCCGTTCCAGGTGGAGTACCTGCGGGGATCACTGGCCATCGCCCACAACGGCAACCTGGTCAACACCCTCGAGCTCAAACGGGCGCTGGAAAAGACCGGATCGATCTTTCAGTCCACCATGGACAGCGAGATCATCGTGCACCTGCTCGCCCGCTCAAAGGGGGCGGTGATCGATGACGCGCTGATTGAGGCCCTGCCGCAGCTGAAGGGGGCCTATGCCCTGGTCCTGCTCACCCCGCATGAGATGATCGGCATCAGGGATCCGCACGGGCTGCGGCCCCTCTGCATCGGCATGCTTGACGGATCCTACGTCTTCGCCTCGGAGACCTGCGCCCTGGACCTGATCCAGGCCGACTATGTGCGGGAGGTGGAGCCGGGTGAGATTGTCACCGTCGATGAAAACGGCCTGCGCTCGCTCAAGCCCTTTCCCGCGGTCCGGTCCGCCCTCTGCATATTCGAGTTCATCTATTTCGCAAGGCCCGACAGCATGGTCTTCGGGGGCGGCGTGTACCAGGCGCGCAAGCTGCTGGGCAGGGGACTTGCCGGAGAGCAGCCGGTTGCGGCCGATCTGGTGATCCCCATGCCTGACTCCGGCAACTGCGCCGCCCTCGGCTTCGCCGAGGCCTCGGGCATCCCCTTCGAAATGGCCATTACCCGGAATCACTACGTGGGCCGCACCTTTATTCAGCCCACCCAGATCAGCCGGGACCTGGGGGTGAAGGTAAAGCTGAATCCGGTCAAGGATGTGATACGGGACAAGCGGATCGTGGTCATCGAGGATTCCATTGTCCGGGGCACCACCAGCAAAGTCAGGGTGAGAAACCTGCGGGAGGCCGGGGCGCGGGAAGTGCACATGCGCATCAGCTGTCCCCCGCACCGCTTTCCCTGTTATTACGGCATTGACTTGCCCACCCGCAAGGAACTGATCGCCTCCTCCCACTCGGTGGATGAAATTGCCCGGTTCATGGGGCTTGACAGCCTGGGATACCTGAGCCCGGAGGGAATGATGAAAGCCATGCCCTTCGACCGGGAAAAATTTTGCCTGTCATGCTTCGACGGCCGGTATCCGGTGGTTTAGCCATTTTGGATTTCGGATTTTAGAGTGCGGATTGAACAACAGGCGACTATATGATCTGCACGTACAATCGGCAATCCGCATTCCCACATCCGCAATTCAGAATGCGCACCGTTGGGTCCGAATTATGTGGGGCCATGATGGAGCAGGACCATCCATTACCGGGTTTTTTTCTCGCAGGATAGAGGGGATGTAGGGGCGTATGGCCATACGCCCTTACCATAAAGCAATGTGTTCACAATGTCCCCTTATACAGCAACAATGATCGCCGGTCGGAGCGGCGTTACGCCGCGAATGTATCGCGCCTGAAGGCGCTCCTACCGACCTTTCACATATCTTTTTTGGATCTCTTCGTACACACTTTGCACAGCACAAGGAGGTCGCACATGAAAGTGCTCATTGCGGATGGCCTGGAGAAGGAAGGCATCGAACTCTTTGCCGGAACCGGCGGGGTGACGGCGGATGTCCATGCCTCCCTGTCGGCTGACGAACTGAAAGAGAAAATAGCCGGCTATGACGGTCTTATCGTCCGCAGCGCCAGCAAGGTGACTGCGTCGGTCATGGAATCTGCGCCGCGCCTCAAGGTCATCGGCAGGGCGGGCATCGGCTACGACAACATCGATGTTGATGCCGCAAGCAGGCGGGGGATCGTGGTGATGAACACGCCGGGGGCCAATGCCATCACCACCGCCGAGCATGCCATCAGCCTGCTCCTGGCGCTTTCCCGCCACATTCCCCAGGCCGCCGCCTCGCTGAAAGCGGGCAAGTGGGAAAAAAAGAAATTCATGGGCGTGGAGGTGTTCGACCAGACCCTGGGCGTCATCGGCCTGGGCAATATCGGTCAGGTGGTGGCGGACCGCGCCCGGGGATTGAAAATGCGGGTGATCGCATTTGATCCCTTTCTCACCGAGGAAGCCATGGCCAAGCGGGGGGGCGACCGGGTGACCTTCGAGGAGCTGCTTGCCCGTTCCGATTACATCACCGTCCACACCCCGCTTACCGACTCCACCCGAAACCTGATCGATGCACGGGCATTCAAACTCATGAAAAAAGGCGTACGCCTTATCAACTGCGCGCGGGGAGGGATCATCAACGAGGGGGATCTCTATGATGCCATCAAGCAGGGCGTGGTTGCCGGCGCCGCGCTCGATGTGTTTGAGCAGGAGCCGCCGGAGGGCAATCCCCTGCTCGGTCTGGATGAGGTCATTGCCACCCCCCACCTCGGCGCCTCCACCACCCAGGGGCAGGCCCGGGTGGCGGAAGCGATTGCCCGGCAGATCAGCGATTACCTGGAGAAGGGGATCGTTGCCAACGCGGTAAACGTTCCTTCGGTGAGCCCGGAGATGCTGGAGCGGGTGAGGCCCTATCTCAGCCTGGCGGAAAAGATGGGCAGCTTCCAGGCGCAGACCGCCGAGGGCGGCATTCAGCAGGTCACCGTGGAGTACAGCGGCGAGGTTGCCGCGTACGATCCCGCCCCGATCACCATCTGCCTGTTGAAGGGGCTCCTGGAGCGGGCGCTGGCCGAGGGGGTTAATTATGTCAATGCCGCTCTCATCGCAAAGGAGCGGGGCATCAAGGTCAGCGAGATCACGACCCGGGACACCGAAGGCTTCACCAGCCTGATCACCCTGCGCACCGTGACCGGAGAGGGTGCGCACTCCATCGCGGGCGCTCTCTTCGGCAGGGGCGACCCGCGCATCGTGCGGGTTGACGGCTTCCTCACCGAGGCCGAGCCCGAGGGCACCATTCTTCTCATGCACAACAATGACAAGCCCGGGGTGATCGGCGCCATCGGCAGGGCGCTGGGGAGCCGGGGGATCAACATTGCCAAGATGCACTTGAGCAGGCAGAAGGCCGGGGGCGTGGCCATTTCGCTCATCCACGTGGATGAGCCGGTTGAAGATGCGGTGCTGCGCCGGCTTTCCAAGGTGGAAAACATCCTGTCGGTCAGGCAGATCACCCTGTGAT
>CAZWCD010000026.1:0-1620 GCA_964632275.1 uncultured Thermodesulfobacteriota bacterium
CTTACCTCCCTCCATCAAGCGAAGTTCCTGCTCTACCTGCTCAAGCAGGGTACCCGCACCGCATTCCTTGAAAAGCTTTCTCGCCGCGATAAAGCACGCAACCGCCTTTTGATATTCTTTCCGTGCCTTATAAAAACGGCCCAGCGAATGTTGGGCCTGTCCCTCGATGACCCGTGCGCCGATCCGGTGCGCCAGCTCGATGGCCTTGTGGTAATGATGCATCGCATTCCGTCCGGCACGGGGAAGGGTTTTTGCAAGGAAGAAGCCGTTCTTGATAAGGCGTTTCCAGGAAACCGGCGCTGCCCGAAGCGCAAGGGCGGCATAGATATCGCCGATGATCAGCTCCGAAAAGGTGTATCGCCACAATGCCCGGTTTTCCGCCCACCACCGCCGTGCGCCGGTGAGCATGTCCATGCCTTCGCCAAAGCGGCCTTCCGCGGTCAGGACCACCGCTAAAAAACACCGGGCCGGCGTGTCGAGATAGCGGCAGCCGATGGTGCGGGCGAACTCCAGGACCTCCTCCAGCAGTTCTTTTGCCTTGTGATACTCCCCGCACAGAACGTAGCACATGCCCAGTGACAGGCGCGGGAATTGCGTGTAGAGAGGATCTTTGGAGGTTGCCAGGGCGGCCTTGTTCCGCTCAATGGCCGTGGAAAAATCGCCCGCGCTCATACTACCCCACGCCAGCACAGTGTTGCCCCAGGTAATGCCGCGGTTGCTGGCGCTGGTGCGGCCCAGCGCCAGGAGCATTTCACCTGAATCCCTGACCCGCTCGCACGCCCCCAATGCCCAGTATGCGTATCCATCAGAGTCATGCGACTGGAAATAGGGATACTGTTCCCGGATGGCGCCGGCTGAAATCTCCCGCGCCTCCCTTCCGTGCGCCAGGCCTTCCTCCATGTGTCCCAGGTCAACGCAGGTCCAGGCAAGCCAGGTGTTGGCGTAGCCGCTGACCAGCCTGCTGTTGCACTGTCTGCCCAGTTCGAGGGCCGTGCGCAGGCAATGGCAGGCATCTCCGAACCGCTCGCATCCCCACAGGCTTGCGCCCAGCCACACATAATAGATGCCGCGCTTCTCAAGGTCATCAAGCGTGTCTGCCTCAGGGAGGTGCTTGCGCAAAAGCGCCTCAAGCTCCCCGAAGGTTCCCCGGAAATAAAAAACTGGAGCCCAGTTATTGAGAAGGTCAATCAGCTCCGGCGGGCTGGCTGCCGGAACCCTTTCCGCCCCTGTCAGCAGCTCATATGCTTCAAGGTAGAACCGGTGAGCTTCGATGACCGCATACTGCCGCAGGCTCTTTCCGGCCGATTGGATGAGATAGGGGACGGCCCTCTTCGGAGATGTCCCGCGCTTGAAATGAAAGGCAAGCAGTTCCGGGTATTCATCGGTGCTGCCCGGATATCGTTTTTCCATCACCATGCCCAGGCGCTCGTGCATCTCCCTGCGTTCCCTGGCGAGGAGCCCCTTGTACACCACCTCCCGGATGATGTCATGCCTGAAGCTATAGTGGGAATGCGGAACGTCCGGAAGGTGACTGATAAGGTTGTGCTGTTCGAGAAGGGCAAGGTGATGAGCGAGCCGTGCCGGATCGTCAACGAATCCCTCCAGCAGGGCGGGGGAGAA
>CAZWCD010000026.1:1720-9884 GCA_964632275.1 uncultured Thermodesulfobacteriota bacterium
CTGCCGGAACGGCGTGGGGGCGCAGGAGCGATTCCAAAAGCTTCCGCGATTCTTCGGCGGTGAGATTGGTTAATCGAATTTCCTCATAGGACGGCCCTTCCGAATCGCGCCGCCGGCAAGAGAACAGCAGGAAATCCGGCCTGAACGTGAATAAAAAAAGCGCGGGGAAGCACACGTCGCCGATCGTCCGGATGAATTCCACTGATGAGGGATCAGCCCAGTGCATATCCTCCAGGAAGAAGACGGACGGTGTTCCCTGTGCCTCCCTGTTGAACAGCAGCCGCATTGCGTCATGGAGACGCGATTTCACAATCTCGGGGTCCGCGGCGGATGGATCACGGCGGCCACGATCGTCGGACTTCCCCAGCAATAATACCAGCGATCTGTTTTCGTCTCCGGTGATGGCGTAGGTTGCTTCGATTTTTCTCCGAATGCCGTCGTCCGCGTCACCCTCGCTCACTTCCAGCACGGCGCGGAGCAGATCCCGCAGCGGTGCGTAGGAACTGTTCCGGGAATAACCGTGGGCATATCCGCTGTACCATTTGATATTCCGGCGGTGCAGCGCCGACTTGAATTCATCAACCAGCCTGGTTTTTCCGGTGCCTGCTTCGCCGCAGATGCCGATGACTGACCCGGCGCCTATCTCCAACCGGTCGGCAGCCCCGATCAGCAGCTGCATTTCCTGCCGCCTTCCGATGAGCCGGCTGCGCAACGTCCGGGGCGGGCGCTGCTTGCGGGGATGGGCTATCGTTGAAAGCACCCGGTGGATCACAACCGGTTCGGCCCGGCCCTTAACCCTGGCCGGGGCCAGATGCTCAAATGCAAAATATCCTTCGGCTTGCCTGCGGGTATCGGCGCAGACCAGTATGTCACCGGCTTGCGCCTTCGCCGCCAGGCGGGTGGCAAGGCTGATCGTGTCGCCCGAAATTCCGTAGTTTCCCTGAGCGGGGTTGAGAGAGGCGGTTACCACCAGCCCCGAGCTGATGCCGGAGTGCATGCGCAGCGGAAGTTGTACCTTCGCTCGCACCTGCGGCTGTAATGAAGCTATAGACCGGTGGATATCCCGCGCCGCAAAAATGGCCCGTACCGGATCATCTTCGTGCGCTGCAGGCACTCCGAAGAAGGCCACCGCCGCGTCACCCATAAACTTTTCAATGAAGCCGCCATAGGCGCTTATGATGGTACCCATCGTCTCGAATATGCCGCCCATCAGCTCATTGAGGTCTTCCGGGTCAAGCTGCTGGGAGATGGCGGTAAAACCGGAAAGGTCTGATATGAGCACGGTGACATATTTTTTTTCGCCGGCAGCGGGGGAAACGGTTGCTTCCGCCAGGGCGTCTTCATTATGCAAAAAGTCCGGGGAATGCCGGGTCGATGTCATGCGGGGTGCCGGCCAGGTTATGCTGTACAGCTTTTTTTGATGTACGATGCATTGCGGATTATCCGAGTCGCACCAGGATGGTTGCGGCAGCGGCGCACTATTCAGGTAAGCAAATAAAAGGCCAGAGCATATCCCTCATTCTTTATCCCGGTTTCCCTGCATGGCAGAGAGATGCCACGTAATATCTGTATAATATATTGATTAAAAACGTAAAATATTTTGAACATTTCTTTTAACCATAAAATATTTATATGTAAATAATCCTTGAATTTTTTGACTGATTCCTATAAAAATTGAGCATTATCTGATTGGTCGTGATGGCGCTTATTTATAATAGGAACAAACAGGGCACATAAGTGGGTCTGCCGCACATGTCCTGATTGCGCGGGAATGCGATGAAACAAAGGATTGCTGGTTTTGTCAACTGGTTCAGCTACAGCCTTATCAAATACCGGTATGGTTTTTTCTTTTTGTGCCTCATCATTACCGCCTTTTTTGTCTATCAATTAAAAGACATCTCCTTTAACACCAACCTGGGTGATTTTTATCCCTTGAAGCACCCCTACCTGAAGGTTCAAAACCAGCTCAACGAGATATTCGGCGGTCTCAATCAGGTCGCCATTGCCATTGAGGTTAAGAACGGCACCATCCTGAATCCGGTGACATTGAAAAAAGTCTGGGAAATTACCAGGAAACTCTATCTGACCAGGGGCATCAATAACGGAAGGGTCATGTCCTTGTCGGCACGGAAGGTGAAGCACGTGGAGGCAAATCAGGAGGGGTTCAATACCTTCCGTCTCATGCATGACCCGCCCGGCACCGAGGAGGAAATCAGGCTGCTGCGGGAGCGAATCGTCGTGAACCCGCTGGTGTACGGCCCGATGGTTTCCCGGGACTTCAGGGCCACGCTCATTCAGGCTGATTTCGAGTCTTCTGTTTCAAGCCGCGAGATTTTCCAGTTGCTGCAGCAGGTTGAGGGGACATACGAAGATGAGAATCATGCGATTTACATTGCGGGGCAGCCGGTGCTGCAGGGCTGGCTTGATTTTTATCTGCCGCGCATGAGCTGGCTTTTCGGCCTGGCGATCCTGGCCATGGGCCTGGTGCTGTATAACGTTTTTAAATCGAAGCGCGGGGTGTTTGTGCCGATTTTTTCATCGGCCATGGCGACGGTCTGGGGACTGGGCATTACCGTGCTGTTCGGCTACAAGCTGACGCCCGCTACCGTGCTTGCCCCGTTTCTGGTGTTCGCCCTCGGCGTCAGTCACAATGTCCAGTATATCAAGATGTACTATGAGTTCATGTACCGCGACAAGAAAAACTCCAAGCGCGCGGCCATAAAAACATCGCGCTCGCTCTTTGTCCCGGCATTTACCGGTCTCCTGACCGACGGCATCGCCCCGTTTACCTTGTTGATTGTTCCCCTGGGCATGGTGAGAAGCCTCGCCATCGGGATTGGCTTCGGCATCCTCTCCATTTTCTTCTCAACCATCATTTTTGTGCCCAGCCTGCTTTCATTTATGACGCCGCCCAAGCGCTATGAGGTGTTGCGGGAGGAGAAGCCCACCCTGACCAACCGGGTCCTGGGTTATTTTGCGGCGATCGCGGTCAACCGGGTGTCGCGATGGACGGTGATCGTGGTATTTTTTGCCCTGACCGGCGCGAGCCTGCTCGGCATCAAACAGCTGGAGGTGGGCGACAAAAAGCCGGGCACCGCCCTGCTCTATGCGAACAGCCCTTACAACCGGGCGGAGAAATTTATCAGTGACAATTTTCTGACCTCTGATCCCTATTACATCTTTGTTGAAGGCAAAGCCGGCGAGGCGCTCATCGCCAAAACCGCTTTGCAGGAGATGGACGGCCTGCAGCGCTATCTCGAAAAAGAGGTGCCGGGGGTGGGCCGCAGCCTGTCACTGGTGGAATATATTAAAAATATGAACCGGGTGATGTTCGCCGGCGACCGGGGCGCATACCGGATACCGGACAATGATAAGACCATAGCCGAATACCTGTTTTTATATTCGTTGACCGCCTTCCCCGGCGATTTTGATCCGGTGGTCAGCCCGGATTATAGATATGCGAACATAAAAGTTGACGTGAAGGATCATAAAAGCGACACCATCAATGCATTAATAGAAAAAACCGAAGCGTGGATTACAAACAATCACAAAAGCCAGGACATAACCTTTGCCTATGCCGGCGGCAATATCGGCATGCTTGCCGCGGTCAACCAGATCGTCAAGCCGATGCTCAGCGGCAATTCCCTGCTGACCTCCGCCCTGGTGTTCTGCTGTCTTGTGGCGGCGTACGGCTTCGTCGCCGGATGGCTTTTATTTTTGCCCTTGATTTTCAGGACCATCCTTGTTTTCGGCATCCTCGGCTTTTTGCAAATCGGGCTGACCTGTGAGCTGATCCCGGTGGTCGCCCTGGGCATCGGTTTCGGCGATGATTTCGGCATTTATATTTTGTCGCGCCTGATGGACGAGATGAAGGAAAGCGGCGGCAATTTAAAGGATGCCCTGATCAAGTCCATGTCCACATCAGGCAAGGCGGTATTCTTTACCGGACTGACGCTGACCATCGGCATTGCCACCTGGATGTTTTCCGACATTTTGATGCAGGCGCGCCTGGGGGCGCTGCTGGCTTTTTTCATCTTCTTTAACGCCATCGGCACGCTTATCGTCATGCCCTCGATGATCATGACAGTCAAGCCCCGGTTCCTGACCAGGATCAGCGATGCGTCATCGAACGAACCCGCGTCGCTGCCGGCGGACGGGTTGAACGTGGAGGTGTGACCGAAGGCTTTACACAGTGCCGACCGGTGGGATCGGCTTTATGCCGCGAATGGAGAGCGGGTGAACGTGCTCCTGCCGAAATTTCACCTATCATTTGCTCGGGCCCGGGAACATAAAAAAACAGAAAGGGGAAGGACAGCACATGGAAATGAAAAAAGAGGTACACGTAAGCGCGAAGGACCTGATGGCGATGGTGCGGATGGAGCCGGGAACGCTTGGAGCCTACACCATAGTGCCCGGGCCGCGGGAGCGCCTGCAGTCGATTGTGGCAAAGCTTGAGCGAGCGGCCGAGGATTTTTCCTACCTGGAACACACCATGCATACCGGATTTTACAAGGGCACAAAGGTTACGGCGGTCAACGGAGGCATGTACAGCCCCCAGGGTGCGATCATGGCGGAGATAGTGTGCGCGGCGGGAACCAGGCACATCATTCGCACCGGCTCATGCGGCGCTCTTGCTGAAAACATCGCCATCGGGGATCTGGTGATCGTGACCGGAGCGGTGCGGGGTGAGGGGACGACGCCTTATTATGTACCGGCACACTTTTCCACCGTCGCGGACGTGCGGGTGACCACGGCCCTCATGAAGGCGGCGGAGTCGCTCGGGGTGACCTGTCACCTGGGGCTGGCATGGACTACTGATGCCCTCCTCCGGGAAACCAGGGAGCGGATCGAAGAGATGAGATCGCTCAAGGTGAAGGCGGTGGACATGGTTTCATCCAGCATCTTGACCATTGCCCAGCTGAACGAAGTGGCCGCGGGATCAATCCTCACGGTGAGCGATAACCTGATTACCGGCGAACTGGGATTCATGAGCCCCCGGTATTATGAAACGGAAGCAAAGATGATCGACATTGCCCTTGAAGCAGTGACCATCCTGGAAGGGAAATAAGCATGGACCTCCCTCTCCTGGCCTGGCCGGTAAAAGATGAGGGCGATGTTTTCCACATTCTGGATGAAACACGGCTTCCGGAGGAAACGGTCTACATAAAGGCCGGCAGTTACCGGGATGCCGCCCGGGCAATCAGCGGGATGCAAACCAGGGCATTTGGACAGGTTCTCACCCTGTTTTATGCCTTCCTTATTACGGCCCGGCAAAACAGGGGAGCAAAGCCTGAAGAGGTGCTTTCCCTGGTCAGGACGGCAGCCCGGGAGTTGGAGCAGGCTCGCCCGACGTTTGCATTTAAAGATTTGACCGGCAAAGTCATGGCCTGGGCTGAGCGGGCCCTCACCGAGGGAAAAAATATTTCCCCCTTTTTGGAGGGACGGATTATTGCGTATCTTGATCATTTGAAGGAACTGCGCATCCGGAGAGCGACGTATGCCGCTTCGCTGGTGGGCGACGGTGACACGGTTTTAACCCACTGCAACGTGAGCGGAGAGATGGTGCTCATCGGGAGGGCCTGCAGGGAGGCGGGAAAGAGCGTGCGTTTTTATGCCACCGAAACCAGGCCGTATTTTCAGGGGCGGCTGACCGCGTGGGAGCTGGCCGGGGACGGATTCGATGTAACCATGGCGCCGGACAGCGCCGTGGCCGGTCTCCTCTGCGAGCACCGCTGTCAGCTGGTTATGGTCGGCTCGGACCGCGTGGCCTTAAACGGAGATATCGTCAACAAGGTGGGCACCTTTCAGCTGGCGGTAGCGGCGCGAACCTTCGGGGCGCCTTTCTATGCCCTGGTTCAGGAGCCGGGCGCCGTGGCGCGGGGCGAAGATATTCCGGTGGAGGAACGCGATGAGCAGGAGCTGCTTGCCTACCGGGGCAGGCGGGTGTATCCCGAGGGCGCCCGGGGCTTCTATCCGGCATTTGATGTAACGCCCGCCGCGTATATCACCCGCCTGATCACGTTCGGGGGAATCGTCGAACCCGGGGAGCTTCCCCAGGCCTGGCAGAAGGTTAAAGCGATGTGAGATAAAGCAGGAGTCAGCAAAAATCCGGTAGGAGCGGCTTGAGCCGCGAATGTAGTAACAACTATCAACAAGGAGCAAGGACAATGAGAGTACTTTTTTTGCAGCCCCCTTTGGGTGCATGGGTTTACTGGGGTGATCATAAACCCATCAATGTGAGCCATGCACAGATGTCGGCCTGCGTGCGGGAATGGGTGCCGGGCGCGGATGTCAGGGTGCTTGACTGCCGCGCCTTAAGCCTCGATGCACAGCAGATGGTTAAGGCTATTCAGGGCATTGACCCTGATTTGATTTATATGGGAGATGCCTACCAGATGACCGAGACCATAGCCATTGTGCCCCACTATCAGAACGCGGCCCGGTTGATAAAGAAGGCACGCCCCGCCACACCCATTTGCGTGGGAGGGTTTTATATTGCGGCAAACTATCAAAGCGTTGCCGCGGAAACGCCCGAGTTTGATTTCGTGATCGCCGGGGAACCGGAAATGACCTTGCCGGAACTGTGCACCGCGCTCAGCAAGCCCGAACCGGATCTTTCCTCGGTGAAGGGATTGCTGTACCGCCGGAATGGAACGGTAAAACTGAACCAATACCGTCCCCTGATGAAAAACTTAGATGACCTTCCCATGCCGGCATACGATCTCTTCCCCATGGGAAAATACCAGGGATGGAGCACCCTGAAAAACTATCAGGAAATATTCACCTCGCGGGGATGTCCTTTCGGGTGCAGCTTCTGCATCGACTGGGTTACCATGGATCCCCGCGGAAAGCGGGATTGGCAGCGTTACCGGACCAAGTCAGCCGCCAGGGTCGTGGATGAGCTGGAGCTCCTGAATAAGGAGTACGGGATAACATATGTGCATATCATGGATCTCAACTTCAATCCCAGGAGGAGCAGGGTTGAGGAATTTCTCAAGGAGATGCAGAACCGAAAGCTCGACATCAAATATTGTTTTTTAGGGAACGCCCACTCATTCGTGCGGGACCGGGACTTGCTCGAAGACCTGCATAAAACCGGTTTTATTGCCGGTGTCTTCGGCCTTGAGGTGGCGGATGAAGAGGAATTAAAAAAAATGAACAAGGGAATTACCCTTAATGAGGTGCGGGAGGTCACAGAGCAGTTTAGAAAGGTTGGTATCACCTCCGTTATCACCTGGATGATTGGTTTTCCCGATGATGATGAAACGATAATAAAAAAACGCTTCCAGGCATTAGATCAGATTGACCCTGATGTCTCGTCACTGCAGATGCTGCTGCCGGTACCCGGCATGCCCATGTATGAGGAATGCAAACAATATATAGAGGAGCCGGATCTCAAAAAATGGGATTTTCACCAGCCGGTAATTCGCACCAAACATCTGACCAAAGAGCAGCTCGGAGAGCTGGCTGCCTGGGCAAACCGGGAATTCTACACCAAGAAAGACCGTATAGAGCGGGTTCTTTCAAGCACCGTATTGCATCCTTACAGCAAGGCTCTTTTCAAGACCTACATGGCAGGTATGGATGAATTTGCGCAGAAGGCAACCGGCAAACAAGTGGCCTGATTGGTTCGGTGGTTCATGGTAATGCTTTCCGGTCAGGCGTGGAATGACGGAGGAGGAATATAACATTAAAAAGAACCTGCTGTTGTTTGGCGTCCCCGGTGCGGATTTTGTGGCATTTTTAAAAGCCCACTATCCGTGTGATCAATGGAGGCTCTGGTGGGCGGAAAGCCGGCCATACGAGATCGTTCTCAGCGAACGGATTAAGGCCTCTATTGCCGGCGGCTATGAGACGGTTGTCATCGGCGACAACATGATTGGGTTCTGCATCACTCAGAAAAAAGTCAACACGGTTTTTGTTTTTTATCACCACGTGACCAATGAGCATGCCTGCTGCCAGGGGGGAAGTCTCCTGGTGGCGGTCCTGGCCAGGGAACTGGGGGTCGACTGCAACCTCCACCCCACGGATTTTGATCTTGAAAAAGAGGCTGCCGGGCACACCCTGTGCTTTGCAGGCAGCGCTATTACACCGCCGGGAGCGAAGAGTTATATTCCCGGGATGGACCGGGTGGCGTTGAGCTACTTCAAGGAGAGGTGGTAAA
>CAZWCD010000026.1:9984-12248 GCA_964632275.1 uncultured Thermodesulfobacteriota bacterium
CTGGCGGTCAAAGGGGTTGCAATCCACCCCATGATCTTTGAATCTTCCCTCTTCCTGGGCAAAAACATACCGGTTATCCCGCAGGAGAGCCCCTCGGTCACCAGGGTTGAGGAGGTCATTGATGCTTTAAAGCTCTCTAATATTATTATTCTCAAGGAGCACGGCACCGTGGCCGTGGGGGATGATCTCTGGGATGCGTTCTTTCTTTCCGAGATCCTGGAAGAAGCAGCGATGATGACCTGTGCGGCCAAGAGCCTGGGCGCGGCCACAGGCGAGGAAAAAGGTGAGCTCCAGCCCGAGCGCGAAACCCAGCAGGCGCTTCCGGTTTTTTCGAAGGAGCACATTTCGCGCATGGTTGATAATATCAACCGGGACGGGGAAGCACAGCGCCTGGGGAAAGAAAGCCATCTCACGGTGCGGTATGCCATAAAGCTTCTGGATACCGGCCAGGTGTACAACTTTCATTTTCAGGAAGGGGCAATTGCAAGGGTCACCAATGATGAGGATGCCGAGTTTGTGATCGCGGGCAGGAAGCAGCAGTGGGTGGCGGTTTTTAACGGCCTGATTGATCCTTTTGCCGCCACCACGCAAAAGAAGCTCAGGCTGCAGAAGGGCAGCATCGGCGATCTCTCCAAATGGTACCCTCCCTTTTATCGCATCTTCGCCCTGTGGAAACAAACACCGGTTGAGTAAAGGAGCGGAAATCAATGGCTGATGCAGCCTATAGAATGTGGATTGGCGGTCAGTGGTGTGAAAGCGTTTCCAAAGAAAGCTTCAGCAGCATTAACCCCGCTACCGGTGAAGTGACCGGCATGATTCCCCGGGGGCAGGCGGCCGATGTGGACCGGGCGGTGGCGGCGGCGCGGCAGGCCTTTGATCAAGGGGATTGGCCGCAGATGAGCTACCAGGACCGGGGCGAGGTCCTGCGGCAGATTGCCCAGCTCATCCGGGAAAAGGCGCGAGAGCTGGCCGAGCTTGAGACCATCGACAACGGGAAGCCCATCAAGGAGACCACGCTTATTGATATTCCCACCGCCGCTGACACCTTTGAAAGCTTTGCCGGCATGGCCGGCGACCTCAAAGGGGAAACCATTCCTGTCGGCGCACCGGTCTTTTGCCATACCCGCTACGAGCCCATCGGAGTTATCGCGCAGATCATACCCTGGAATTACCCGATGCTGATGGCGGCATGGAAACTGGCGCCGGCCCTTTTTACCGGCAATACCGTGGTGCTCAAGCCTTCATCCCTTACTTCCCTGACCGTTCTGGAGCTTGCCCGGCTGATTGAGCAGACCGACCTGCCCCGCGGGGTGCTCAATGTTGTTACCGGCCTGGGCCCCGAAGCGGGAAGGCCGCTGGCTTCGCACCCGCAGGTGGATAAGATTGCCCTGACCGGAAGTACGGAAACCGGGCGCAAGGTGATGGGGCGTGCTGCCGCCACCATAAAAAAGACAACCCTGGAGCTGGGCGGCAAGTCACCCACCATCGTCTTCAAGCATGCCGATCTGGAGGCGGCGGTGCGAGGCACGCTGGCCACCATCTTTCTCAACCAGGGGCAGATGTGCGTGGCCGGATCGCGGCTGCTGGTTGATAAAAGTATCCATGATGAATTTCTCGAGGCCCTGGTTGAGAAGTCCCGCCGGATCAAACTGGGCAACGGCCTGGAGCCGGAGACGGCCATGGGGCCGCTCATTTCCGCTGCCCACCGGGAAAAGGTGCGGGGCTTCATCGCGTCGGGCTTGCAAGAAGGCGCGCGCCTGGTGGCCGGCGGCAAGGTTCCTGAGGGGAAGGCATTTGAGAGGGGATTCTTCCTGGAGCCGACCATTTTTGATGGTGTGACAAAAGATATGGAGATTGCCCGGGAAGAAATCTTCGGACCGGTGCTTTCGGTGCTCAGTTTTGAAACGCTCGATGAGGCGGTTGTGCTCGCCAATGCAACCCGCTACGGGCTGGCGGCAAGCATCTGGACTAACGACATGTACCAGGCATATGAGTGCGCCCGGAGGATCCGCGCCGGCACCATCTGGATTAACACCTACGGGAATTTTTTCAGCGAGGTTCCGTTCGGAGGATACCGGGAAAGCGGCATCGGCCGGGAGCTGGGAGCGGCCGGTCTGAGAGAATATACCGAGCTGAAAAGCATTACCATGGACATGTCGCCGGACCGGCGCTCGCTTATTACCAAGTGGTATGGACTGTAAATGCACGGCGAAAGGGGGGAGGAAATGATTTTTAGCAGTATAGTAAACGATTTTAAAAAATTG
>CAZWCD010000026.1:12348-15429 GCA_964632275.1 uncultured Thermodesulfobacteriota bacterium
GCCACCGGATGGGCGCAGACAGCGGCGATGAAACCTACAGCGCCCGGATGCCCGGAGTGCTGTGAGTCGCTGAAACCGTATCCCGGCATCTCGGCCGATGACCTGATGAAAATCGACACCTATGTCAAGTACACCAAGTTTGCCCATGACTACAAGGGCATCGGCCTGATCAAGCTGGTCGATAAAAAAGGATTCACCAGGGCCCGGGACTGGGGCCGCTTTCGCATCGTGCTCAACAAGAAAAGCGATGTCTTCGATTACAAGGACCTGGTGGTCATTTTAGGGCCGCAGAATATCAAGGGGCTGTCGGTCCTGACCTGGAATTATCTCGATCCGAAGAAAGACCAGGAAGTCTGGCTCTGGCTTCCCAGCCTGCGCAAGGTGCGCCGGATTTCCCAGTCCGAAGCCGATGACCCCTTCATGGGATCGGAATTTACCACCGAGGAAATGTCCACCCGGAAGTGGGAGGATGAGACCTACCGCATGGTCGGCGAGAAGGCCTTCGGGGGGTATGCCGCCATCAGCAACGGAAAGGCCTACTACAAGGATAAACGCTGCTACGTGGTGGAGGCGCTGCCAAAGCGAAAGGACTGGTATTATGCCAAACGAATTGTCTGGCTGGACAAGGACTTTGCCGGCCTGGTGTTTGACGAGGTGTATGATCCCGCCGGGCGGAAATGGAAAACCTTCGTGAAGGAATATGCGGTGTGGGACAACGGATGTATTCCCCAGATGTTCCTTGAGGGTCGGGATGAGTTTACCGGCCATGTAACCGCGATCACCTTCGCGAAGGAAACAATAGCGTTTAACTCCGGTTTGGAAGAAGGGTTTTTCACGGAGAAGACACTCATGAGATCCAAATGGTAAAGGAGACGGAGGATGAAACGATTGCTTCTATGCGCGGTGATCGCCCTGTTTACAATGCAGCTGGAAATGGCGGCCATACCGGAAGCCGGCGCTGCACTGCTCGAAAGTGAGAAGCTGACGCTCTCGGGTTACGTAAAAAATGCCACTTCCATCAATGTGGATAGCGCGGATGACATGGATCAGTTCATGAAGATTCGCAGTACCGTGCAACTGTCGGGGGAATACCGGTTGACCGACAATGTCCACCTCTTTGCCATTCTCCGGGAATGGTATGACAGCGCCTATGACGCGGAAAGCGCCTGGCGCCGGCGTGACGGCAACCGGAAATTAATGAGCCGCACCAGGCAGAACGACTGGCTGCGCGAGTGCTATCTGGATTATTATTCGGATCGCCTGGATATTCGCATCGGCAAGCAGCAGGTGGTCTGGGGAACGGCGGACGGGGTGAAAATCCTGGACATCGTCAACCCCATCGATTACCGGGAATTCAATCTTGAGCTCACCCGGGCCCTCGATGCGGATGTCAAAATCCCCCTGTGGATGGCAAAGCTGGAGTATTCCCCCACGGTCAACGGAACCATGCAGCTCCTGGTGATACCGGATTATGAGACCAATTTCTTTGCACCGGCCGGCGCCCCTTACGCGGTCCGGGCAAAGGACGCGGGCGAGGAACGGCTGGATGGGCTCAGGAATCTGGGCGCGGATGTGGTGATTCGCAACAAGAAACCGGGCAGAAGCCTGGACAAGACCAAGATCGGGGTAAGGTGGCTGGATGTTATCAACGGATTCGAGTACACGCTTAATTACCTGCATGGTTACAGCTACAACATGACCCGGCATTTTCAGGGGATTACGCCTTTTGGCATACCCGTGATCCCCGGTGCGGTTGCCCGCTTTGAAGACCGCTACGCCCAGACCGAAACCTTCGGATTTTCCTTCTCCAAGGCCCTCACCAAGGGACCCCTGCAGGGATACAACTTCAGGGGTGAATTTGCCTGGGTGCACAACGGCAGGAACGGATACGGAACCAGGGACAACCAGGTCGGTGTCGGCAGGGTGGACACCTATAACTATGTGCTGGGCATTGACAAGTATTACTGGACCGACTGGCTGTTCAGCTTTCAGTACATGCAGTTCTGGCTGGAGCGGGAGAAAGAGAAGGGGTATTACTACCAGCTGGGTCCGACCTCGGACACGCTGGACCAGTGTGAGACCATACTGAGCCTGAAAATCAAGACCGACTTCATGCATGAACGGCTGCAGCCGGGAGTGCTTATCCAGTGGGGTGACGACAACGACTGGAGCATTAATCCCCGGGTTGAATTTGAGCTCCGGGACTACTGGATCCTTGCCTGGGGCATGCATGTTTTCAACGGGAAAAGCGGCCAGCTGTTCGGCCAATTTCAGGATCGGGATACCATGTACCTGGAAGTCAAGCTCGGTTTTTAAAGGCGGTGATGCCATGGCACAAAGAAAATACCGTTCCAATTATTCAATCGAGAACATTGCCCAGTCTATTGCACGAGATAGCGATGTGGGAAAGAAGTATGCCGAAGCGGAGAAGAAAAGACTGTACCATGAAAGGCTCCGCCTGGTTGAGAAATACCCTGAGCTATTGCAAATCCTGAACCTTGACCATATCCGATCCTATCCCATTTCCTGGGCAAAGAAAATAGCCCGGATGGCGCTGGTTCCGCCTGAGCTGGTGGTGGTTGACAGCCGCATCCAGGACATGTGCTCGCTTCCCTTCTGGACCTATTATGGAGAGGGCGAAGGAAGCTTCGGCCGGTGCGCCGGCGTGGGAGCCTTCTCCTGCTGTCCCCCCTTTAATCTTCCTGCGGAAAAAGTCCGGCAGAAGCTGGACAGGTCGGACGTATTTCTGGTGCTGCAGACCTCATTGGGCCTGATGATGAGCGGCGGGGATCCCGGTGCGCAGTTCCAGGTGCTGAACCGGCTCGCCGGGGACATCGATGCCCTCATGGGAAAGGGGGCGGTGGTGCAGAAATTCGGCGGCGGGCCCTGCTTTGCCTGTTACCCTGAATCATGCGAGGGAGGGGGCGCCTGCAAGGCGCCGCAGCTCAAGGTGCCGGCACTGGAGGGCATGGGGATTTGCGTTGACCAGCTTTGCAAGGACCTGGCGCTGCTGACCGGGGACGGGGATTGGAAAATCAAATGGATTAAAGGATTCGGGACGCCGGATCAGAAGCCGAAGAA
>CAZWCD010000026.1:15529-19658 GCA_964632275.1 uncultured Thermodesulfobacteriota bacterium
TATGCGCTTTGCATTATCATCTCGATGGCCGTTGCCGGGATCATCTCAATCCTATGCCGCATCCTGGCAAAACAGACTGCCAAGTCGAACAAAGCGGCCGGTTTATCGAAATAAAAGAGGAACAACCCATGATCAATTTTGATTTCTTGCAGCTCTTTCAAGGCATTGCAACGATGGCAGCGGGCGACCCGCTGATTGCGTTCGGCCGGATTATTCTCATCCTTCTGGGCTTCGCCTTTGTCTATCTCGGCGCAAAGCACATCCTCGAACCCCTGATCATGATTCCCATGGGCGTGGGCATGTCGTCCGTCAACGCCGCCGTGCTTTTTCTGGCACCCGATACCATGGGAACCATCTTCGTCGATCCCATGGTCAGCGATACGGCAAAATTGATGGACATCCTGCAGATCGACTGGCTCCAACCAATCTACACCTTTACCTTCAGCAACGGCCTCATTGCCTGTCTGGTCTTCATGGGAATCGGCGTCATTACCGATGTGGGCTTTGTGATGATGAAACCCTTCAGCAGTATGTTCATCGCCATATTTGCCGAATTAGGGACAATCCTGACCTTTCCCGTTGCCGTCTGGATGGGTTTGAATTATCAGGAGGCCGCAGCCATTTCCGTGGTTGGCGGGGCTGATGGCCCCATGGTTCTTTTTACCTCCCTCATATTGGCAAAACATCTTTTTGTTCCCATCACAATTATTGCCTATCTCTATTTGAGTCTGACCTATGCCGTCTACCCTTTCATGATCCGATTCATGATCCCCAAAAAGCTGCGCGGCATCAAGATGGACCTGAAAGGCATGCCCCAAATCACCTCAGGTGAAAAGATGGCATTCGCTACCATCACCTGCTTTATCCTCAGCCTTCTCTTTCCGGTTGCGGCGCCTCTCGTCATGTCTTTTTTCGTTGGCGTCATCATCAAGGAGTCGGGTGTGAAGCCGTTTGTGGAATTTATGGAAGGAACCGTCCTCTATGGTTCGACCTTCTTCCTCGGACTGCTCCTGGGGGTCCTCTGCGAGGCGAACACGATTTTGAACCCCAAGGTATGGATCCTTCTCATACTCGGCAGTTTTGCCCTTCTGGTCTCCGGCTTCGGCGGCATCATCGGCGGTTATATCGTGTATTTTTTGACCAAGGGTAAATTTAATCCCGCCGTGGGCATTGCCGGCGTTTCCTGCGTGCCGACGACGGCCAAAGTGGCCCAGAAAGAGGTGTCGCTGGCCAACAAACACGCCATCATCCTGCCCTATGCCATGGGGGCCAATGTGTCGGGGGTCATCACTACAGCCATAATCACCGCCATTTATGTGACCCTGCTGCGATGAACTCCATTCGGGCAAAAAAAGGTTATTGGCTAACAGGCACGGTTGTCGCGCTGATCGGCGTGGCGGCGGTTCGCCTCATTGCACCCGAATTGAGCGGAACCGCAGGTAAAGCGGTGGCGGTCGCAGGCTATCTCTTCTCTCCTGCGGGCATTGCCGTCATCGCCTTCGGCGTCAAGAGGCGGGCGGAAGCGGATAAAGTGGATGCCGGGTAACAGGACTGCACCCCTGTCGAAGCGATGAACTATGTGCCTGGCAGCACATAGTTGATGCTCCGCTTCGAGTTTCATTGAGACGCATTAATTGAAAAAAGCAAATGCAATGCCCCGCAGCTCGGCTACGGGGCATTAAACTATGGGGTACGCTGTCACGTCCTTTTATTTTTTTCAATGCTTCGGCTGACTGGCCATTGCCGCCTTTACCCGCGGCACCGCCTGCTTGATGTAATCCCCCACCCGCTGGAATTCAACCCCGAACATGCTCTTAATAACCGAGTGGTCAATTTTGGAATCAACAATAAAATCGGAGATCTGCTCCGCGGTAAAGAAAGACTGCTGAGGATTGGCCTTGATGCTCTGGATCAGCGCCTCCTTGCTCATGCCCTGGGTGTAGTTTGCCTTTAAGCCTGCTTCCCTGGCAATCATATTCAAAAGCTCGCCCTGGGTAAGGCAGTCTGGCCCGCCCATGGCAATGGTCTTGTTGGACGCCTTGGGATTCTCCACCGCCGACACCATGCATTGCGCCAGGTCAAAATGGGAAAGCGGGCAGAGGTGAATGTCGAGCGGACCGTAGAACCAGGTGGTTCCGGCATCCCCCATCTTGAGCACCTGGGGAATGAAGAAGAAATCAAAATCCTTGAACAGGCCGGATGACCGGAAGATGGTGTAGTCCATGCCGGAGGTCCTGATTGCCTCCTCGGCCTGGAATTTTGCCTGATACATGTCGGACATGCAGTTCGGGCCGACACCGTCCACCGATATGTGCACGAATTTCTTCCCTCCCTTTTCCTTGGCGGCGTCCACCACGTTTTTGATGCCCTGCAGCTCCACCTCCTTGTAACCCCTCCCTTGCTTCATCTGCTCCGGGGTAAGGCGCAGCGTTGCAATGACTGCATTGACTCCCTGCATGGCCGGCAGGAGAGACGCCTTGTTCATGACATCTCCCTCAAAAAACGAAACCTTCTCCTGGGCCGGACCGAGTTTTGCCATGTTCGCCTTGGATACATCGAAGGCGGCAACCCGGTGTCCCTTTTCAACGGCACATTTTGCAACCGCACTGCCCACATCACCCAGTGCCCCGATTACCACGATGTTCATAGAAACCTCCTGCAGTTAGTGTGTAATGAGAAATGACGGTACGACCCGGTCTGCGTGGTGTCACACTGCAGCCACCGATGAAAGCCGTCCTTGTGTAACAACTTACTTCTTCTGCTTCTTGCGGGACTTTGCCTTGGGAAGCTGCTTCTCGTACTTGTCGAGCACAAGGCCGAGGGCTTCCCTGATGTAGGCAGCCTTGGGGACCCGGGTCTTGCCTGAAAGCTTCTCAAGCCGTTCCAGTTGCTCGATATCGATATAAATGGATCTGAGTATCTTCATGGTCTTTTCTCCGCGGCGGCTGTCGCGATGAACAAACCGAACCGCTACGCTGTTGCCTGTTGTGCTGCGTGCTTACTCCGGCAGCGCGACCTCCACGTTCCAGAATCCGTCAAGCCAGTATTTTTTAAAATGCTCCTTGAAAACGCTCTTGCCCATGCGGACGGCAAAATCATTTTTATAAAAGAGCAGGACCAGGTCTTTTACCTTCTGCTCGTGGGCGGCGGCGTAGGAGGCGTCCACCTCCAGGGCGTTGAGCCTGCTTAAGTAGACGGGCAGGATCATTTTTACCGCTTCGGCGACCGTGGCATAGTACTGCTTGCGCAGCGCTTCATCGCCGTTTTTGGGCTCCATCAGTTCAAGCCGGAACTCACTCTTATAGGGGTCAAGATAGGCGGTGATTTTGCCCCTGCCTTCCTCCTTGGTGCGCTGGTAGGGTTCTACCAGGGCGAGGGCCTTCTGCACTGCCGGCAGCCCGTCACCCAGAAAATCCCGGACGGAAATGGCGTCAGGGTCGGGATTGAAAAAATCCATGCTGCACAATCCCGGCGTGCCCAGGGACGGCTTCATGAAATCGATGTGGAACACCGGCGCCTTGATGCCGTACTGCGGCCTGATATGCAGGGTGAAGTCGCGGCAGTAGGATGATCCCGCCGGCACCTGGAACTGGCTGATGGCCAGGCTCATCTTGTCGTTTGCGAAGGATTTGAGCGGGACAGCAATGATGCTGCTGCCAAAGAGCTTGTTGAACGGGAAGGAGAGGTTCAAGGTAAAGGTGCTGAACTCCCCGGTTATGGGGCGCTCAGCAGCCTGGTATTGCTGACAGAGCGCAATCACCTCGTTGCGCAGATCGGTAAAAACATTGTAGTCATCGTACTGTTTCGGCTGGTAGGTAACGATAAAAATTGCCACCCCCAGCACGATGAGCAACAGCAGCAACCCGACAATCTTCAGCGTTCTTTTCATACGGCACTTCCTCCCTGTTAAAACAATTTCTTAAGCGATCAGATACGGTTGCATTATAATAGTACAATATGTTTAACTAGTACCAAAGGAAAGGGACAGGTGTCAATAAAAAACATGTCTGATGCCGTTCCTTCCCGGCACGCACGTCAGGTCCGTTAAAGCCCGGAGGATCACGCGGTTTCGCCCACAACCCGCCGATTTGCAATTGACATAGCCCGGTCTTTTTTTTATAGTGCAAGC
>CAZWCD010000026.1:19758-23806 GCA_964632275.1 uncultured Thermodesulfobacteriota bacterium
ATCGTGAGATATCTTGACAGCTACCTGGCCATAGCGGAGTACAGCGATGACTCCCTGAACGGGCTCCAGGTGGAGAACCGGGGTGAGGTTGCCAAAATCGGCCTGGCGGTTGACGCCTGTCAGGAAGCTATAGGCAAAGCACGGGATGCGGGCTGCAACCTGCTCATTGTGCACCATGGGCTTTTATGGGGGAAGCAGCAGCCGCTTATCTATAATTACTATGAGCGGGTCAGATCTTTGATTATGGCCGACATGGCGCTCTACGCGGCACACCTGCCCCTGGACGGCCACTCCGAAGTGGGCCACAATATCCGGATCGCCCGCCGCATGGGATTGGAATCGGCGGAGCCATTTATTCAGCACTCCGGCAGTCCCCTCGGGATAAAGGGCAGGCTGCAGCAACCGCAGTCGTGCCGGGCGGTGTGCGCTGCCGTGCAAGAGGTTATCGGCGGCTGCAGCGCATTGATTACCTGCGGTCCGGCCATGGTTTCCTCGGTGGCGATCGTTTCGGGATCAGCCACCTTCCCGGAGTTGCTCTGGGAAATCAAGCGCCAGGGAATCGACCTGTATATTACCGGCGAGCCGAAGCATGGGGCCTGCCACCTCGCCCGGGAGCTCAAGCTCAATATTTTTTACGGCGGGCATTACCAGACTGAAACCTTTGGCATGAAAGCTTTGGGGGAGCACCTGGCGGAAAAACTGGGCATTCCCTGGGAGTTTGTTGACGCCCCCTGCACGCTGTAACCGTCGCACAGGGTCAGGAGCGGCTTGAGCCGCGAAGATCCCTGCAGGTGCGTGTTCTCCGAACAAGATATGCACAACCATATATGCAACCATCAAGGATAGCTGCATGAATATTGGGCAGGTAGTAAGCGACACCGCTGCACGGATACCCGGGAAGATTGCGGTACTATTCAAGGATGAGAAACTGACCTATGCTGACCTGGATGTGATGGCCACCAGGCTGGCAAACAAGCTGCGGGTCTGCGGGGTCCTCCGGGGAGACCGGGTGGCCATCGTGCTCCCCAATTCTTCGCAGTGGGTTGTATCCTACCTGGCAGTGATGAAACTCGGCGCCGTTGCCGTGCCGCTTGATTTCAGATTCAGGGAGGAGGAGCTGCTGCCCATTTTCCGTGACGCGCAGGCACGGATGATTGTTACCAGCAGCCAGCATCCTTCCTACCGCGCTTTTTCATCAGCCGAGGGTATCGAAACAGTGGTGGTGACCGGGGGCGGTGACGGCGACGGGTGTATCTCCTATGAAGAAATCATGGCCGACGCAACCCTGTCGGCGGCCATAAAGACTGAGGTGGCAGAGGAGGAAGACGCCCTGTATCTGTACACCTCGGGAACCACCGGCAAACCGAAGGGAGTGGTGCTCAGTTTCGCCAATCTCGATCTTTTCCCCGAAGCCATGGGTGAGATTCTGAAGATTTCCTCCGATATGGTCATGGGCTGCCTGCTTCCCATGTCCCACATAACCGGGCCGATCCTCTGCAATGATTTGCTGGTGCGGGGAAGCACCCTTTTTATCTTTGACCAGTTGCGGCCGGATAAAATACTTGCCGCGGTGGAGAAGTACCGGGTGACTTTTTTTCACAGTGTTCCACCGATCTTTGAGGCGCTTATCAATGTGCCGCACCGGGACCGGTTCGATGTGAGCAGCCTCCAGTTTGTGGCCATGATGGGCACTTCCGTTCCCCTGCCGCTGATGCAGAACTTCAGGCGGGTTTTCCCCTCGGTTGCCGTCGTCCAGGGATACGGCCTCACCGAAACCTCCCCGTTTATCACCCTGCTGCCCATAGAATACCATGAGAAGAAGATGGGAAGCATCGGTCGGGCGGTGCCGCACGCGGAGATACGGATCATCGATGAAAGCGGCAAGGAAATGCCTGACGGAGAAGCGGGAGAACTGATCGTGCGGGGTCCCATGCTCATGAAAGGATATCATGGCAATGCCCAGGCCACCCGCGAGCGCATAAGAAATGGGTGGCTCTACACCGGTGACATCTGCAGAAGGGAGGCGGACGGCTTTTACTATCACCTGGGCCGCAAGGACGATATGATTATCGTCGGCGGCTTGAATGTGTATCCCGAGGAAATTGAGCAGGTCCTCACCGCACATCCCGACATAAAAGAAGTGGGGGTCGTGGGCGTGCCGGACAGTGGCCGGGGACAGGTCATCAAGGCGGTTCTGGTGGTGAAGCCGGGGAGCACGCTTACCAAAAAGGAAGTAACCGCATATTGCAATCAAAAACTGGCCGGTTTTAAGGTTCCCCGGATCATTGAATTTGCCGATGAACTTCCCAAAAGCAGCACCGGGAAGGTTGCGCGACGATTACTCATCTCCATCGGGAGTGAACCTGATCGCCACAGTGTTCGGTCATGAAGAAAATACATTTTACCCGGATCAGGGGGAGCATTGCCGAGTATGTGCGATTTGCCACCAGCCCCGCCCGCCCGTTTTTCACCACGGAGATCAATGCGGGTGCACTGGAAGAGTATCGCGTACGGCATGAAGGGATCACCTATACGCCGCTGCTGATGAAGATCCTTGCTTCAGCGGTCAGGAAATATCCCCTGATGAATGCCGTGCGCGCGCGTGGATTTTTCAAGAGTACCATCGTTGTCCCTGATGCGGTGGACATGTGTTTTGCCATGGAAAAAACATACCAGGGGGAAACCTTTGTTGCCATACCCATCATTCGCAGTGTCAACACCAAGTCCATTGAAAGCATTGCATCGGAAATCGCGCTGCTGGCGGGGCTTCCGTATGAAAAAATGCCCGGCATCGATATGGTCTTCAAGTTCCACGGCCTTCCCTATTGCCTTAAGTATGCATGTCTCCGACTGATCTGCCGTTCACCCAGGCACATCCAAAACTTCTTCGGCACCGTCGGTTTCAGCAACCTGGGAAGGTTCGGTGTCCAGATTGCGTCTCCGACCTGGATCAACAACGTTACATTTGTCATCGGTTCGGTTGTTGAAAAAGCCGGCGTGGTTAATGGCGGAATCGAAAGGGTGCCGTTCCTTCACCTTACCATGAGCTTTGATCATGCTATTTTTGACGGGGCCGAGGCGGGGCGAATGCTCAGCGAAGTGAGCGAGCTGATCGAAAAGGGGAATTTCGAGGCCCTCTAGCAGGCTTTTGAAAACCAGCCGTTTGGGTTGCGGCTAAAAAGCCCCTCTTCTTTGAGCCTTCGAACAGCCTGAGGAAAACAGCTTTTCAATAACCTGCAAAAAAATGACAAAGGTGTGCCATGCGCGTTGCCATGTATTACAGCAACCGGGATATACGGGTTGAAGAGATGCCGGCGCCGGCGCCGGGGCCGGGGGAACTCCTGGTGAAGGTGTGGGCGAGCGGAATTTGCGGCAGCGATGTGATGGAATGGTACCGCATTCACAAGGCGCCTCTGGTGCTTGGCCATGAGATTGCGGGTGAGGTTGCCGCAGTCGGGGATGGAGTAAAGGGATTCGCACCAGGAGACCGCATTGCCGCTTCCCATCATGTACCCTGCAATACCTGCCACTATTGTCTCGGAGGTCATCACACGGCCTGTGATACTCTTCATACCACTAATTTTTATCCCGGCGGTTTTGCCGAGTACGTGAGGCTGCCTTCTATTAATGTGGACCGGGGGGTATACCGGCTTCCCGGCGATGTTTCCTATGAGGATGCGACTTTTATTGAGCCGCTTGCCTGCGTGCTGCGGGCACAGCGCAGGGCGCGCATTGAGCCGGGAAAAACGGTTATTGTTCTGGGGAGCGGTATCAGCGGGTTGCTGCATATTCATCTGGCCCGGGCCCTTGGCGCGGCCCGGATAATTGCGACTGATGTTGATGCGTACCGTCTGGACGCGGCAAAACGGTTTGGAGCTGATCATGCCATTCCGGCCCATGAGGACGTTTCTGCGCGTCTGAAAGAAATAAATGATGGCAGGCTTGCCGACTATGTTATCGTCTGCACGGGGGCTGTGCCGGCGCTCCAGCAGGCGCTCGCGTCGGTCGATCGCGGCGGGACGGTGCTGTTCTTTGCCCCCACTGACCG
>CAZWCD010000027.1:0-11545 GCA_964632275.1 uncultured Thermodesulfobacteriota bacterium
ACATCAGGCGGGTTTTTCTTGCCGACGGAGATGCGCTGATCATACCCCAGCCGAAACTGCTGGACATAACCGGTCATCTGCACCGTCGCTTTCCCGGGCTACAGCGAATCGGCACCTACGCCAACGTCAAAGGGGTGCTGCGGAAGAGCGCCGAGGAGCTGAGGGAGCTGAAAGAGCGTAAGCTTGGCATCATTTACCTCGGCATAGAATCGGGTGACGAAGCAACCCTCGCGGCGGTCCGGAAAGGCACAACCGGTGACCGCATCGCGGAGGCGGCCGCCCGAGTAAAAGACGCAGGCATCAAGCTCTCGGTTACCGTGCTTCTGGGGGTGGGCGGCAGGGAGCGCAGCCTCATTCATGCCCGCGAAACCGCGCGCCTCTTAACCAAGGTCCAGCCCGATTACGTCGGCGCACTGACACTGATGCTGGTGCCCGGAACACCCCTCCATGATGCGGCGCAGGCCGGCTCTTTCACCCTCCCCTCCCCCTTCGAAATGGTGCGGGAGCTCAAGATCATGATTGAGGAATCCGATTTGAACCATTGCCTTTTTTTCTCCAACCATGCATCCAACTACGTCCCGGTGCAGGCCCGCCTTCCCCGGGATAAAGAGTCATGCGTGCAATTGCTGGACGAAGTCCTCAACCAACCTGACCGGGCGGCACTGACGCCCGAATACCTGCGTGCGCTGTAAGCGCGGCTGACGGACACCCATGAGCGACACCGCGCAAAAAAACGAACATCCCCCGGGAACAGAACGCATACAGCTTCCCCCCATGTCGGCATCGGCGCTGGCCCGCTTCAACCATGACTTCCCCAAGATACTTGAGCTGGTGCGGGAAAAGTATGACCTGGAAATGAAATACCTCGGCCAGAACATCCCCCGCGAGCAGCAGCGGCTGGCCGAGGAAGTGCACCGGCAATTCGGCGACCTGCTGCGCGCCTCCTATGAATTCAACCTGTACGATCACCTGCAGGATGAGTTCTGCTGGTACATATCGGTTTTTTGCAGCCGGGGGTTCGTCATCGACTATCTCGAACACCTGCTCCGGTCATGGGACATGGCCATCCACAGCGTCATCAAGCCGCCCGAATCTCATGAGCTGACCCGCCCGCTGGAGGCGCTGCATCAGCACCTCAAATCCCTCTACCAGGCCTGCTCCATTGAACGGGTGAGCATGCCGGCGATGATTCAGACCTTCATGGACCATCTCCTGGCCAAACGAAGAAAGGAGGCAACCGAGTACATCCTTTCCCTGCTCAGCGGGGGGATGTCGGTTGAACGCCTGTACGGGGACGTCCTGACCGCGTCGCTGACCACCCTGGGCAGGCTCTGGCAGAAAAACGACATTAATGTGGTTGACGTCCACGTGGCGACCGACATCTGCCGCTACGTGATGATGCGGCTGGCGGATGCGCTCCCGGCCGCCACCACCCTCCCGCACAAGGCCCTTATCACCTGCGTGCCGGGGGAAGAGCATGAAATGGGCGCCGAAATCCTCGAGAACTACCTGGAAATAAAGGGCTGGCAGGTGGTGAGCATGGGTCACATCGCCCCCGAGGAGGATATCCTTGAGTCGATTGAGCGGGCCCGGCCGGATGTCATTCTGCTTTCGGTTATTTTAGTCTCCCATCTTCCCGCAGCCAGATCACTGCTGACCAAGATCCGGGAAATTGCCCCGGGCGGTAAACTCGTTGTCGGGGGCCCGGCCGCGGTGCTGGCCGGCGACACGCTGGGCGCGTTCGCCGATGCCGTTGTACCGACCTTTGAAGAAGCTCATACCCGTTCACTCCAATTGCTGGGGTCCCATGCGTAGCATCGCCGCCCTCAAAATGCTGCTCCATGACCGCTCAACCACCGCCGGCGCCGTGCTGGGGGTGGTGGCCATCGTCTTCCTGGTCGGCCAGCAGCTCTCGGTTCTCTTCGGGCTGTTCAACTACATGTCGGTGCTGGTTGATCACAGCGGCGCCGACATCTGGGTGTGCAGCAAAAACACCACCAATGTCAACGCCACCGGCTCCCTTCCGGTGCGCTACGTCGACCGCATCAGCGGCCTGCAGGATGTGGAGTGGGTGGAGCCGGTCGTCTTTGCCAGCGGGCGGTTCAAGCGCACCGACGGTCAGTTTCAGGTGGTGCAGGTGGTCGGGGTCAGAAGCCCCCGCCTCGCCCTCGGTCCCTGGAGGTATTATCAGCAGTCGCCCTTCGCGCTCTTTGATGCCGACGGCGTTACCGTGGATAGCCTCGACCTGAACATTCTGGGAGATCCGGCAATCGACCAGTTTTATGAAATATCCGATACCCGGGTGCGGATCAGCGCCATCACCAGGAGCATCCGGGGGTTTTCCGGAACGCTGGTTTTCACCAACATGGTCAAGGCAAAGGAGATTGTCAATTTTGCCCCGGGCCGCTGCAGCGCCATCCTGATAAAAGTGAAGTCCGGCGCCGATGCCGGCTCGCTGATTGCCGCCATACGCTCCATGCTGCCGAAGGCTGAAGTGCTCTCAAGCGCCGACCTGTCCCGGGAGACCCGCACCTATTACATACGCAACACCGGCATCGGCGGCAGCTTCGGATTTTCCACCTTGATCGGCGCGCTGGTGGGAATGGTGATTATCATGCTCACCATGTATACCAGCGTCCTGCACCGCCAGAAGGAGTTCGCCGTGCTGCGCGCGCTGGGCGCCCGGAAATATGACATTTTCCTGATTGTCCTCTACCAGTCGCTGATGATCGGCATCGGGGGCATCTTTATCGGATTTTTATTGCTCGCATTTTTTCTGTATTCCACCCATGGTTCACGGTTGCCGAGCTACATGCCCCAATACGTTGCCTGCTATCACGCTTTGGGCACCCTGGTGCTCTGTCTGCTCGCTTCGTTATTCGCCATGCGAAAGGCAACCGGCGTTGACCCGGCATCGGTATTCAGATAGCAGCAGTCGCATCGCTAGAACGTCATCGTCGCACGACAGGATTCGCACCATATGGCACAACCGCTTATTCAGCTGAACGGCATCGCGAGGGATTTTTTTGACGGCAGGCAGCTCAGGCGGGTTCTGAAGAAAATGGACCTGAGCATCTATCCCGGAGAGCTCACCGTGCTTGCGGGCCCGTCGGGCAGCGGAAAGACAACCCTCCTCTCGATCATGGGTCTGCTGCTCAAGCCGTCCGAGGGCCGCATATTCATCGGCGACCAGGAGGTTTCCCTGAGCTCGGAAAATAAACGTGCGACCATGCGCATGAAATATTACGGCTTTGTCTTCCAGCTCGCCGAGCTCATTCCCGCCCTCTCGGTCATGGAAAATGTCCTGATTGCCCACTCCATTCAGGGGAAGGCAGCGTCAGCGGCCCTCCGGGAAAAAGCGTTCTCGCTGCTTTCCATGTTCGGGCTCCGCGACTACGCCCGGGGCAGGTCGAAGCAGCTGTCCTCCGGTCAAAAGCAGCGGGTTGCCATCGCACGCGCCCTGATCAATGACCCCCTGCTGCTGCTCTGCGACGAGCCCACCTCGGCGCTCGACACCGAGAGCAGCGGCATTGTGCTTGACACGCTGAAACGCATTTCCCGGGACAGTTCGCGCGGCGTGGTGCTGGTAACCCATGATCCCCGCGTCTTCCCCTATGCAGACCGCCTGATTAAAATAGAAGACGGCAACATCGGCTATGATTCAACATCGGATCTCAAGGAAGGGACCAGCGCATGAAAAAACTACTGACCTACGGCGCCATCATTCTTATAACCGGTCTGGGCCTGGGCTTTATCCTGTACAGCCTGATGATCGCCTCCTCGCCCCCGCAGGCAGCGGAGCCGCCGATCCTGAGCGAATCGCCCGCCCGGGTGTACGGGGCGGTTGAGCCCGCCGGCCGCGAGGTTTTTGTCAGCCCCCCGGCAACCAAGGAAGTGGTGCAGATTTTCGTCAAGGAAGGCGATACGGTGCGCAAGGGGCAGGTGCTGTGCCTGCTGGACAACGATGTGGAGCGCGCGGAGCTGGCCCTGGCGGAGGCCAAGGTCGCTTCGGCCGAACGGTCGATCGACATCACCAGCGATGACATGAGCAGGAAGAAAACCCTCTATTCCCAGAAGGTCGATTCGGAATTCGGCTACACCCAGTCGCGTCTGAAAAGGGAGTTGGATGTCAGCAATCTCCGGGTCGCGCTGCGGGAGGTTGAGCTGGCCACCGCCCGGCTGAAGGAGCTGGAGATGACCTCGCCGGTGGACGGCAAGGTGTACAAGTTCGACGTGCGCCTGGGCGAAACACTTGCCTCGGGCGACATTACCCGCATCATTGTGGGCGCCCCCGATCTGTGGGTGCGCTTCTTCATTGAATCATTCTGGCTTGACCGGATCGCTATCGGGGCCCGCTACAAGATCTACCACTCGGAAACCAACGGGTACCTGGGAAGCGGCCAGGTCCTCTCCCGGGCGCCCTACATGGGCCGCCGCGATTTCCGCACCGAGGATGTTCAGGAGCGCTTCGACACCAAGTTTCAGGAGGTGGTTCTGAGCTTTACCCCGGAAAAGGCCGACGTCCCCATCGGGCTGTCGGTGGTGGCGGAGCTGGTTGAGGAAGGACGATAATATTCAGAACGAGCGAATGCGGTCAATGACATCCCGGGTGGTCGCGTCGGGAGTCGAGGCCCCTGCCATAACCCCCACGCTTTGAGCGCCCCTGAACCACCCCGCTTTGAGCTCGCCCCTGGACTGAATCCAATGGCTCCTTTTGTTCAGGGATCTGGCAATTTCGTAGAGTCTCCTGGTGTTGGCGCTGGTTCTCGAACCGATAATGATCATGACGTCATTCTTAAGCGGCATGGTTTTAATTTCCTGCTGTTTGATCCGGGTCGGCCTGCAGATGGTGTTGTAGAAGGTAAGCGATTTGATATGTTGTTTCAGCCGGGCAAGGATGTCCATGGTCATGTCCAGGTTCTGGGTTGATTGCACCACCACGCAGGCCTTGCTGATCTGCTTGATCCGCTTGAGGGGCATGCGCTTGGGATTGTCGATCACCAGTGCATTGCCCTTGAGCTGGCCCACAATGCCGCGGACCTCGTCATGGTTTTTATCGCCGATGATGACCACCTCGCACCCTTCATGTTTTGATACTTCGGCCAGCTTGTAGATCCTGCGAACCTTGGGGCAGGTTGCATCAACAATCGTATACCCGCGTTTCGCGGCCTTGTCAAAAACCTCCTGGGATGCGCCGTGGGCGCGAATCAGAAGGATTTTATTCTCCCCCCTGCCCAGACGCTGAATGGTGCGAATGCCGGCGGCGTTCATCTGCCGCACCACATCCTCATTGTGAACTATGTCGCCGAGCATCTCCACCTGCGCGCCGGATTTTGCCGTTGCCAGCGCGATGGCAATGGCCCGGCGCACGCCGAAGCAGAACCCCCCGGTTGTGGCAAGATTTATATTCACTCCTTCACTCCTCTCTTTACCAGGCATGCACGGCTGCGGCACCCACCCATGAACTGATGATGCTGCGCATTGTGGCACGCCCCCTTATCCAATGCAAGCCAAAATATTTATTGACAAGCGCGCGCAGTAATTGTACAAAACATCGGTATAACGCAGCGCATATCCCGTCAGTCCAGAGCAGGTGGTAGTTTCATAAACAGGGATTGCACCTGCCTGAAGGCGCTAACACCCACAAGAAAGGAGCAAGCATGTTTACCGGAACCAAGCACACATCGCACACCCTGATCATGACGTGCCTCTTGCTGGCGGCGTTTGCTTTCGCCCCGTACGGCTCGGCCCGGGCGGCAGACCAGGCGGCAGCAGAACCCATCAGCACCATTATCCTGAAGCAGGAGCCGGACAGCATCACCCCCCTGAACCTCAAGATAAAGCTGGGCACCACCATCGTCTTCCTGAACAATGACGCGGGGCCGGTGACCATCAAGTTTCTGGACAAGCTCGGCATTGCCTGCAAGGCGCCGGTAAATTTTTACGCCGATCTGTGGGGCAATTATGAGACGGCGGCAATCGCCCAGGGCGGCACTGCCAGCCTCTGCTTCATCTATAAGGGAACCTACAAATATGAAGTGAAGCGGCTCATCTCCGTCGGCGACAAATCCACCGAGCAGATTGCCACCGGCACCATCACCGCCGAGGAGTGATCCAGGAACCGCACTCATCGCCCGCACCCGGTTCTGCAAGACCCCGTCCGTGAGGATGGGGTCTTTTGTATGGCCATGTCGGCAATGCCGAGGGCAAGAAAAACCCGGAAGCAGCTACAATAGGGGACGTTCGTGCAGAGAGTGCGCAGATTACATTCATAAAGATTCTGTCTTTCTCCAGTATGCTGCTCCTCACACTATATAAGCAACTTGGTGCCCAGAGCCCATTCAGTCGTGCGGCATGTGCTATCTCTTGCAGAGCACCTCTTTATCGTAAAGCACTCTCTGCACGAACGTCCCCCCGCCTTTATTGCAGGCGTATCCCTATTGCCGTCTCCGCGGAATTGAGCGTGAAGGCGGTCGCCGAGAATGGTGGTGGCCCGAAGCGTCCATCGGCATTGTTAGAAAATCCGTAGCGTTCAGTAGGCTTACCCAAACGGTTGGTATCCAGCTGGTTATTCCCGTTCTCATCATGAAAGGCCTTTATGCTGTATGTGCCGTAGGGCATGTTCTCAAACACCCAGACCGCCTTTTTGTCCCGGATTGCCGCTTCGGCAATGCGGTACTCCTTCTCTTTGCCCACGTATTCATCTTCCGATCGGCACACACACAGTTTAACCGTGCGGGTATCATCTTTAAATCCGGTCAGACGTACGGTAATGCTGCCTGTTCGATTTTGCCCTGCCGGTATATCAGCCGCGCCTGGCGTTTTGATACAAAGAAGCACTATGGATACAGAAAGCAGAACAGCATGCCTCATGTCATTTTCCTCCCGGTATCAAATGTTCAGGAATGAAAAGGGGACGTTCGTGCAGAAAGTGCGCAGCGGACATTAAAGGTGTATGTCCCTTTCCTCCTCTTCTGTTCCTAACTCGATATAAGATACTACTCACACAAAATCGGTCATTCGTGTGGCATACGCTATCTCTTGCACAGCACCGCTTTGCCGCAAAGCAATTGCTGCACGAACGTCCCCCCTATCTATTTGAGTCCCGACTGCTGGCGAAATATATTATAGTAAACAAAATCATCCGTGCGGCGATAGGAGTTGCAAACAAACAGCAAGCTGGTAAGAATCCCAAAGAGGGTGAAGACCGCATCCCGCTCCACCAGATAGATGACGCAGGGTATGCACAGAAGCTGCAGCTTTTTTACGCGAATGGCAATGCGGGCCAGAAGCGCAAGGATGCCGGCGGTAACCAGCAGCAGCAGGCACGACACCGGTGACAACATCAGCAGACTCCACAGCGCGACGGTGCTCCCCTTCCCGCCCCTCCCCCTGAGGAAAACCGACCAGCTGGTGCCGACCAGTGAGCAGAACACCAGCAGCAAGGTGGCGGATAAACCGTCCGGGAAAAGCGACCGTCCGGCCCATACCGGGACCAGCGCCTTGGAAACCTCACCGGCAATGGTAATAATTCCGGCAATCGTACCCCCTGCTTTAAAGGCGTTGGTCACCCCCACATTTCCGCTCCCTTGTTCAGTCAGCTTCTCGCCCTTTAACACTGCGGCGGCCAGGTAGCCGAAGGGGATTGATCCATAGAGGTACGACAGAACTGCACACACTGCTATCAACATATTTCAGTCAGGTCCTTTGCAATGCGGAACATGCCGCTCACCCCGGCCGGCAATTTCATGGATCATTGTTGCATGCCCTCCCGGCTAAGGCAAGATAAAACTCAATGCCGTGCCGGTGCATCACCGGAACGCGCCACATGAGTGGAGGATGGTGATAATTCATTTGAAATGTTGAGCACTCTCCTGTATACATAAACATACCCATGACATGAACCATATGCACTGGCAGAAGGTGGGCCTCCTCCCAGTCCGGCCGGAACGCCAGCGTATTCAAACCATCACCAGAGCCGCAGGCAGATAATGCAGCAGAACCCCGCCCCACCCTCGTCACATTCCGCCCGTCGCGCCGTGCTGCTTATTGCAGGCGTCATCATTGCGCTGCTGTGCGGCCTCGCTCTCCTCTGGCGCTATCTCCCGGTGGATGCGTGGCTGGCCAGGGAAAACCTTTCCGCCATTTCGGTGCTTTTGAAACATGATCCCCTGGCGCCCTTGTATGTAATCGTCGTGTATACCCTGGCCGGACTGCTGGCATTCCCGATCGCCATTCTCATACCGGCCACGGCCATGGTGTTCGGCCCCCTCCCGGGCTTGATCTATTCACTGTGCGGCCTGGTGGCGAACGCATCGGTGTTGTACGCCGTCGGGCATGTGCTCGGGCGCGATACCCTGCACCATTACGCGGGAAACCGCGTGCGGCAGATAAGCGGCAGACTCGCCCGACACGGGTTCACAACGGTGGCGCTGCTGCGCCTCCTGCCGGTCGCCCCCTTTTTCCTGATTAACCTCATCTCCGGCGCCTCGCCCATCAATTTCCGGACCTATACCGTCGCCACCATCACCGGCATCTCCCCCGCCCTGATCGTGATGACCCTCGCCGGCACCCAGCTCAAAAGCGCGCTGGATAATCCGGTACCGCGCCAGCTGATCGGCTGTGCGATAACCCTGGCGATACTGCTGTTCGTGGGCAGGTGGCTCAGCCGGAAAGCGCGGGCGCGGGCGCTGCAATAACCGTTGAAGACGGCGCCGCTCAGGGGCGCTCATGACAGCCGTCTCATCACTCCTCAAACCGACACGGAGAAGTTCCATGAATCACTGCATACGCTTCATAGCATGCCTGATACTGCTGTGCGCCGGCTTCGGCGGCCGCTGCCTGGGAAACCCGTTCCAGGATCCCGGCATACCCGACGGAGAGACCATCACCTACGCTACCATGGTCGACGACGCGCCGATGACCGTGGTTGAAACGGTCAGAATTATAGAGGACGGCGGGCAGCCATGTTACGAAATCACCTCGCTCTCGCCCTCGCTGGACCGGGTGCTCACCCTCGACAAGCAAACCATGCGCATCAAATCGATTCATACCATCAGAAAATTCCCCCGGGCCACCCTCGATTCCCGGCTCCTGGTCAAAAACGAAGATCCCCTCCCGGGAAACGAAGAAATCGTGCTGGCCGACTTTTCAGCCCTCACCTACATTTTTCGCGGCTTTCTCTTCAGCGAACTGGAGAGCGTCAAAATCGGGTTCTACGGAGAGGGCCGCCAGCGCACCTTCGCATTCAGCGCGAGCAACCGGAAAAAGGAAACCATAACGGTGAATCAGCAGCCGGTCGCATGCTACAAGATTGAATTCGGCCTTGACGGGTTCTGGGGCACCTTCCTTCCCAAAATGAACGTGTGGTACAGCTCCGAGCCCCCCCATTACCTGGTGCGCTATCAGGGGCTGTCCGGCCCCCCGGGCTCTCCGAAGCGGGACATGCAGGTGCAATCCTACGCGGTGCAAGCATCCGCTGCCTCCGCGGCTGCGTCTGATCTCAAGCAGGTTCCCTAAACACAGCCGGAAGCACGCCATGGCACACAACCCCGCGCGGCAGGGTAATCACCTGCAATCTGAAAAGAGCCCGTATCTGCTCCAGCATGCCCATAATCCGGTGGACTGGTACCCGTGGGGTGATGCGGCATTTGAAAAGGCGCGCAGGGCAAACAGGCCGATTTTTCTCTCCATCGGGTATTCAACCTGCCACTGGTGCCACGTTATGGAGCGCGAGTCCTTTGAGGACCCGGAGGTCGCCCGCCTGATGAACGACGCGTTTGTTTGCATCAAGGTAGATCGCGAAGAGCGGCCGGACATTGACAAACTGTACATGGCCGTCTGCCAGATGCTGACCGGATCGGGGGGATGGCCCCTGACCATCATTATGACGCCGGACAAAAAACCTTTTTTTGCCGCGACCTACATTCCCAAAGAGAGCAGGTTCGGCCGAACCGGGATGATCACGCTTCTGCCCGCGGTGGCGGAGGCCTGGAGGCACAGAAACCGGGAACTGCTCGCATCGGCTGACCAGATCGTCTCCGCTGTGCAGACATCCGCCGGTGAAGCCGCTCCGGGCGAGCTTACGGAAGCAGTCCTGGCCGCCGCCTATGAGCAGCTCTCACACCGTTATGAGAGACGCTACGGCGGTTTTGGCGGCGCGCCGAAGTTCCCCACCCCGCACAACCTGCTCTTTCTGCTCCGCTACTGGAAGCGCAGCGGCAACGCCTTCGCCCTGGACATGGTTATGCAAACACTCAGCGCGATGCGCCGCGGGGGCATCTACGATCACATCGGGTTTGGCTTTCACCGCTATTCCACCGACGAGCGGTGGCTGGTTCCCCACTTCGAGAAGATGCTCTACGACCAGGCGCTGCTGACCATGGCCTACACCGAAGCCTTCCAGGCAACCGGCAGAAAAGAGTTTGAGGAAACCGCACGCGAGATCATCACCTATGTGTTGCGCGAGCTGACTGCACCGGAAGGAGGATTCTATTCAGCCGAGGACGCGGACAGCGAGGGAGAGGAAGGCAGGTACTACCTTTGGACGGCGGCCGAGATTGAACAGCTCCTCGCCCCCGATGAGGCGGCACTGGTGCTCAAGCTGTATAATGCCGAACCGGGCGGCAACTTCAGGGATGAGGCAACCGGCCGGCAGTCGCCCGCCAACATTCTGCATCGCGGCACCCCCCCTGAAAGCGCCGACCCGCTCAATCTGCCGCAGGAGGAACTGCGCACGCGCCTTGAGGCGGCGCGACGGCGCCTGTTAGAAGCTCGTAACGCACGGGTGCATCCCCATAAAGACGACAAACTTCTTGCCGACTGGAACGGGCTGATGATAGCCGCGCTTGCCCGGGCGGCACAGGCGTTTGATGAACCTACCTATGCCGAAGCAGCGCGCCGAGCGGCCGATTTTATTCTCTCCTCCCTGCGGCTCCCCAACGGCCGGCTGCTGCACCGCTATCGCGATGGAGAATCCGCCATGGCAGCCAACCTTGATGACTATGCCTTTTTGGTCTGGGGGTTGATCGAGCTTTACGAAACGACTTTTGACGTACGCGACCTTGCAGCCGCGATTGCGCTTAATAAAGACCTGCTTGCGCATTTTGGGGATGAAAACGGGGGTGGCGGATTTTTCTTTTCCCCGGAGGATGGCGAGTCGCTGCTGGTGCGGCAAAAGGAGTTGTATGATGGGGCAGTTCCCTCGGGCAACTCCGTTGCCATGCACAATCTGCTGCGCATCGCGCGCATGACCGGCGATGCCGATTGTGAACACAAGGCCGCGCAGATCGGGAGGGCCTTTGCTGCACAGGTGCTGCAGTATCCTTCCGCGGCAACCCACCTCCTGATGGCCCTTGATTTTGCCCTGGGCCCTTCCCATGAGGTGGTCATCGCCGGCAGTCTCCGCCGGCATGAAACCCGGGAGTTGCTGCGCGCCCTGCGCTCGCGCTTCCTGCCCAACAAAGTCGTCCTGCTCCTGGATCCGGACGGAGACGGGTCCACCCTTCACCGGCTTGCCCCCTTTACCGAACATATGACGCCGGTC
>CAZWCD010000027.1:11645-23141 GCA_964632275.1 uncultured Thermodesulfobacteriota bacterium
AGACGGGTCCACCCTTCACCGGCTTGCCCCCTTTACCGAACATATGACGCCGGTCAACGGCACACCGGCGGCATATATATGCAGCAATTTTACCTGCGCCGCTCCCTGCACCGATGCCCGGACACTGCCCCAGCTGTTTGATCGAACATGAGCCTGGGTATGCGGCACAATCCAGAGAATTCCTTGACTCGCCGGATGCCGCGGGCTACAATAGTTGTACCGCCTCCCGGACCGAACCAGAAACCCGCTGTCATTGTCAAAAAGGAGAAACCGCTATGACTGAGGTCCTACAACGAGTTGCCGGATATTGTTTGTGCATCATCATGGTGAGCGGCGCTTTCATGTGTGTGAGCGCGGGGAGCGCCTTCGCCGATAAGACATCGGTTGCGATCAGCGCGCCGGCAAGCGCGGCACCGGGGTCGGAGATAACCATACGGGTTACCGCCACCCACAGCGCCAACAATTTCCTGCATTATACGGACTGGCTCTCTATCACGGCCAATGGCAAGGAAATAGCCCGCTGGGATTTTACCCGCAGCAAGCGCCCCGAGGACAGTGTCTTCACCCGGGAGATCAAATACACGCTGAATGAGAATGCGGAAATAAAGGCGGAGGGGCACTGCAACATGCACGGCAGCAAGGGACCGGCGGCGGCGCAGGTGTCAGTAGTCGCGCCTGCCAACTGAGCGGAGGAAAACACGCATGGCCATAGGCGGCATTTCAATTATTTTTATTCTGGGAATCGTCAATTTTGTGCTGGTATTGATGCAGCTGGCGGGCGGTCTGCGTTGGGTGGGAATTTCGTTCGCCGTCCACAAGAGGACGGGGATGCTGCTCGCGGTAACCGCCACGCTTCATGGCGCGCTGGCAATACTGGCGGAGTAGCGTTCATCTGCCGGCGGGATCAGAAAATACTGGCGCAGTGCCATTCAATTGGCCAGTTGTTGCAAATCTTCCCAGTGCCGCCGCTCTTCGTCAATGATTTTGCGAAGGGCACCTTTGCCCTCGCTGCTTTTCGTATGCTTTTCCACTTCCAGATAAAACGCCAGTGACCGTTTCTCAATGATGATGCCGAGCTGCAGGGCCTGGCCAAAATCAGCAGCCGCCACCTGGTCTTCGGTGATGCTAAAGATGGCGTCATCCACACTCTCGAGCAGGTCGTCATCTTCCCACTGCCCGGGTTTCCCTCCGGCGCCTTCCAGCAGTTGCTCAAAAATCCTCAGGTGTTCTGCTTCGGCATCGCGCAGGCGGGTCACCAGTTCCCTCACCCCGGCATCAGCCGCTTTATCCATCAGCATCTGATAAAACCGGATCCCCTCCTGCTCAATGTTACGCGCGATCCTATACGCCTCCGCCGCGGTAAAATCGAACAGCTGAATCCCGCTTCCGGTATCCCTGATCTTCATCGGTATTCCTGTTCTCCCCGGCAACCCGACCCGCCGCTCGTCGTCCTTCAGCCGCCATCGGTCTGGGCAAACGCCGCATTGCAATAGAGGTATTCAACCTTTTCCTTGTGCCGCAGCTCTTCCGCGGCAAATGCATACAGCATGGTTTGCAGCGCTCCCGGCGGCTGCAGTTCCGCCATTCGCTGGTAGAACTCATGCGCTGCCTTTTCGCGGCCGGCGGCGAACAGGAAAATGTCCTTATGCTGCAAGGGGCCGGCCGGATCTGGCGCCCCCAGGGCCTCCACCACCCGCGCGTCAGCGGCGGCACCCAGTGAAAGCACGTCGGAGACCATCTCACCTCTCCTGTATTTCTGGAGCATTTCCTTGTGTTTCAGCTCCTCGCCCGCCATGAAATGGAGCGTGTCGCGCGATGCCGCATCTGCCACCCTCCCGCAGAGCCCTTCATACAGCTCATACGACTCCTGCTCTCGTGCGATTGCCTGATCGATCACCTCTGCCATGCTCAATGTGTTCATCGATACACCTCGTGCCCTTCCGGCGGCTTGTCATGCTTCGGCGGAAAACAGCCGTGCGTGCCGCTCTCAAACCGCCCGGTGCGCGGCGACGCCTACCACTTGTAAATGATCGAGGTCTGGATGCGGTTGTCGGTGCCTTTGCTCAGACCCTCATTACCGGTTTCCCAGTAGCTGTATTCAAGACCGATATCAACCGGGGGTATTAACGTATAAACGATATTGCCGAAATAAAAGCTGTTGCGGCTTCTCATGTTGTTCGAGAGGTCTTTTTCTTCCGGATCATCGATGCCGAAGCCGGCCCGGTAGTTCCACTTGTCGCTATGCTTGAATGAGACCTGCATCCAGCCTCCCATCGATTTAATCACTTCGCGGGTGGTAGGATTGACCCCCTGGAGAATGCCGCCGAAGTAATCATCCAGGTTGTAGCCGGTAAAGAACTCCCCTTTCAGCGAAAGCTTGGAGGTCAACGGAAGTTCACAATCCCCGTTTATCGACCAGCTCTTAACCCGCGTCTGACGATTGCCCGGTGTCACCGGCTTGACCTGCCAGTCTATCTCCTCCTCGCCATAATGCCCGGAGACGCCGAAGACGGTGGGATTGGCGGTTAACAGTTTGGTTGCCACGGCCAGTCTTCCCTGAACCGTGGGAAATCCGGCATCCTCTCCGTCATTTTGCGAATCCAGATCAAGATCCTCGTTTATCGTTCCGGTCGTGCGGCTAAGGGCGAGGGCGGAAATGATCTTGGTGGTCTTGCTGAAGGGATAGGTATAGGTGCCGCGCAACTGCGGCCGACGGTATCCGATATTACCCACCGACCACCCCACCGTATAATTGAGCGTATCAATATTCAGCGGTGAAATCAGGTCGGATGTCTGGCCGGCCAGAAGGCTGAAGTTTTTCTTCTTCAGTTCCACAAATGCATGACGCAACAGCACGCCCGCCTTATTCTCGTGAGCGGCGCCGCCGTCACCATAGAAGTCAAACTCAATCCGGCCCCACGCCTGCCAGGCATAGATATCCGGCGCCATGATATCGAGGCCCAAGCGCGTTTGCTTTGCGGTCATGTTATATTCGTTATCATTCTTGTGCTGCGATTCATTGGGAACGTATAAAATGAAGTCCCCTAAGTTGGTCCTGCTGTCATCATAGGAGGCATCCAGCTTTATGTAACCGTAGGGCTTGAACTTGAAACTGCTGATGACCGGCGATTCTTTTTTCTCCGCTTTATCCGCAGCCGATAGCTGGGTTGCTTTTGTTGCCTCCTCTTTCATCTGCTGCTGCACCTGCTGCTGCTGCTTGATAATCGACTTCAGTTCCTCAACCTGGCCCTTCAATGAGTTGAGCTCCTGCTTGAGGCTCTCAACTTCCTTATCAGCTGCGTAGACACGTGCGCAGCCCAACATCAGCACAATACTTGCGATGCTCACCGCCTTTCTCATCATCGACCTTCCTCCTCGTCTGTGTAATTGAAGCCTGGCCATTGCAATTAAGTCACGGATAATATCCTGCAACTTCAAGGGGTGTCAAGAAAATTAAATACTTTTTCATGCGCAAAAAAAATACCGGATCGAAAGCGATCTCGGGGAATGTTCCCGAATAAAACTTGACAGCAATAACAATTATCATTATTGTTTGTTGCCTGATTCGTCCGAGGCACCGTTTTCAAACCGATTGACAAAAGGACGACGGCTAACATACTATTAGACGTGATGCGTTCAACACGACAGCGATATCATATTATTGAAGTGTTGCGGGAAACCGCATCTCATCCCACCGCGTCATGGATCTTTGAGCGGGTCAGAGAAAAGTGCCCGAACATCAGCCTGGGCACGGTCTACCGCAATCTACACATTCTGAAGGAAACCGGGGTCATCCGCGAGATCAAGTTCGGGAAAAACACCGCTCGCTATGACGGCAATGTGGAATCGCATCATCACCTGGTGTGTCTGGAGTGCGGCAAGCTTGAGGATGTGGTGTGCGCGGTTCACCCCGAAATGCTGCGGGATGTGGAAAAGGCCAAGTCATACATAATATCAGGATATCAGATGGAATTCGGGGGCATTTGCCCCGCGTGCCAGGGACGGTCTCGCAACGCATCTATCGCATAGCCGTTTGGGCGACAAGGAAGGCAGCCATGTGGAACTATACCGACAAGCTGAAGGACTATTTTACCAACCCGCGCAACGTGGGTGAGATTGAACATCCCGACGGCATCGGCGAGGTGGGCTCGCTGGCCTGCGGTGACGCGCTTAAATTTATGTTTAAGCTCGACGCGAACCACCGCATCGCGGAGGCGAAGTTTCAAACCTTCGGCTGCGCCAGCGCCATTGCCTCGGCCTCCGCCCTGACCGAAATGGTTATCGGCAAGACCCCGGAAGAGGCTTTGCAAATAACCAACCGGGATATTGCCGACTACCTGGGCGGCCTGCCCGAAGAGAAAATGCACTGCTCGGTGATGGGACGGGAAGCGCTGGAAGCGGCGATTGCCTCTTCCAAGGGGCTTGACATTACCAAACAGCTGGAAGGCGAGGTGGTATGCAAATGCTTCGGCATCACTGACCGGGAGATCGAGCGGGTGATCCGGGAAAACAACCTCACCACCGTCGCCGATGTGACGCATTACACCAAGGCCGGCGGCGGCTGCGAATCCTGCCAGCCCAAAATCGAAGCCATCATTGCGGCGGTTCAGGGACAGGTCCGGCAGGAACCGGTACGGCAGCAGAAGCCGGCACAGCGCGCGCTGAGCAACATTCAGCGGATGAAGCTGATTGAAGAAACAATCGAGCGGGAAATTCGGCCCGCCCTGAGGACCGACGGCGGGGACATTGACCTCATCGACATACAGGGGACAAAGGTGCTGGTCACCCTGCGAGGGGCCTGTACCTCCTGCCCCAGCTCCGGATTCACCTTGAAAGGTCTCGTGCAAAGCAAGCTGCGCGAATTCGTCTCTGATGACATTGAAGTGGTGGTGGAATCATGAAAAACGTGTACCTGGATAACAATGCCACGACCCGGGTCGCCCCGGAGGTGGTCGAGGAGATGCTCCCCTACTTTTCCGAGTACTACGGCAACCCCTCCAGCATGCACGACTTCGGGGGCCAGGTGGAAAAAAAGGTGGTGGAGGCCCGGGAGAAGGTGGCGGAGCTTTTGAACTGTGATCCCACTGAAATCATCTTCACCAGCTGCGGCACCGAAAGCGACAGCACCGCGATTCGGGGAACCCTGGGATCGTATCCCGACAAAAAACACATGGTGACCAGCCGGGTTGAACACCCCGCGGTGCTCAATCTGGTGCGTCACTTAAGCAAGAACAGCTATGATGCCACTGAACTGACGGTTGACCGCAAGGGCAGGCTCGAACTAAGTGATCTTGAACAGGCGATCACTGACGAGACCGCCATTGTCAGCATCATGTACGCCAATAACGAAACCGGCGTCACCTTCCCCATCGAGGAAATAGGTCAGATGGTCAAAAGCCGGGGTTCCGTTTTTCACACCGATGCGGTCCAGGCGGTGGGCAAGATCCCGCTGGACATGCAGAAGAGCGCCGTTGACCTGCTCTCGCTCTCCGGCCACAAGCTCCACGCCCCGAAAGGCATCGGCGCCCTCTATATCAGGAAGGGCACCAAGCTCACCCCCTTTATCATCGGCGGCCACCAGGAGCGGGGGCGGCGGGCGGGTACGGAAAACGTTCCGTATATCATCGGACTGGGAAAGGCCGCAGAGCTTGCCCGCCGGAATCTGATTGATGAAAATACCCGGGTCAGGGCCCTGCGCGACCGCCTGGAGGCGGAGCTGATCAAATGCTGTCCGGATGTCCAGGTCAACGGCGATCAAACCCACCGCCTGCCCAACACCACCAACATCAGCTTCGAATACGTGGAAGGCGAATCGATTCTCCTGCTCTTAAGCGCGCAGGGGATTGCCGCATCATCAGGTTCGGCATGCACCTCCGGATCGCTCGAGCCCTCTCATGTGCTGCGGGCGATGGGGGTGCCCTTTACCTATGTACATGGGTCGCTCAGACTGAGTTTGAGCATTTACAACACTGACGAGGACATTGACTTTACCATCGCAACCTTGCCTCCCATTATAAAGAGGTTGCGGGAAATTTCCCCGTTCGGCAGATCTCGCTAATGGAAGGCTATCACCCCGAAGGCAATCTATTATCCGATTGCATCTCTGGAGAACGGCACCCTGATGTCGGAAACAAAGCTGCCCCGGATCATTGAGAGCATCGTCAGCACCTATGATGCACAGGACGGGATCAATCACATAGAAGGCGCCAATCTTCCCTCCCGTGACCGGGTGGTTGAGATTACCACCAACTTTTTGTCGGTCCTGTTTCCCGGCTATTATGAAAAGCAGGAGCTCTCAAAGGCCAACGTCACCTATTACATTTGGGAAAAAATTGCCTTTATTTACCACCACCTATCGCGGGAAATTCTGAAAAGCCTGAAGTCGGTCTGCGGAAGGCCCGGCGATGAGGGAACACTCACTGATGAATCCATCGAAATCACCTTTGCCATACTCCGGAAGATACCCCACATACGGCAGCAGCTGCGCGGCGATGTCCAGGCGGCCTATGACGGAGACCCTGCCGCAAAATGCCTGGATGAAATCATCCTGAGCTATCCCGGGGTCGAGGCGATTGCCGTGCACCGGGTGGCACATGAGCTGCATCTGCTCAAGGTGCCGCTCATTCCGAGGATCATGTCCGAATACGCGCACAACAAGACCGGCATTGACATCCACCCCGGCGCCTCCATCGGCAATGATTTTTTCATCGACCATGGCACCGGTGTGGTCATCGGAGAAACCGCGGAAATCGGGGATAACGTGCGGATGTACCAGGGGGTAACCCTGGGCGCACTGAGCATCCAGAAAGACGCCTCGGGAAACATCGGGCGCGGCGTCAAGCGGCATCCCACGCTAAAGAACAATGTTATTATATATTCCGGCGCCACCATCCTGGGGGGCAAAACCGTGGTCGGTGAATACTCGATTATCGGTGGAAGCGTATGGTTGACCGAATCGGTCCCTCCCTACACCATTCTGGTGAACAAGGCGCCGGAACTGACGCAAAAACGATACCTCTAACCAGGGGCACATTCAAAATCCGGATATCGAAACCAGAAACAATTTTAAATATCAAATGACAAAAAATCAAAACTCATTCCTATGCCGCCAGCGTTTCGGTCATTGGAACAGTTGATTTTCCGTCATTGTTTCGAATTTCGGATTTCGTGCTTCGGATTTTCCCTGTTCAGCATAATGGCGGTAATGAATCATGAACGCAAAACTCATGGATCATAACAGCCCATCACATGATGCTCAAGGGAGGTGTGAGATGACCTGGTTTAAATGTTCAACATGCGGCTATACCCTGGAAACCGATACGCCGCCGGAGCGATGCCCCTCATGCAATGAAACCTGCGTCTTTATTGACGCCACCTGCTATACGCCGGACTGCGGGGGGCCGGGCAAGATTGACCCCCGCATCAAGGGATCGTAAATCAGCACATGATGCCTCGGATGAGGTGAAAGGAGCAGGAGATATGAACATGGTGACCTGTCCGCTTTGCAACGCGGATTTTGAGCTGTCGGCAGATGCCAAGGAAGGCGATATCGTGGTCTGCCCGGTTTGCATGGCTTCGTTGAAGCTGGTGAAGGAGCATGGAAGGTTTTCCGCCGTAGCCGTCTAATCACGCACCGGGGAGGTATACAGCGACATGGCACAGATAAAACTCTATTCACTTTCCACCTGTCCCCACTGTCATCAGGCGAAAGAGTTTCTTTCGCAGCGGAAGTATGAGTTTACCCAGTACGACGTGGGACAGGACAAGGCCGCCCGGGATGAAATGATCTCCCTGACCAATCAGCGCAGCGTCCCGGTGATTGTTATCGACGGCCAGGTTATCATCGGATTTGATCAGGGCAAGATAGAAGCGGCACTCAAGGCGCAGTGAGCGACACCGCCGAACCGGGCTGCGAGTCGCACGATCTGAGGCAGCCGGGGTGAGGCCTACCCCGCCAGCGCACCTAACCATGAAAGGAGATGCCATGAAATTGCTCAGCACCATCCTGCTTTTTCTTTTCTCCGCACTCGTTCTCATGCCCGCACTCTCCGGCGCCATGGCCCAGAGCACCGGGGCGGCTTCTGATCCGCATGAAAAACTCTTTGAAACCAAGTGCCAGAAGTGTCATTCCCTGGAACGAGTGAAGGCAGCGCACCTGACCCGGGACATGGTAAAGCCAACCGTGGACCGCATGAAAAGCAAGCCCGGGGCCGATATTTCAGAAAACGATGCCGCCACCCTCTATGAATTCCTGAGCACGTATTTCGCGGTTCCGCCCTCTACCCCCGCTCTGCCACCGGTCCCGGTCAAATGACGGGATCAACCCTGAGACTCGTTAGGGGCTATGCCCGTGCGCAACAACCGTAATGCCTGGTGCCTGGGCAGGATCCTGGGCATCGAGGTGTACATTGATGGCAGCTGGCTTATTATTTTTGCCCTGGTCACCTGGACACTGGCCGGGCATTATTTCCCGGTGCAGCATCCGCAGAATCCCGCTCTTTTCAACTGGGCGCTGGGGCTTATTGCCAGCCTGCTGTTTTTTGCCTCGGTCCTGGCACATGAACTCGGCCATTCGCTGGTGGCGCGGGAGCAGGGAGAGCAGGTGCACCGCATCACCCTGTTCATCTTCGGGGGATTGGCCCAGATCGGCGGAGAACCGGACCGGCCCCTCAAGGAATTCCTCATCGCCGTTGTCGGACCGCTGGTCAGCGTGGCGCTCAGCCTCTTCACCGGGGCCGCCTGGTGGCTCCTCCGTGACCTCAGCCCGTCCTTTGCGTCGCTGTTCCGCTACCTGGGATTGATCAACCTGGCGCTTGCCTGCTTCAATTTAATCCCGGGCTTTCCCCTTGACGGTGGACGCATCCTGCGCGCGATCATCTGGGGACTGACCGGAAACTTCCGTCTGGCAACCCGGGTGGCATCCCTCAGCGGAAAGGTGGTGGCGATCCTGCTCGTCGTCTGGGGGGTCAGGCTCATTTTTTCCGGATTCGCCCTCAACGGCGTCTGGACCATTTTCATCGGCTGGTTCCTTTATAATGCCGCGGTCGGCAGCTACCGCCACCTCCTCTTCAGGGAGGCGCTCAGCGACGTGCGGGTGCACAACCTGATGATCACCGATTTTCAAACCGTGTCCGAGGAGATGAGCGTCCAGCAGCTGGTCGATGACTACATGTTGCGCCAGCGTGACCGGGGCTTCCTGGTCACCCGGGACGGCCAGCTCCAGGGTATCGTCTGTCTTCATGACCTGAAAAAGATTTCCCGCGAGCAGTGGCCGGTGACGCCGGTCCGGGAGATCATGGTCCCGAAGGAACGGCTGGAACAGGTGGCGCCCTCCGACGACGCCGGCGTGGCGCTTGAGAAGCTGACCGCCAAAAGCATCCACCAGGTCCCGGTGGTGGAATCAAACCGGGTGATGGGCATTTTACGTCGCAATGACATCCTGCAGTACCTCCAGATGCACAGTGAAATCGGGAGCAAGGGATGACCCTTTTCCCCGAGGTTCGAGTACCCGGCAGGGCTTCCAGGAAACCCTGCCATTCACACCACACCATAACCGAAAAGGAGTGACACGATGAAAAAATGGAGATGCACGGTTTGCGGCTACGTTCACACCGGCGATAACCCGCCTGAAAAGTGCCCGGTCTGCGGCGCAGGCAAGGCAAAATTCAAATTGCTGGAATAGACGGGAGGGAGGCGCTTCCATGAAGGTACTTGCCCTCTACGGCAGTCCCCGCAGGGAAGGCAACACCGCCCTTCTGTTACGAGAACTGGTCAAAGGGTTGCGCGCAGGGGGAGGAAATGCCACGGAGTTGTTCCTCTGTGATCTGCAGATTCTTCCCTGCGTCGCCGACCACAGCTGCTCACAGACCGGCAAATGCTTCCTCCTGGATGACATGCAGGCGATGTATACCCATCTTTGTGCACATGACTGCATTGTGCTGGCGGCCCCGATATTTTTTTACAACGTCAATGCCCAGACCAAGGCGCTCATTGACCGCTCCCAGTCCCTGTGGGCACGCAAGTACGTGCTCAAGCAGCCGGTCAATCCGCCGGGCACCAAAAAGACAGGCATCTTCATCTCAGTGGGGGCCACCAAGGGCGCAAAGCTCTTTGATGGCACCCTGCTGACGGTCAAGTATTTTTTCGATGCCATCGATGCGGATCTCTCCCATACCCTGCTCCATCGGAGGATTGATGGCGAGGGTGAAATCTTGAAACATCCGGAAGCTCTTCAGGAGGCATATACCCTGGGAATGACCCTCGCCGGGGCTGAGAGTCGTATGCAATAATGCAATTCATATCGGTTGTTACAATTCATTAAGGAGAACGAACCATGGGCACGGTAGAATTGAAGAAGGGAATCTATTGGGTCGGCGCCATCGACTGGAACATCAGGATTTTTCACGGCTATGACACGCCGGAAGGAACCACCTATAACGCCTACCTGATCGTCGATGACAAGGTGGCCCTGATTGACACGGTTAAGGCGCCTTTTTTCGAGGAGATGGTGCAGCGGGTGGAAGAGATTATCCCGTTCAATAAAATAGATTATCATATTTCAAATCACGTGGAGATGGACCACTCCGGCTCCCTCCCCCGCACCATGGAGCTGGCGCCGCAGGCGACCATTGTCACCAGCGAGCGGGGAAAGAAGGGACTGACCCGCTACTACAAAAAGGACTGGCCCTTTCAGACGGTCAAGAGCGGCGACACCCTGAGCCTGGGCTCACGGCAGTTGAGTTTCCTGGAGATACCCATGGTGCACTGGCCTGATTCCATGGTGTCCTATTGCCCGGGAGAAAAAATCCTGTTTTCCAATGACGCCTTTGGCCAGCATCTGGCCTCCTCGCAGCGCTTCGATGATGAGATCGGCTGGGAGGTGATCTACCCCGAGGCGGCGACCTACTTTGCCAACATCGTCCTGCACGTGGGGGGGCCGGTGCTCAAGGCGCTGGATGCGGCAAAGGGCCTGGAGCTGGACATGATCGCGCCTTCCCATGGCGCCATATGGAGAAAGGAGATCAGCAAGATCGTCACCTGCTATTATGCCTGGGCCCGGCATGAAGCGCAGCCCAAGGCGCTGGTCATTTATGATACCATGTGGGGGAGCACCGAAAAGATGGCAAAGGCGATCCTGGAAGGAGTGCGGGAGGAAGGGGTAAACGTGAAGCTGATGAACATCAGCAGCACCGGCCGGTCGGCCATCATGAAAGAGGTGCTTGATGCCAGGGCGCTGATCATCGGCTCGCCCACCCTGAATAACGGCATGTACCCCACGGTTGCCGACTTCCTCTGCTACATGAAGGGATTGCGGCCCCAGGGCAAGATGGGAACGGTGTTCGGTTCCTTCGGATGGGGAGGCGGCGCGACCAAGGCCATCACCGAGGAGATGCAGGCAACCGGCATCGAGCTGGTCGAGCCCGCCCTGCAGTTTCAGTTTCTCCCTTCCCCGGAGGAATTCGAGCAGTGCAGAGAGCTGGGCAGAAAGATGGCCGC
>CAZWCD010000028.1:0-23034 GCA_964632275.1 uncultured Thermodesulfobacteriota bacterium
TCGGCCAGCTTCTCGATGCCGCGGTGCACCATGAACCCGCGGTACTCGCAGCCGCGGACGATCTCCCCCTCCACGAAGAGCCGGAAGTGGGCCGGTTCGTCAAGGGTGGGGTGAAAGGGGCCGAAGGGAACAACCACGCAACCCTCGGGCACCGCGCCGAAATCATATTCCTTGGTCTCATCATAGTCCGGCGGGACGTAGTTCCAGGGCACGTCCTTGCGCAGGGGATGCACCCCCTCGGGCCAGCCGTCAGGCAGCACCAGCCGCTTGGGATTGGGGCACCCCACCGGTTCGATCCCCAGAAGGTCGCGCATCTCCCGCTCCGCCCAGTTGGCGGCGGGGACCACATCAGAAATGCAGTCAACCCGGGGCCGGCTTGCCGGCAGGCTCACCATGATGCTGGCAAGCACGTTCAGGCGGTCAAATGAGAAATCGTGCGCCACGATAAAACTGTCGGAGTGCTGGCGGTCATCCATGCCGATGCTGATGACATAGCGGGCGTCGAGATCGCGGAATACGAAGCGGCAGATTTCCTTGATCATTTCCGGCTGGACATAAAGATACAGGCGGTTGTCCGCGGGCACGTCCACCCGTTGAATAACGCCGTCAAACCTTTTCTTAATGCTGTTCAGGACATCGCGCGCTGCCATAGGTATCAATGCTCGGGGGTTGATGGTGCGGTTTTTGTGTCAGACGCTGCCTCATGGTGATGACGCGGCATGCCGCCGACCCAGTGAAAGTAACGCTTTACCTCGGTGTAGAGATGGTGAGCGCCGTAGCGATATACATCGGCCTCGCGGACGTAGCCGCAGAGCCAGACGTCGGCGGCGCGCCGCTCCGCTCCTCCCAGCCGGGAAACGAAGCGGGCGATGAGAAACATGAGCAGCACCACCGCACCGACGGTGAGCGGCGCCAGCAGGGCGGCGCTGCTGCCGGAGGGCAGCGCAATGCTCAGATCTATCTGGGTCGACGCAAGCCGCGGCGCCGCGGCGGCCAGGATGTGGTGGCCTCCCGCCAGCGCCTGCTGCATGACATAATAGGCAAGGCCGGGAACCAGGCCCAGGGCCAGGCAGAGCAGGGCAAGCAGCAGCTGCGGAAGCTGCATGGTGGGCTTGACCTCCAGTTCCTCGCCTGCCGCGGCCCGGTTCTGGACCAGCGCGCTGGTGCGCGAGAGAAAGGAGAGCCCGAAGAATTTCATGAATGATGCCAGGGTCAGGGCGCTGGTGACAATGCCGAAGATGCCGCACAGGGCAAGATAGCCGGCATGGCGGCTGCCCAGGATGGTGGCTACGTAGAGGCTCCACTTGCTGGCAAATCCGTTGAACAGCGGCACTCCGGCTATGGAAAAGGACGCCACCAGCGCGGTGAGCGCCGTCAGCGGCATATACTTCATCAATCCGCCCAGGCGGTTGAGGTCCTGGGTCCCGGTGGCGTAGAGCATGGAGCCGGCGTTAAGGAACAAAAGGCTCTTGAAGAGGGCGTGGTTCACCGTATGAAAGAGGGCGCCGTAGAAGCCGATGATGGCCAGGGCCAGCAGGCCCGGGGAATCAGCTCCCGAAGGCAGCAGGGCCAGGCAGGCGCCGATGCCCAGGATGATATAGCCGACCTGGCCGATGCTGTGGAAGGCCAGCAGGCGCTTGCTCTGCTCCTGCTTGAGCGCCTGAACGGTGCCGAAGAAAAGGGTCAGGGTGCCGAGCAGGGCGAGCGCCGCGCCCCAGCCACCGGATGAATACCAGCTTGTGCCGTCCGGCGGCATCATCCAGATAAAGGAGCGCATCAGCCCGTAGACGCCGGTTTTAATCATGACCCCGGAGAGCAGCGCGCTCACCGGCGAGGGGGCGGCGGGATGGGCGTCGGGCAGCCACATCTGACCGAAGGGCCACATGCCCGCTTTAATGCCGAAGCCGACGAGGAACAGCAGCAGGGCAAAGGCGGCGCCGGGCGGAACCTGACCCAGCGCGGCGGCATGTTCGCGGATTGCGTCAAAGTCAAAGGGCATCAGCGTCTCACCGCCGACCGTCACCGGGGCGTTTCCTGCCAGCAGGAAGGCCCCGAGCATCACCAGGGCGCATGAAATTTCCATCATCACCAGGTATTTGTTGGCGGCGCGGACATTCTCCCGCTTCCTGAACTCATAGCGGATGAGCAGGTAGGAGGGGATGGTCATGAGCTGCCAGAAGAAGCAGAAGAACAGCATCAGATCGCTGGTGGCCACGATGCCGTACATGCCGGCGATGAAAAACTGAAAGTTGGGATAAAAGCGGCCGACCCCGTAGTCATGGTAATGGGTCATGTAGCGGATGGAATAGAGCGAGGAAAAAACGGCAATGACCGCGATCAGCCCGATGAACACCGCGCTCAGCCCGTCAACCGCGATGCGCAGCGATGAACCGTACTGGGGCAGGGCGTATATGGTCGCCGCCGGGACCGGTCCGTGCAGCAGGGTTGTTGCCGCTCCATTGATGCAGAGCATGGCGGCGCAGGCGGTGATTAAAAAGTTGAACCAGCCGGCGGCGAGCTTGCTGCGGGAAAGGAATCCGACCAGGATGCCTCCCGCGCAGTGCAATGCAATTGCATAAAGGGTAGTGTCTATAGGGGTCATGAGTTTATGCGCTCCGCTTCAATCTGCGTTCGCCGGGCCAGCGCATCCAGGAGGATGTGCCGCAGCAGTTCCATGGTAGTATGTGCGGCATCGCTCAAGCCGGTTCCATCCCGCAGCGCCGCAGGCTGAATGCCCAGGAGCCATACCCGGGCTGAACTTTCCTGCTCGATGAGCCGCGCCAGCGTGCCGAGACTTATTGTATGCGTGGAAATCTGCGGAAAGCGGCTGGTGATGTCAGCGGCATTTAAAAAAACCGCCGAACCTGCGCCTGCGCCGGTTTCAACCGCGTCCAGGAAAATCAGGTTGTCAAAACCGCCTCTGATCAGCGAGGTGATGCTGTTCTCCGGGGACATGCCGGCGATGGTAACATCCTGCACGCCGCTTGCTGCAAGCGCCTGCGCCAGCCGTACGCCAAACCCGTCATCCCCGCGATCGGTGTTGCCGATGCCCACAAACCCGGTTTTGCCGGTCAGGGCCTCTGCAAGCACATCACGCAGATCTTGCTCCATCGCCGGTCACACCTTCCTGATACCGGGGCTGGGCATCCGCCCCCGCCGGTTTAAATCTCCTCTCCGAGCCGCCGGATCTGTTCCAGGGTAAATACCGGCCCGTCGGTGCATACATACGCCAGGCCGATGCAGCAATGACCGCACTTTCCCACCCCGCACTTCATGTAGCGCTCCAGGGTCGAGACCATGTTCCGGTCATCAAACTGCATCTTTTTCAGATCCGCCAGCACAAACCGGAACATCACCGGGGGGCCGCAGATAAAGACCGTGGTATTCTCCACCGGCATCTGCACGCCCGGCTGCTTGAACAGCGAGCCCACCACGCCGGTGTGCCCTTTCCAGCTGCTGTCGCCCTGGTCAACCGTGAGGTAGCACTCGAATCCCGAGTCCTGCTGCCACGCCGCCAGGTTGTCCACGTACATCAGGTCCTTGGGGGTGCGGGCGCCGTAGAACACCTGGATCTTCTGATACTTGTCGCGGTTGTCCAGCGCGTAGATAATCACCGAGCGCAGCGGAATCAGGCCGATGCCGCCGGCGACGATGATCAGGTTGCGTCCCACGTAATCCTGCATGGGAAAGCCGTTGCCGTAAGGCCCGCGCACGCCAAAGCGGTCGCCGGGTTTTAATTCGTGCATGGCCGCGGTGACCCGTCCGACCTTGCGGGTGGTAAAAAACACCCGGTCTTCGGTGGGGCTGGGCGGAAGCGAGAGGGGGATTTCGCCGGCGCCGAACACCGATACCTGGGCGAACTGCCCGGGCATGAAGGAGAGAAATGCCTGCTGGTCCTGTTCATTTGCAAAGTGCCAGTAAAATGTCTTCACGTCCTGGATTTCGTCCCGCACTTCGTCCAAAACGGCCATCTTCGGTTCATACAGGTTGCGGGGATGGTGGGTCATGGCTTCGTTCCTCCCCCCAGGGTTTCGCGGCGGAGTATCTCCACGACGTGCGGCATGCCGATGTCGCCGTGGCATACGCTGACGCAGCGGCCGCATCCGACACAGGAGGGCATCAGCTCGCGCTGGATGAAGTAGTATCCCAGCTTGCGGAAAAAGCGTCGGTTCCTGCGGTCGTGCACCGCCTTGCGCGGGTTATGCCCCCCGGCCATCCGGGTGAATCCGCTCAGCGCGCAGGCGTCCCATATCCTGATTCGCTCGGTCTCACTGGATCCGGTGCGGCGGTCGGTGGTGGTGAAGCAGGTGCAGGTGGGGCAGACATAGCTGCAGCCGCCGCACTCGAGGCAGCGGTCCCCGATCTTCTGCCAGGTTTCTTCGGTCACCTTCCCTTCGGTGATGAAGCGGGTGGCCGCCGAATACCAGCTGGTCGCCACCTTGAAACGCTTGCGGACGTCGAAGAGAATCTCGCGGCGCCGGGCAACGTGCTCCGGCGTGGCTTTGATGAAAAAGGAGTGCTCAAACAGGGCCTCCGCCCGGGGGGTGGCGGCAACCGCCAGAAATTCGCCGCGGTCGTTGTGCAGGTCCATGAGCTGCAGGTCGAACGAGTCCCGCGCGGCCGGCCCGGTGTCGGCGCAGACGCAAAAGCAGTCGTCGTCGATGTCCACCGCTGCATCCGAGCAGACGACGTTGACCAGGAAGATGTTGTTCCGGAAGGCCTCGTAGTAGTTGTCCCGGTAGGTGTTGCCCAGGAAAAAGCGGTCCAGGTGGAAAATGCCGGCGACGTCACAGGAGCGGATGCCGAAGAGAGCCCGCTTTCTGGCTTCCTGCGCCGGTTCAATGGCGGGCTCGGCCCCGTTGCTGATGGTAAACAGCCGCTGGATATGGGGAAAAACGTAGCGTTTCGGCGGATAGTACGGGTTGGGAAGGTGTATTTGAACGGCCTGGCGGTTGGCATCGGTCACCGTGTCAAAATAGGTGTCCCGGTCCCGTCCGTAGAAGGGGGCGTATACCTCGTACTCCTTCCGCAGCAGGTCCACAAGCTTCAAAAGGTCGTCTTGATGAATCAGCCGAGCGCGCATGTTATGCCTTTTCAATCTTCACATTGACCGTGCGATAGCCGGCCCGGTATTCGGTTCGGGCGGGGCCGACCAGCTGCAGCGCGATGTCCTGCAGGTAATAGGGCACATAAATGGTGCCCTGGCGTATCTCATCGGTTACATGGGCGTAGGTGGTTGCCGTTCCGTCGCTGGATATGAGGTGAATCTTCATGCCGTCGCGGATCTTCAGCGCCGCGGCATCTCCGTCATTTATCTCGACAAAGCCGTCGGGAAAGTCAAGCAGGAGAATGCCGAATTCCCGCTTTAAGGTTTCGCTGTGCTGCACCATGGTGTTCTGGTGCCAGTAATACAGGGAACGGCCGAACATGAGCACGAAGGGAAATGCCGTGCTGGAGCGGCTGGGCGCCGGCATCTGACCAAGGGGGGCGAACGAGAAAGCCGCCGCTTGACCCCGCTGGCCGTCGTCGTAGAGAACGGGAGTGCCCAGGGGACGGTCGTGGGTGCATGGCCACTGCCGCCCATATTCGCGCGCCAGGTTTTCGTAGCTGGCCCCTTCGTAAAAGGGGACAACCCTTCCGATCTCCCCCATCACGTCGGCGGAGCTGTGGTAGCGCCACTTGGTGCCGAGCCGGTCGGCCACTTCGGCCACCTGACGCCAGGCGGAGGTGAGGCCGCCGGGCGGTTCCACCGCCTTCTGGGCCAGCTGGATGCGACGCTCCAGGCTGGTAAAGGTTACCCGTTCCTCCCCATAGGCAACGGTGGGGAGAATCACATGCGCGTACTGCGAGGTGGGGGTCATAAAGAGATTCTGAAGGACGACGAATTCCATTTTCTGCAGAGCGGCGGCGGCATCGCTGGTGAGGGCCGCGGAGACGACCGGATTGTGGCGATCAAGCCACAGGGCTTCTATATTGCCCCGCGGTCCCAGCATGGTGCTGCTGTCCTTTCCCCATCGGTCGGGCAAGGTTCCCCGCCACTGCTCTTCAAAGAGCCCGCGCCCCGCTGCATCCTGGACGGGGACGTATCCGGGCAGGTAATTGGGGACCATGCCGGTATCGCAGGCGCCCTGGAGATTGTTGTGTTCGGCCAGAGGCATGATGCCGGTCCCCCGCCTGCCGACGTTGCCGCAGAGCAGCGCCAGGTTCACCATGGACTTGAGCAGCTCCCTGCCGCTTGCCTCGGAGTAGGTGGAGTAGAGGATCATGGCCTTCTGCGCCTTGGCGTAGGTGACCGCGGCCTGTTCAATCAGGTCGGGTGAAAGGCCGCAAAGCGACGCCGCATGCAGCATGTCGAATGACTCGATATTCTCCAGGAAGGGCGCAAACTGCTTGCACCGCTGACGGATGAAGTCCAGGTTCATCAGGCCGCGGTCGACAATCACCTTGGCCAGCGCGCCGAAGAGAAAGACTTCGGTGCCCGGCACCGTCTGGAGGAAATAGTCGGCGCTTTCGGCCACCCGGTGCCGGCGCAGGCCGATGACAATGAGCTTGGCGCCGGCCAGTTTTGCCCGGAGCACCCATCCACCGATGGTGGGAAGCTGGCGCAGAAGGTCGGTCTGGCTGACCAGGATCACATCGCTTTCCATCAGTTCGGCGATGGAATTGGTTGCCGCCGGGACACCAAGCATGTCGCGCAGCACCTCGATGGTGTTGCCGTGGTACCAGGTGGTGCCCTGGTCGACATTATTGGTGCCGATTACCGATCGGGCGAACTTCTGGAGGACGTAGCTGTCTTCATTGCTGCAGTGGGAGGAATTGATAAAACCGATGGCATCCGGCCCGTACTTGTCGCGAATCTGTGTCAGGCGTGCGGCGATGGTGTCATAGGCCTCGTTCCAGGAGACCTCTTCGAAGGAGCCGTTTTTCCGCACCAGCGGCTTGAGCAGGCGGTCGGTGGAGCTGGCAACCTCGTGCACGTGCCAGCCGCGGACGCAGATGCGCCCCTGGTTCGCGGGATGGGACACGCTCGGGTAGGTCCCGACAATTTCGTTGCCGGCGGTCTCAAAATAGAGGCCGCAGCCGACGCCGCAAAAGGTGCAGGTGGTCAATGTGTGTGCCATAGCAACCCACCGTATTCAAACCGGCCCGCAGGGGGACGATGAAGAATGATGTCACGGGTGAGAATCATGAATGGCGGTACTATAATCAATAAGCAGGAAACATGTCAAGAAAAAAATGAATGACGATTCATTTGAGGCGAAAAGCATATACTCAGGGGGTGTGGATGCAAGGCGCCGGACATCGCCCGGCTCAGGCGAACCCCAGTTTTTTCATCTTCCGGTAGAGGGAGGTTCTCCCGATTTTCAAATATTTTGCCGCCAGCGCCTTGTTGTCGCCCGCCTGCTGCAGCGCCCGGGCAATCATCTCCCGTTCCGCCGATTCGCTGGTGCGGGAGAGGGTCTGCTTGAGCCCTTCGGCCTTGATCGGCGTCTCTGCCTGAGGCCGGCGGGGCAGGGCGGCAAGCACCTCGGGCGGAAGGTCGGTCGGCCGGATGATGTTGTCTTCACAGAGGATGCATGCCCGCTCGATGATGTTTCCCAGTTCCCGCACATTGCCCGGGTATGAGTAGCCGAGCAGCAGCTTCATGGCCTCCCGCGAGAGCGAGACCGGTTCGGAACCGGTCTCGCATTTGTTTAAAAAGAAATTGATCAGCGGCGGTATGTCCTCAACCCTGTCGCGCAGCGGGGGTATGGTAACGGTTACCACGTTGATCCGGTAGTACAGGTCTTCACGAAAGCGCTTTTTCTGGGTCTCCTCAAGCAGATCCTTGTGGGTGGCGGTGATGATCCGGACATCTATTTTTACGGACCGGTTGTCGCCCAGCCGCCTGATTTCATGGTCCTGGATCGTCCGGAGCAGCTTTACCTGCATGTCGAGCGGGAGTTCTCCGATCTCGTCGAGAAAAATGACCCCGCAGTGCGCTTCTTCAAAAAGCCCCTTTTTATCGCGCGAGGCCCCGGTAAATGCCCCCCGGACATGCCCGAACAGTTCGCTTTCCAGCAGATCATGGGGGATGGCGCCGCAGTTCAGGACCACGAAGGGTCCCCGGTTGCGGTAGCTCTGATGATACAGGGCGTGGGCGATGAGCTCCTTTCCCGTGCCGCTTTCACCCTGGAGCAGCACCGCGCAGTCGTTGTCGGCAATCTTGGTGATCAGTTGGAAAATGTTCTGCATGGCCAGGCTCTTGCCGACGATGGCGTCAGGTCCGGACTGGCCGGTGAGCTCCTTTTTCAGCAGGTTTATCTTTGCCTCCTTCTCCATCAGTTCCTGCTCAAGCCGCGCTTTTTCGGACATGTCATGGATGTTGCGAACGAAGCCGGTGATCTCTCCGGTATTATCCCGCAGCAGTGAAATACTCACCTCGGTGGGTATCAGAAAGCCGCTCTTATTATTAAAATACTGCTTGAAGCCGTAGACCTTCCCCGTCCGGAAGAGATTGTCGATCATCTCGGCCATGGTAACGAAGTACTGCTCGTCAATGGTTACCGAACCGCCGATGGAAAGCGGGTAGGTGCCGATGTCCGGGGAAACAATGGTGACCGGCTGATTGATCAGCTCCTTTTCGGTGTAGCCGACCAGTTTTTTGAATGACTCATTTGAGGTCAATATGAGACCTGCCGGGCTGGTGACCAGGATGGCATCAATGGCATTGCCCATCACCTTGTTGATGTTCACCTCGGTCTGCAGCAGGTCGTCCACCAGGTCGCGGCGCATTTCCGGGGTCATCTCGATGGCGTTGCCCTGCAGAAGGCCCTGCTTTACGTGATTCAGGATTTCCTTCAGGGCATACGAACAGTCGATAAACTGCTGGATATTGATGATAAGATAGAGGAAGCCGATGGTCTCGCCGGTTTCGTGTATCAGATTGATCCGGTGCTGCAGTATGGAGATGACCTCCCCGTTGTTGCTGATAAAGGCGTCTTCATGAATCCCGTGATAATGTTTTTGCTTGACCTTATAAATAAGATAGGCCGCCCGGTTGCTTTGCTGGTCTTCAGCTTTTTTAGGCCGTTCAATCCAGAGCTTGCCCTTATACGACCCGATCAGTTCTTCGGGCTGGTAAACAAGGGCTTTGAGAAGGTTGGGAGAAGCTCCAAGCATGATGTCGTTGGTATCGCAGACGATGCTCCAGATCTCCGGATGCTCGATGACATCATGTAACGCTTCGGCGTGCTGCTCCCGAGAGCGCTGTAAGAACGTCGTCAGATCATCGGGCATGCCGATGGGAATCCCGCCGGGATATCTTTCCAGTACCCTCTGGATCATGCCTTTTACTTTTTCAAGATGCCCGGCCTCTTCGTTTTTCCAATCGCGAAGCCGGTTAAACTCTTTCTGATATTCTTTATGCATGGTGCTGGTCTACCGGAACCGTAGGTGAGTAATGGGCCGGATTGCCTGGCCGGTGGTACAACCCTCGGATAGGTGCATCGGAGGTGTCACTCATAGCTTATTATATTGGTAGATACAATAGCATATGGGTGTCGGATATTCAAGCAAAATGTGTCTTATGTGGAACGTTCCTTAAGTGGAACACACAACAATACTATTTAATAAATTAATTATTTATTGATTGTTTCATGTTTAAAAAATATTCATATGTGGTACATAATCAAGGGGTGATACATAAGCGGCGCAGCGTGCCCTTATCAAAAATAATTAAAAAAACAGCATGTTGAGAAATTGTGCCGGAGTGGCATGTATCTTGAATATGGACAGTGTGAGGAAAAATCATTTTACAAAGGAGAAAGAAATGAGCATAGAAAAAACAAGCAACGAATCAGTGCAGGAAGCAGCTGTGGGAAACAAGGCGAAAAAGCGATATCTTTCCGTCGTCAAATCGTCTTTTCGGAAGCTCAGGTACTGTGTGAACAACGAGTGGAAGGAATCAAAAACGGCCAAATATATGCCGGTCACCGACTCAAGCACCGGCGAGGTAATTGCCGAGGCCCCCTGCTGCACCAGGGAAGAGGTTCTGGATGCGGTAAAGGCGGCACAAGAGGCCTACCCGGGCTGGAGAAGCACGCCGGTGCAGCAGCGTATTGAGGTCATGTTTAAATTGAAGGCGCTGATGGATGAACATCTTGATGCGCTGACCTTAAGCGTTTCCAAAGAGCTGGGTAAGAACCTGGATGAGGCCCGCGGCGATGTCATCAAGGCGATCGAGGTCATGGAGTGCGCCTGCGCCACGCCCTACCTCATGCAGGGTGATTCACTGATGAACATATCACGGGGCCATGATACGGTCATGTTCCGTGAACCGCTCGGCGTTTTTGCCGGCATCGTGCCCTTCAACTTCCCCGCCATGATTCCCTGGGGCTGGATGATTCCCTTCTGCATCAGCTGCGGCAATACCTTTGTCCTGAAGTCAGCCAGTCTTACCCCGATAACCTCCATGCGCATCTTGGAGCTGGCCATCGAGGCGGGATTGCCCAAGGGTGTGGTGAACCTGGTTACCTGCAGCAGAAATGAGGCGGACCTGCTGCTTGAGCACCCGGATGTCCGGGGCGTTTCCTTCGTCGGCTCCACCTCGGTCGGCAAGCATATCTACTCGACCGCGGCGCTGAACGGGAAGCGGGTGCAGTGCCTGACCGAGGCCAAGAACCATGCCCTGGTTCTGCGGGATGCCGAGCTGGATGTCGCCGCCCAGAGAATCACCAACTCCACCTTCGGGTGCGCCGGGATGCGCTGCATGGCGCTGCCGGCTCTGGTAGTTGAAGAATGCGTGGCCGACGAGTTTCTTTCCTATCTCAAGCATTACGCGGAAACCCTCAAAATCGGATGTGCCTATGACCCCGCAACCCAGCTGGGTCCGGTGGTTTCGGCAGAACACAAGCAGTTCGTCACCAACTGGATCAACAAGGCCGAGCAGGAAGGCGCGAAACTGGTCCTCGACGGCAGAAAGACGGTGGTTCCGGGGTACGAGAAGGGCTATTTCATCGGCCCCACCATCTTTGATCACGTCACGGAAGAGATGACCTGCGGACAGGAGGAGGTGTTCGGGCCGGTTACCTTCGTCAAGCGGGTGAAGGATTTTGAGGAAGGCATCACCCTGATGAACCGGAACCAGTTTGCAAACGGTTCGGCCATCTTTACCGAAAGCGGACATTATGCGCGCGAGTTCACCTTCAGGACCGACGGCGGTATGGTGGGGGTGAATGTGGGCATTCCGGTTCCGGTTTCGTACTTCCCGTTCTGCGGGCACAAGAATTCATTTTTTGGCGACCTGCACTGCATGGGAAGGGATGGGGTGCAGTTCTACACCGAGTCCAAGACCATTACCTATCGCTGGCTGAAAGGCACCGTGAAATCGAAGAAGGTGAGCACCTGGGAAGGGACCATCGCCCGCGAATAGGGCGAAAGACCCCCTGCACAATGCACATGGCGGTTGCAAAATCTCTTGCAACGAGCCTTTTCCGGAGGCGGAAAAGGCTCGTTTTATTACTGGTGCACCGGCGAAAAAAACAGAAGCCTTTCTTTTTCGAGAAAGGCTTCTGTTGTAAGCACCATTAGAAGTATCGTACGCGGAGCGCCCTATTCAGACAGGGGAAAGGAGACGCCGGGCGATAGGAATCCGCTCGGGTCGATGACCTTCTTGATGACCTTTGCCATTTCAAAGTGGGCCGGGCATTCGGTCCAGGTTCTCTTGTCGCGGCCGGTGCCGAGCGGCGCCATGCCGATCTCCTGCATCAGGGCGTCAAACTTTCCTTTAATTGCCCCGATATAGGGAAGAAAATCCTGGCGGGCGTAATCCACCAGAAAGATGACCTCTCCCGCCGCGTTGGCATGGCCGCCCATGGAAAGGTAGGTCTGGCCGCAGCTGGCATAGAGACGGAGGATGGGATGGGGATGATTGAGAAACACCGGGTTTTCCCTGCAGATCTGCTGGTAGGTTTTCATGCCCCGGTCCATGTACTCTTCCAGCTTTTCCAGCGAGTCAAACACCCCGCCGGAGACGAAAATGCCGCCGGAGTTGGACTTGCCATTGAAGGTGCCGCAGATCTTGGGGCTGTTGCACTGCTGCCAGCCGGCGGCGTTTTCTTCGTGCCCGTCGAGGACGGCAACCATCCACGGGGGCATGACCGTCCCGCCCTGCTCCTCAAGAATGCGGATGCAGGCCTTTTGTTCAAAGGCGACCTTGGCGGGGGTTCCCCGGAACGACATGCCAATGAGGTTAATGTCCTGGGTTGCCTTGACAAAATGGGCGCCTTCCTGCCAGTGCTTGCTTGAGTACAGGGCGTGCGTCCAGCAGCCCGGTCCCATGACCGTGGCGCCGCAGGCATAATCCTGCATCATCACGTTATACATGGCCTTAACCGCTCCTCGCAGCGTGGGATAGGTCACCCAGAGGGACCTTACTTCCTGCGGCGTGGGAAAGAGCCGGAATTCCATTTCGCTCACAATGCCGTATCCGCCGTTGGAGAAAAACGGCAGGTAGGTGAGCGCCGGTCCCGGGCCGTGCGGCCATGCCGGGGCGTTGGGATTCGCCATGGAACCGGTACGGAGCAGTTCACCATTGCCCAGGACCATCTCCATGCCGGCAGCGCAGTTAATGCCCATGCCGTCCTGATAGCCGGCCATCTTGTTTTGGCCGGTAAACACCTGGTAGGGAACGAAAAGCGATGTTCCCGGGCTTCCGCCGAAGTACGGCCGGTATCCCAGGTTCATTTCCCTCATCAGCTGACTTACCTGCAGGCCGGTAGCGCCCGGTTGGGCCCGCACCACCATCCGTTCCCGGTCAACTTCAATGCCCTGCATGCGCCGGAAATCGAGAATGATGCCGGCGTTGGACTTTCCCGGGATGGAACCAACCAACAGCACCGTGCCTCCTCCCACCGGGTAGATGGGAAGATCGTACTTGCGGGCAATAGCAACGATGCCCTGTATGTGCAGCGCTGACCCGGGGTACACCACCGCCACGGGCATGTTTTGCGGATACAGATTGCCCTGGCCGAAATGGGTCATCACGTCGGATGCGTGGTAATAGGTGCTCAGCTGATCGCTGCGAACCCATTCCGCGCCGACAATTTTTTTGAGTTTGCTGATTGTGTTCTTCATCGGGTCACCGCCTTTCTCTTGTAACCGTACGCCTCGGCCATGAGGGATGTCAAATCCACCACATTGAAACCCTTCGGTTTGCTGGAATTCAGGTTGATGGTGCAGAAGGGGCAGGCAGTAATCATCACCCGCGCACCCGTGGCCTGCGCCTCCTCCCAGCGGTTTGCCGCATATCGTTTGGCGAGCGCCGGCTTGTTGAACAGCACGCCGCCTCCGGAACCGCAGCAGAGGGAATTGTACCGTGCACGCCACATCTCCTTCAGCTCGAGGCCCAGTGCGGCGATAACCTGACGGGGCGCGACATATTCCTTGGCGTAGCGCCCGAGGTGGCAGGGATCCTGGTAGGTAACCGCGGGCATCTTCAATTTCTTATGGGGTTTTTTCGCCACCATCTGGCTGTAGAGCCGGGTGATCGGTATGAATTCGGCGCGGCTGTTGCTGTGTCTCAGCAGGACGGACAGGCTCTCGGGATTGTAGCAGATGACCTGTTTGATGCCTCGGGTTTCAATGCGCGCGTCAAGCTCCTCGATGCACTCTTCCAGCTGCCCGGTGAAGCCGGCATTGAGCAGGGCGGTATCCACCGGAGGCAGGGGTTTTTTCATGAAGCAGCCGATCCGCCTGCCGCTTTTCTGCAATAAGAAACCGATTTCCTGCAGCTTGGCCGGGTTTGCCATAATGGTGCGGTCGGCAAACAGGATGGCGTCGGTCCGGCTCTCTTCGTCAGGATCAGTGATCCCGTACGCCTTTAACAGGGAGAGTTTATTGCCCTCGGTGCGGCACAGGTACTGCGCCAGCCGGGTGAGGCTCTGCGGCTTCAGTTCGTCGGGGATTGCCCGGCGCAGCTCCTCCAGGATGGTCACCGACGGGGTGTGGCGATAGCCACGGCTGCACAGGTCCTCGCAGTAGCCGCAGAGGGTGCAGGAATAGAGAAAGTCGGCGAGGTCTTTGTCCCATTTCAGGGCGCCCAGCGCCAGACCGCGGGCAATGTACATGAGCCCGGCCGGTTCGTAGGCGCCGAGGAGGGTCATCCCTGACGGGCATTGCAGCGAGAATGACGTGTTCGGGACGGTGTCCTGAGAAACCCCCCGGCAGCTCCCGCATCGGTTACAAGAAAGCGCTTTGTCCAGCAGTTCTTCCCTGGTCACGGTTTGTACCTCCTTTAAAGCCCCAGTTTGCCCGGGTTCATGATGTTGTTCGGGTCGACGGCTTTTTTAATGGAACGGAGTAGTTTGAAATAGCCCGGATACGCGGCGGCCACCGGCTTGGCAATCAGGGCGGAAGGCCGCGGGAACATGACCCCCGCCTTGAGCAGCGTGGCGCAGATGGCGGCATAGTGTTTCCGGGTCTCCTTCACATCATCCATGGGATAGCGGAGATCCGGCTGGTAGTAAAAGCAGCCGCCGGCCTGGAGGGGCATGATTATCGCGCCTGAATTTTTGGGGAACAGGGCGGCGCCCTTCTGGATCTGTCCGGCGGTGGCAACGGTGACCAGGGGGACCCAGCCGCGATCTTCCTTCTGATGGATCGAGGGACCGCCCGGCATATTTATCTCGTCCAGAACGGTGCCTCCGGCATTTTTAACACCTTTGAGCGCCGGCAGCAGTTCGCCATTCATCGTTTTGGCGATGGCGGTAAGATCATTCTTTTTGTACGCTATTTCAGCCTTTTCAAAGCCGCGCAGTCCCAGCACCACCGTCCAGGGAGGCAGCTTGGCCGCTCCGTCGGCGGAGAGCAGGTCCCGGAGGTAAACGCCGTTGACCGCGAAGATTTCGTTCGGTTCCTCGGTGGCGATGAACAGCTGCAACGCCTTCAGCGCCTGGGCAATGGTGGCGCAGGAGAAAAAGAACACCTGGTTTTCCGGCGCCGCTGTCTTCAAGGTTATTGCGGCTTCGGTGATGATGCCGAGCGTGCCCTGGGCCTGGCAGTAAATGCGCGATACCTCGGCGAGTGATGCGCCCCAGGAGTACTTGTCCGGGCGCTTTTGCGACATGGCCATTTGGCCGGTGGCGAACTCCTCGCCGTCCGCCCGGAATCCCTTCATGGTGAGCATTTCCCAGGGATGATACTTGGGCCAGCCGAACAGCGGCATCATTTCCAGATAGGTTGCCAGGACCGAGGCGGTGCCGGGGACATCAATGGCGGCCAGGGTGCGGCGCCCCTCAGCCGCGCACGCCTTTTCGAGCTGGCTGAAGGTCACTCCCGGCTCCACCACCGCATTGCGGTTCCGGGCATCGAAATAAAGAATCTTGTTCAGGCGGGACAAATCAACCGCGACAGCGCCCTTGACCGACGGCAGATGGGTATCCTGAAGATTGGTTCCGGAACTCACCGGCACGAGCGGCGTACGATCTCGATTCGCCTTGCGGATAATCTCCCGGACCTCTCCGGCGGTCTTCGGCTGCACTGTTTTTTGCGGCGGGTGATCGGAAAAGAATGTGGTCATCTGGTCGCACCTCCTTCCAGGCATTCCTGAAGCATTACCATGAAGCTGACCACCAGGGACCCGTTGTGATGGTCTTTGCCCATGCGTATATTTGACTGATCATTGTTCATCGCCACCAGCAGGGGAGGGCAGGAGCCGAGAAAAAGCCGCTTGAAGGAGCTTTCACTCATGGTCCACTCGCAGAAGGATTTTTTTGCCTCCCGCTGTGCGACGCGGATTTCCGATCCGTCCCAGCTGACCACCAGCGGTTTCTGCCTGTTTACCCTGAGGCTCAGCAGGTCGCCCCGCAGGGTGGCCGGTAATCCCGCAGGGGTAAGGCGCCGCAGGCGCTCTTCCAGCGCGGGATCGGTTCGAAGTGTTGCTTCCCATTTTTCCGTGTTGATGTTCATTGGTGCCGACCTCCCTGTACAGGTGTTATCCGGATCTAACTGCGGAAAGCTGAAAGGTTCAGGCCTTGCTCTTCCAGTTGAGAAATCTTCTGAAGTTGTCTCCCATCAGCTTGTGTTTAAACTCCATGGAAAGCGGAAGGTTCATGATATTGTCGATCATCGGCTTGTAGAACGGAAGGGTGAGCGGGAAATCGGTGCCGTAAAAGACCTTGTCCGGCATGAAGAATTCGAGAAAACGCAGGTGGTCCAAATCCCAGTAATATTTGAATTGCATCAGGGTCGGATGGGGAACGGTGATGTCGGTGTACATATTGTCGAACTTCATGACGTTCCACAGCCCCTGCATGGGGTTGTTGAAAAGACCGCAGTGCAGCTGCAGGATTTTGAGATCGGGGAAATCCATGGCCACATCGTCTAAGTAGACCGGGTCCTGGTATTTGGCGCGGGTGCCGGGAAGTTCCTCCTGTCCGGTGTGCACCTGGAGGTGCAGCCCCAGCTCCACCATTTTTTCATACGCCGGGTACAGGTCGGGGTTATTGGGATAGCCGGCCGTCGGGGTGTGGAACTTGCAGCCGGGGAATCCGCACTCGTGGGCCGAGATTACCATTTCCACCGCCGCCTGCTTTCCGTAGCGGGCATGAACGCCGCCCACCGCAGTGAACCGGCCGGGGAAGGCATCAATGAAATTTTTCTTCACGTATTCATTGGGCACATACCACTTCCAGCCGTCCTTGTTGCCGGGATAGGGGTCGGAAATGCCGTGGATGCACTGCAGGCACATGGCCTCCACATTGGCGCTGTCCATGTAGGCGATAAAGGTTTCCGGGGTGAGGTTGGGGCACTCTTCCGGCTTGGTGATGGGTTTGGTGGGATTGGGGTCTCCGAGAAAGGCCCGCGCGCCCATTAAGCTTCTGGCGCCCACCGTGTTGCCGGCCCACATGTCAAAGCAGCCCGGCCGGGTCATGATGTCCTTTTTTTCCAGTCCCGGGTGTGCGTGGCTGTCGAAGAACTTAAAAGGTTTGGGAATCATCATCTTCTCAATGGTGCCTTCCATTTCCGCCATAGCCGTCTCCTTTCGTCAAGTGAAAGGCCGGACAGCGTTCGCGCCGGCCAGCCTTCCTGTTATTTTACAGTACCTTGGTCATCTCCGCCAGCTGCTCGGGCGGCACCACATTGGGAGTGGTGGCATACGGCGGATTGGAAACGTTGTTGGGATCAAATTCCCGTTTCATCGCCTTGACCAGCAGATGCACGTTGAAGAACTGCGGCCCGAGCAGATCGTACACCGGTCCGAGCAGCACCACCGTCGAGGCGGCGCTCTTGGTTTTTACCCACTCCTTGAGATTTCCCAGGAGAAAGGTGATCGCTTCGGAGGCCTTGGCCGGTTCCTGTTCGGGCCAGAGGTCGGTGGTCATCAGGGCGCCGTAGCCTTTCTCGGTGGGGCTGATCCAGCCGCCGTGAAAGCTGATGGGAAGCAGGTGGCTGCCCTCGCCCTTTGCCCGCCGCTCCCGCTGCACGCGGTTGGCCCGCAGGATTTCTTCGGCCACGGTGTCGATGGAGTCGAGGCAGGCGGTACCCTGGTGGAAGCAGTCGCTGGGCCGGCTTAAGCGCATGGAATGGCCGACGCGGATCCAGTCATTGGTGATGCGCATCCAGACCTTGTAGCGCTCCCGGTCCAGGGGATCGGATGAATGCTCGGAAAGGAAGCTGCCGCCCATTTTTTCCACGATGGCCTTGAGCACCTTTTCCTCGTAGTCGAGCTGATCGACGCTGGTCAGGGCGGCCAGGGCGACGATGTTGTAGCCGTGCGGGAAGAAATCCTCATTGGCGCCCTTGTGGAACTCCTCCTTGGTGCGCGCCGCCCAGGACCACATGAACTGTTTGGCGTTGTGCTGCACCACGATGGCCAGTTCGGCCCGGGCGATCTCGTACTGCAAATCGCACGACCAGCGCAGCTGCTGCTCTTCGCATTCCGGGTAGGGCTTGATGGCCTTGGGGAAGTCGATCATGTACCAGCGGACCTTGTCCATGGGGAAATATGATTCCTTGGCCAGGGCGGTGCCGGTGGTGGGGAAGACCGATGGCCCGGGCCAGGGGAAGAGCCGGGTGGAAATCTTGGTGACCATGCCCATGCCGCCGGCGTGGCCGAACTGTGCGCCGCGCTGAAATCCGCGCAGGTCGGGACCGGGCCCGTCATTCCAGATCCAGTCGTCGCTTCCCTCCTGGGCGATGGAGCCGCTGCGCAGCAGTTCGCCGTTGGGCAGCACCAGTTCGAAGGCCAGCAGCTGGTGAGCGCCCAGCGCGGCGATCCAGGAGGTGCCATAGGCCCCGTGCCACTGGATGTTGGCCAGGGCGGATATCTGCGCGCCGGCGGGCGGGACGGGCATGGTGCAGCCCACCTTCATCGCCTCCGCCTGCAGCTCGGCAAAGCTCACATAGGGCTCGATAATCGCGTACATGTTGTTGGGGTCGATCTTGATGATCTTGTCCATGCGCTTGGGATCGATGATCACCACCCCCTTGCCCATCATGATCTGGCCGGGATTGGGGAAGGCGCTGTTGATCATGCCCGAGCCCCGGGGGATGAAGAAGAAATCATAGCGGTTGGCAAGCTTGACGATCGCCTGCACCTCCTCGGTCGACTGCGGCATGACCACGCATTCCGGCCGCATCTTGGCGCCGAGCTGCGAGCGCTGCACGCAGCCGTCGGCGGTCCACTGGACGCGCGAATAGGACTGGCACATGATGGGGTCGTTGGTCAGATTCTCAACGCCGACAACGTCCTGCAGGGCCTTATAGGCAATATCAGAAAACGACATACATCCTCCTTTGCGAGATCGTGACGGGAAGCAGTTCCGTCACCGTCCATGCGATGCGGTTGCTACAGTGCAAGCTTGCCAGGGTTCAGGATCATGTTGGGATCGAGTATTTTTTTGAGCCGTTTGATCACTTCATGGGTGTAGCCGGAACGGGCGTAGATCATCTGGGCCCAGTCGTAGTAGGGCCGGTAGAAAAATGCCCCCGCATTCATCAGACCCTCGAATGCCGCCCGTTGAAACGCCTTGGTCTGCGCCACATCAGCGGGGCTGCCGGGATCGCAGGGGATGTGGAACTCAACGTGGCAGACCCGCGCGCGCTGGCGGGGCTGAATGTAGAGGCCGAGATGCCGGGCATCGATGCCGTGTTCGCCCGCCAACCCCTTGAACAGCTTCCAGTAGGAGGGCACCTTATCCAGGCCGGATTCGATGACCAGTTCCAGGCAGCCGCCGGACAGCCGATCCTTCCAGTAGATCTCTTCCTCCCATGGCCGGTTGATCATTTTCTGCATGCGCAGGTTGGCCTCGCTGACGCCGTCCAGCCGTTCGCCGGTGGCGAGATTGTACTGTTCGGCAATTTCATCCACCGCCTTTGCCTCATAAGCAAGCCGCTCTTCCGGGAAAAACTGTCCGCCCCAGAGATTGGTCACGAGCACATAGGGCGGGATTTTTTTGGCAAGGGCGGGGATCTCCTCCTGGCTCTGCGCCATAATGGCCGCCATGGCGTAGCCGTTTAAGAGAAAGCACTCATGGCCGATTTCCCGCTTCTGGATGGCGTAGAAGGGCATGACCGCATCCTCCAGGGAATTGAAGGTGATGAAGCGCACCTTCTGCAGGAGCGGCTTGTGAAAAATCTTGACGTTCATCATGGTAACCACGCCGAAGGCGCCCTGGCAGCCGGTGAGCAGACGCCACCAGTCAAGGCCCGGACCGCCGGTGCTGCAGAGGTCGGAGTTGGTCTTGTCCGGAATCTCCTCCGCCGGAATGGTGTCGACGCACATGGAGCCGGTGCGCAGCAGCTCGCCGGTCCCCCATACCAGTTCCATGGTCCGCAGCGGCTCATCGCACTCGGTTTTGCATGAAAGCACCGGCTCGCGCTCCAGCACGCTGGTAATGACCGACTTGTCTTTGCGGGGCAGCAGCGGGTTGAGCGGCTGCATGCCGTGCCTGGCCAGCTCCTCTTCGAGCTGCCCGAAGGTTGCCCCCGGCTCAATCAGCACCCACCGGTTTCTGGTGTCGGTGCGCGGAATCCGCTTCATCCCCGAGAGGTCAAGGATCAGGCCCCCTTCCTCGGGGATCCCGGTTCCATAGGTTCCGGTTCCCGAGCTGCGCGGCACCACCGGATAATTGTTCGCGGTGGCGATCTTGAGCACACCCTGCACCTCGGCGGTGGTGCGAACCTTCACCACCATGTCGGGCAGTCGGGCCGGCGAAAGGCTGGTGTCGCGCGAGTAGCGCATCAGGGTGTCGGCATCGGTGAGTACGTTTCCCTTGCCCACCACCCCCTCAATTGATTCTTTGATCTGTGCTAGTGATGCTGCGGTTGTGTTCATGGTCTCCTCCGACTTCGAGTCAAGGATGTTGTGCCGCCTTAAAAAATGAGTGCACTCATATAAAATCAAACTTTCAAGAGCATGTCAAGAGAAAAATGCGCCCCCGCCGACAATCTGCCGGAAGCCGCTCAACCGGCACGCCTGCCGGTACCGTGCCTCACCTGAGATATCAGGTAATCCAGCGGTATCGGTTGTCTTGAGAGGAATCGTCCGGCGCTAAAAAGCCTCATCCGGGGGAATACTGCTGACAGCTCTGCCAATACTGCGGGGAAAAGGCGCGTGCCGGACGGTTCAGACTAAAAGCACATCGATTAATCAGCTCTTTTTGCGAGGACGGTTGCTATCTTGGCCATGTCCGCCTGCATGACTGTTTTACACTTTTCCTGCAGGCTGGCCGACAGTCCGGGCATGCTTAAAAAGTGCTTCATGACCGCTTCGGTATAATTGTAGACCCCCGCCTCGATGGCATCAGCAACCGCGGGGTATTGTTTTGTCATATTGAACAGGAAATCAATCTCCTCCTGGGTGAAGAAGCGCATCCAGACCACCCGCTTCACATAATCGGCCATGCGCTGGGGGTTGACATTCCATTCGAAGGTTGAATTCCACCAGGCGGTGTAATCCTTGAACCCGTCCTTGCCCTTGAGTTCGTCGGCGACGCATTGACCGGCCATGTACCCGCAGCAGGTAGCGCCCTGGTACAGGCATTCGGCGAAGGCCGCCGCGTCACCCACCAGCAGGATGTTGCCGCGGTAGGGGGTTTTGATGGGGGTGAAGATCTCGACAATGGCGCCGCTCTTTTCCACGATCTCCGCCTTTTTGAACCATGGCGCCAGGGGGCTTTTGCTGATGAAAAATTCGATGATGTCAAACGCAAGTTTGCCCGGCAGCGCCCCCGTGGTCTCGAAGCGGTAGGCGCCGTTTCCGCGCGGGCTGGGAACGGCTATGATCGATCCGCGGGTGCCGATGTTGTTCTCGCCGGTAAAGTACATGTCCCCGCGGTCAAGCGGGCAGTCAGCCTTAATGATCTCGTATTCAATGGTCGGTCCCTTGCCGAAACAGATGCGGTTGCGGTTGAACCCCATGGTCCGGGCGATGCGGGAGGAAAGGCCGTCGGAGGCGATCAGCTTTCTGCAGGTTTTGGTGGTGGTTTTTCCCTTGGTCCTCAGGGTCAGCTCCACCCCTCCGGTGATCTCCTTTGCCCGCAGAAAGGTGGTGCCGGTCATGAAGTGAGCGCCCTGTTTTTTTGCGTGCTTGTAGCGATCGGAGAGCCAGGTGGTGGGGTTGAAGAGATGGTAGAAGGGTTTGATGCGGGAGGTGGCCTGAAAGTGGCTCCCGGAATTTGAAATAATATGGCTGTGGTGGATGCCTTCCATGAAAGCCGAATATTCAAGGGAAAAACCGCATTTGGTGTAGGTAATTTTGGTCTTGCCGTTTAACGGCTCCAGCTTGACGTTTTCCCCGTTAAAGTCCTGGTCGTCCATGCAAAAACCGGAGGCTGATCTCACGTTCTGATCAAGCTGCGGCTTTCGATCGATGCCGAGCACGCTGATCCCCTTTGCCTGCAGTTCAGCAGCCGCCATAAGCCCGGCCGGACCGCACCCCGCAATTATCACATCGTAATCAAACATTAGTGGCTACCTCCTCTGATGATTGGTCTGAATACTCTCTGCCGGTATCCTGATTGCTGCTTCAGATAATTTCCATATCACCATTGATACGGGTTGTAAATAAAATATTTCCCTGCGCCGCAGAAAGCTGAAACGCACTGCCGCCATGTCCAGCAGGCGGTTGAACAACAACCGTCTGATTCGTGGCTCAAAGGGGAGGGGGCCACATGGTATTCAGCAATCTTTATCATCCTGCGCCACGACTTTTTCAACCGCCTGCTAAAATTTTACCACCGGGGGAAGATTATGAAGCATGAAGCTTTCCGGGGGGGCGCCGAACTGCATGCCGCCCAGGAAAAAGCGGTTTTCCATGAAGTTGAAGCGGATCCACTCCGCACGCTGTCTGAACATCGCCTCCACCTGTACCGCCGTCGGCGCCATCGACTTTCTTTTGTCCACCAGCGTAAAGTAAACGGTGAACAGGGCGAGGGCGGCATCGTGAAAGTAAGCAAAATCCTCTTCCTCCGGCTCAAACGCCATGCCCACGCCGTAGCCCACCCCGGTGCCGGCCTTTTTCAGCTGGAACATTTTTTTATAGCCTTCTGCCAGGTCCTGCAGCGCTTTGCCGTGCTTTTTCGCCACCGCTTCCCTTTCCTTCCCCGCATAGGTCCGGTCTTCCTCAAATGAAATGACCGGATAAATGTCATAGTAGCCGGGGGTATGCTCCGTGCCCATCTCGGAGACGTGTTCATAGACGCCCATGATGAGGGGAACACAGGGATTGGCCGGGAACGTCTGCACCCCGAGCCACTGGATGCTGCTTTCGTAGTCTCTGCCGGGTATGGTCACCCGGGCGGTTATGCTGGACACGCAGGCCTTTTCGAATACCGGGCCCCTGCTGGTATTGACCTCCACCTTCCCGACTTTCGTCGTGAAATCCCATTGCCGCGTTTCAAGGGGAGCGCCCTGGTTGAAGCGGGTGATGGTTTCAATGTATTTTTTCTTGAGGTCAATCAGGAACGGATCAGTCAGCATGTGCATCTCCTGGCGAATATCATTGCTTGCACGGGGTAGTTGTTTACAGCGGATGCTACCATAACACAAAGA
>CAZWCD010000029.1:0-1496 GCA_964632275.1 uncultured Thermodesulfobacteriota bacterium
TGGTGAGCCGCGCGGGGATCGAACCCACGACCTACGGATTAAAAGTCCGTTGCTCTACCAACTGAGCTAGCGGCTCACCGTGAATCGCCTGATGACACAAGCCAAACTAGAAATAGAAGTGCAATTCTTATAGCCCTTTTGGCGGCCTTTGTCAACCCATAGAAGATGTGACTCTATGACGTTGAAGGGATGCCCTTGCTTTTCCCGGTCCAGCAGTAGGTGCACACCTGGTCCTGCGGCAGGCCGATGGCCTTAATCATCTTCGGCAATTGCTGGTAGCGCAGGGAGGTCACGCCGATCTTTTTACCAATCAACTGCACCATGGCCTCGTATTCCCCGGATGATTCATCGGCGTAGGTTTCGAGCGGCTTCTGCGGACCGTCTTCCTCCAGTTCGATGATCGCCTTGCGCGCGGCCAGGTCCAGCTCGGAGCGGAAGCGGGAGAAGTTGAGAAACTTGCAGCCGAAGATGAGGGGAGGACAGGCGGGTCGAAGGTGGATCTCTCTCGCGCCGTATTCATAGAGGCGTTCCAGGGTGACCCGGAGCTGGGTTCCCCGGACGATGGAATCGTCGCAGAAGAGCAGGCGCTTGCCCTCGGTCAGTTCCTTGATGGGAATCAATTTCATCCGCGCGATCAGGTCCCGGGTGTATTGCTGCTGGGGCATGAAGCTGCGTGGCCAGGTGGGCGTGTATTTGACGAATGGGCGGGAATAGCGCAGGCGTGACTTTGCGGCAAAGCCCAAGGCGTGGGCAATGCCCGAGTCGGGAATGCCGGACACCGAATCAACCGTAACCGATTCATCCTCCGCCAGTGCGGCGCCGCAGCGATAGCGGGTGGCCTCAACATTGATCCCCTCGTAGCTGGACGCCGGGTAGCCGTAATAAATCCAGAGGAAGCTGCAGATGTGCAAATCAGTAGTGGGTGGGTTCTTCGGCTCAATGCCCTCGGGGGTGAGCAGCACCGTTTCCCCCGGGCCCAGGTCCCGTACCACCGAATAGCCGAGATTGGGGAGGGCGGATGTTTCCATGGTGACGGCAAATCCGTCAGGACCCCTGCCGATAATCACCGGGGTCCGGCCATAGCGGTCGCGTGCGGCATAGATCCCCTTTTCGGTGAGCAGCAGCAGCGAGCAGGATCCCTCGATTTGCTCCTGCGCGTTTTTTAGGCCCTGCTCAAAGCTTTCCTCCTGGTCGATGAGGGTGGCGATCAGCTCGGTGGGATTGATCTCGTTTCCGCTCATCTCGGAGAAATGGATGCCCCGCTTGCGGAAGGCCTGCTGGGCCAGGGCCGCGGCGTTCTTCACCACGCCTACCGTGACCATGGCGTAGCGGCCGAGGTGCGAGCCGATGATCAGCGGCTGATCCTCGTAATCGCTGATGATGCCGATGCCGGTTCTGCCGTGCATGGTGGTTATGTCGTATTCGAACTTGCTCCGGAAGGGCGAGTTGCTGATGTCATGAATGAACCGGGTGAACCGGCCGTCGTTGATGGTGGC
>CAZWCD010000029.1:1596-20288 GCA_964632275.1 uncultured Thermodesulfobacteriota bacterium
GCGAGTTGCTGATGTCATGAATGAACCGGGTGAACCGGCCGTCGTTGATGGTGGCGAGCCCTCCGCGACGGGTGCCGAGATGGGAATGATAGTCGGTCCCGTAAAAAAGGGATGAAACGCAGTCCTGCTTTGAGACAGCCCCGAAGAATCCGCCCACGGCAGCTCCTTTGCACGATGCAAGTGAGGGTTAACGAAAGTCCGCGTGATGGCCCTGCAGCGATTTGACCTCCGCCGGGCTGTTTTTGCAGGCCTCGATGCCCTTGGCGGCGGCCAGTGCCGCGGCCACCGTGGTAACGTAGGGCACCTTGTATCGAATGGCCGCCTTGCGAATATATGAATCGTCCGCCTTGCTGGCCTTGCCGCGCGGCGTATTGATGACGATCTGAATGTCGCCGTTTTTGATCAGGTCGGCGATGTGGGGGCGGCTCTCATGCATCTTGTTAACCTGCTGAGAGGGAATGCCGTGCGCGGCGAGCGCCTCCCGCGTGCCGCCGGTGGCCATAATGGCGAATCCGAGGCCCTGGAAGCGCCTTGCCACATCGATGACCGCGGACTTGTCCTTGTCGGCGACGGTGATCAGTACCGTACCCGCCAGAGGAAGTCGGCTCTGGGCCGCGTCCTGCGCCTTGAAGTAGGCCATGCCGAATGATGCAGCCATCCCCAGCACCTCACCGGTGGAACGCATTTCGGGCCCCAGGACCGGATCCACCTCGGGATAGAAATAGAAGGGGAACACCGCCTCCTTCACCCCGTAGTGGGAGAGCGGCCGCGATTGCAGGTTGAGGTCCTTGAGCCGCTTGCCGAGCATCAGCTGGGTGGCGATGCGGGCCATGGAGATGCCGCACACCTTGCTCACCAGGGGCACGGTCCGGCTGGCGCGCGGATTGGCCTCAAGGATGTACACCATGTCCCGGTAGATGGCATATTGTATGTTCATCAGCCCGACCACCTTCAGCTCCAGGGCAATGGTCCGGGTGTATTCGATGATGGTTTCGATGTGCTTGGCGGGAATGGTGATGGGCGGTATCACACAGGCGGAATCGCCGGAATGGATGCCTGCCTCCTCAATGTGCTCCATCACCGCGGGGACAAACACCTCAACCCCGTCGGCGATGGCGTCGGCCTCGGCCTCGATGGCGTTGTCCAGGAACTTGTCGATGAGGATGGGGCGCTCCGGCGAAATATCCACCGCCGCCTTGACATAGCGCTTGAGCATGGACTCATCGTGGACAATTTCCATGGCCCGACCGCCCAGCACAAAGGAGGGGCGCACCATCAGCGGGTAGCCGATGCGCTCGGCAATGGCGGTTGCCTGCTCCAGGGTGCTGGCCATGCCGCTTTCGGGCTGGGGTATCTTGAGCTTCTGCATCTTCTGGCGGAAGCGGTCGCGGTCCTCGGCCAATTCGATGGTTTCCACCGAGGTGCCGATGATGACGGCGCCGGCCTCCTCCAGCTCGGCGGCAATGTTGAGCGGCGTCTGGCCGCCGAACTGGCAGATGATGCCCACCGGCTTTTCCTTTTCATAAATACTGAGCACGTCTTCCACCGTCAGCGGCTCAAAATAGAGCTTGTTGGAGGTGTCATAGTCGGTGGAGACGGTTTCGGGATTGCAGTTGACCATTATCGATTCAATGCCCACATCGCGCAGGGCGAAGGCGGCATGCACGCAGCAGTAGTCGAACTCGATTCCCTGGCCGATGCGATTGGGCCCTCCGCCGAGAACCATCACCTTCCGGTTGGGCGACACCGTGGTCACGTCGGGGGCGTTGTAGGTGGAGTAGTAGTAGGCCGCGTCTTCAACCCCGCTCACCGGTACCGGGTGCCAGCCTTCCACCACGCCCAGCCGGGCGCGCCGGGCGCGAATCTCCTTTTCCGGCAGGTCCAGCAGCTTCGCCAGATAGCGGTCGGCGAAGCCGTCCTTCTTTGCCTGGACCAGCAGCGCCTCGGGAAGCTCCTTGCCCTTGCATGCCAGCAGCCGCTCCTCCAGCTCCACCAGCTCCTGCATCTGCCTGATAAACCAGGTCTTGATGTGGGTTTTCTCGAAAAGCGCCTCCGGCGAGGCGCCCTTGCGCAGGGCCTCGTACATGATAAACTGCCGCTCGCTTGACGGCTCCTTGAGCAGGGCCATCAACTCGTCCAGCGAACGCTTGTGATAATCCTTCGCGAACCCGAGGCCGTATCGGCCGTCCTCCCGGGAGCGGATGGCCTTCTGAAAGGCCTCCTTGTAATTTTTGCCGATGCTCATTACCTCGCCCACCGCCTTCATCTGCGTGCCCAGGCGATCCTCCAGCCCTTCGAACTTCTCGAAGGCCCAGCGGGCGAACTTGACCACCACGTAGTCGCCCGAGGGCGTGTATTTATCCAGGGTGCCGTCGCGCCAGTAGGGGATTTCGTCGAGGGTCAGCCCGCCGGCCAGAAGTGAGGAGACGTAGGCAATGGGAAAGCCGGTGGCCTTGGAGGCGAGCGCCGAGGAGCGCGAGGTGCGGGGGTTGATTTCAATGATAACCACCCGGTCGGTCACGGGATCATGGGCGAACTGGATGTTGGTGCCCCCGATGACCCCGATGGATTCCACCACGGCATACGAATGGTTCTGCAGGCGCTCCTGCAGCTCCGGGGCGATGGTGAGCATGGGCGCGGTGCAGTAGCTGTCGCCGGTGTGCACCCCCATGGCGTCGACGTTTTCGATAAAGCACACGGTGATCATCTGATTTTTTGCGTCGCGCACCACTTCCAGCTCCAGTTCCTCCCAGCCCAGCACCGATTCCTCCACCAGGATCTGGCCCACTAGGCTGGCCTGCAGCCCCCGCGCGGCGATGGTGCGAAACTCCTCTATGTTATACACCAGGCCGCCGCCGGTGCCCCCCATGGTGTAGGCGGGCCGGATGACACAGGGCAGCCCGATGTCGGCGACGATTTTTTCCGCCTCCTCAAGGGTGTTGGCAACGGCGCTGCGGGGCATGTCGATGCCCAGCTTGTTCATGGTGTCCTTGAAGGCTTGGCGGTCCTCGCCGCGTTCGATCGCGTCAATCTGAACGCCGATGACCTTGACCCCGTATTGGTCAAGCACGCCGGCGCGGGCAAGCTCCGACGAGAGGTTGAGCCCCGACTGGCCTCCCAAGTTGGGGAGGAGCGCGTCGGGACGCTCCTTCTCGATGATCTTGGTCATGGATTCAACCGTCAGCGGCTCCAGATAGGTGATATCGGCCATGCCCGGGTCGGTCATGATGGTGGCGGGATTGGAGTTGGCCAGCACGATTTCGTAACCCAGGCTGCGCAGCGCCTTGCAGGCCTGGGTGCCGGAATAGTCAAACTCGCACGCCTGCCCGATCACGATGGGACCGGATCCGATAATCATTATCTTGCGAATGTCAGTGCGTTTGGGCATGGTATCCCCCAGCAGGCTGTTGCAAAACGCCCATCCCCTGCGTTACACCCTCATCCTTCGTCATTGCAGCGTACGTGCCGGTACGCCTCATGCCTCAGGATTTCATGTGCCGTGCATCTGGATGTTTTTGAACAGCCTGCGGAAAATATTTTCAACAACTCCCTTGATTTGTGCAGGTTCGGCGTCACTGTCTCACGTGTTCGGCGAGGTAAACTACCACAAAAATTTTATTATGCAAGAATATAATACGGGGAGGCGATTAATTTTACAAACGCGCCCGGCACGGAATATGCGCGGGCGCGGAATGCATGCATGAGCTGCCAGGAAATGAAGCCGGAATGCGGGCCATCACGCCCTGGCGCACATTTGGTGCGGCGCATTGAGCAGGTTGTGTGGCGTGTGCGCCGCCTGTCTATCAATGAAGGAATCAATGACCCGCGACCGGGGCGGACACGGGAGCGGGCGGTCAGCCCTTTTTGAGCAGGCGTTCCACCCGCTTCAGCAAGAAGTTGGGGTCAACCGGCTTGTCGATGTACTCGTTGGCATGGGGCGCGCCCGCGGCGTTCTCCGCGTCGGGAAAGATGAGCGAGCTGCTTTCCACGCTGGTCATCACAATGATCGGTATGGCGGTGGTGGCGGGGTTGGTCTTGAGATCCCCGCAGGCGACGAATCCGTCCTTCTCCGGCATCATCACATCGAGAATGATCAGGTCCGGCTTTTCGGCGCAGGCCTTTTCCAGCCCCTCCCTGCCGTTATACGCGTGCGCGACTTCATATCCCGCCATCTCCAGCGCCATGCGGACCATCTTGACCTCGCTGGGCTGGTCGTCGATAATCAGAATCCGGGCCTTTCCTTCCGACATACGGTCTCCTCCTTGGGTTAGCTGATTTTCTGCGAATCATACTCGCACCATTCCCAGAGATCATCCTTGAGCGATTCGTAGCGCTCGCGCACGTCCTCATAGGTGCGGGCATTTTCTAAAGCGATTGATGCCTGCTCGATAAAGCGGTTGAGAAAATCAATCTCGCCTGCGCTGAATTCCCGCGGCTCGCCGCTGTAGATGCGGATCATGCCGATGACCTCCTGCTTCAGCTTGAGCGGGAATGAGAAGATCGAGGCGATGCCTTCCTGCTGCGCAGCATAGAGATGGTCCGCCTGCGGGGCGGTGCTGACGTCAACAATGCTGTCGGGGTTGCCGGCGAGCACGGTGGAGAGGTAGCGGTCGGCGGCAATGGGCCCCTTTTGCAGATAGGCGCTGCTGAGGCCGGACGACGCGCATACCTTAAAAAACTCCCGCTTGCGGTCGAGCAGGCTGATGGCGCACCCCTTGACCGCGAAGATGCCGGTCACGCCGCTGACGATGAGATTGAGCACCTCGCGCAGGTTGAGCGTGGCATGAATGCTCTGCTGCAGCCGCTGGAAGCGGGCCTCCCGCTCGCGCCCGTCTCGCGCGGCGCGCTCACTGGCCAGGGCCTTGCGCACCGCCGCGAGCAGCTCCTCGGGAGTGAAGGGCTTGGGCAGGTAATCAAAGGCCCCCAGCTTCATGGTGGCGCGGGCGGTCTCGACCGAGGCAAAGCCGGTGAACATGATGACGGTGATGTCCGGTGCGTGCTGCTTCATCAGCTCCAGGGTCTGCACCCCGTCCATGCCTGGCATTTTAATGTCGCTCAGCACCAGGTGGTAGCGCTTGTCCTTGAGCTTCTGCAGCGCCTCCTGCCCGTTCATCGCCGAGTCGATCTCGTAGCCCTCTCCGCGCAGGATCCGGGCGCAGCTTTGGTGAATGATGGTTTCATCGTCAATAATGAGAATGCTGATCAGTTCTTCGGCCATGAGGAGTTCCTCCCTGAAGTGCGCTGATGCGCGGACGGCCGCGCCGCTGACCGGGCGGCGGGCGACGGCGGTCTCATGAGCTGCGGTCTTTCAACGGCGGCGGCAGATCCTTGCGCAGGCTCTCGTAATCCTGCTTTACCTCCTGATAGAGCCGGGCGTTGGTCACGGCGATGCCCGCCTGTGCCGCCAGTTTTTGCAGCAGGTCCGACTCCTTTTCATCAAAGCGGTGGGCGTCCTCGGTATAGGCGCGCAGCACGCCGATCACCGCGTTCTTCACCTTGAGCGGAATGGTGAGCATGGAGACGATCCCCTCGCTGCGCACCTCGGCCTGATGGGGGATGCGGCCGTCGGTGCGGGCATCGGGGATGTAGACGGTCCTGCCCTCGAAGGCCTCCTGCATGGCCTCATCCCGGTCGCGGGATGTGCGTTCGAGATAGCTGTCGCTGAGGCCGGAACTCGCCTTGATCCTGAGGGTATGATTTTCCGCGTCGAGCAGGTGGACGCTGCAGGCTTTGAACCGGAGCAGGCTGGTCACGCTCCTGGCGATAAGCGTGAGCACCTCGTTTAAGTTGAGCGATGAACTGATGGCGGCGGCCGCGTCCCGGTAGGCCTGCTCCAGATGCTTGGTTTCCAGGAGGAGCCGTTTCTTTTCCACTGCCTTGGAGACCGCGGCCATCAGCTCGTCGGGGGTAAACGGCTTGGGAAGGTAGTCGAAGGCGCCCAGCTTCATGGCCTCCACCGCGGTTTCGGCGGTGGAGTAGCCGGTGATCATGATGATGCCGATGTCGGGATCATCCTGCTTGATTTTTTTGAGCGCCTCCATGCCGCTGATGCCGGGCATTTTCAGATCGGTGATCACCAGGTCAAAGGAGGCGTCGGCCAGCTTGCCCAGCCCCTCCTGCCCGGTGTAGGCGCTTTCCACCGCATATCCTTCCGGAATGAGAATGCGTCTGCAGCTTTCCTGTACAATGCTTTCGTCGTCGATCACCAGTATGGATGCCTTGGTGTGGCTCATGGTTCTCTCCTCCCGCGCAGCTGCCCGCCGGGGTCAGGCGCCCTGCGGCGCTCCCGGCGCGTTGCCGGCCGCCGGCAGCGTAATGATGAATGTGGTCCCCTTGCCCAGGGCGCTCTCGACGGTGATGTCGCCCTGGTGCTTCCGAATGATGCCGTAGCTGATGGCAAGGCCCAGCCCGGTTCCCTTTTGCGGGTCCTTGGTGGTGAAAAAGGGGTCGAATATTTTTGTGAGGTGCTCGGGCGGAATGCCCGATCCGGTGTCGGCTATGCGCACCTCGATATACTCGCCCCCCCGGCCGATCGCGCTGGCCACGGTCAGGGTGCCTTCCCCGTTCATGGCCTCGGCCGCGTTGAGCGAGATATTGATCAGCACCTGCTGGATCTGGTTGTCGTCGATCCAGATGTCGGGCATCCGCTCGTCCAGCTGTTTCTCGATGCGGATGTTGTGGAACAGCCATTGCGGTTCGAGAATGGCGAGGGTGCGGGCGATGATGGCATTGACGCTGCACAGCTTCTGCTGCGGCGATGTCTCGCGGGAAAAATCGAGAATGCCCTTGATAATTTCCCGGCAGCGGGTGGTTTCCCGTATGATGATATCCAGATCCGCCCGGGCCGCCTCGTCGGCGACGGACTTGCGCAGCAGGTGGGCGAAGGTCATGATGCCGGTGAGGGGATTGTTGAGCTCATGCGCCACCCCGGCGGCGAGCTGCCCCAGCGATGAAAGCTTCTCGGTCTGAACCAGCTTGGTCTGCGCGGTCCTGAGGTTGCGGTTGGCCTCTTCCAGGTCCTCGCTTCTGCGCAGCAGCTCCTGCTTTGACGCGGCAAGCGCCCGGGTCATTTTATTGAAGGCGCTGGCCAGCCGTCCCAGCTCGTCTCCCGACTCAACCGGGACCTCGTAGAGCAGATCGCCCTGGGCGATCTTTTCGGTGGCCGTGCCCAGGGTGGCGAGGGGGCGGGTAATGCGCGAGGTGACGAACACCACCGTCAGCAGCGCCATGACAATGCCCAGCAGCGCCACGGCAAAGAAGCCCGCCACCAGCTCGTTGCGCTTGTTGGTGAAGGGCGCATCCAGGATGCCCACCGAGAGCATGCCGATGACTTCGTCGCGGATGTTCATGATGGGCTCGTAGACGGCAATATACTTGGTGTTGGCGAGATGGGTTACCCCCATGAAGGGCTGGCCGTTATCCAGCACCTTCTCGTATACCTCGCGGGACGCCCGGGTGCCGATGGCGCGGAGCCCGTCTGCCGTCTGCACGTTGGTGGAAATTCTGACATCCCACTGGGTGATGGTGGCGGCGCCGACATCCTTCCCCTTGTACTTCATTCCCTTGTACACGATATCCTTCATACGGTCAACGATGGCGTAGTCACGGTTGAGGAGATGAGCCCCGTACAGAACCCCCATTATTTTTTTGTCGGCGTTCAGAACCGGGGCGGCCGCCTTGAGCACCATGCCCGCGGTTTCATGGTCTTTTACCCGGGGTTTTTCCTGCGGGGTGGGGATGAAGGCCATAAATGCCTTGTCCACCAGCTCCGGTCCCTCCTTGGCAAGCTCCTCCTGCGACAGGATCTCCGTACCGGAGACCATGCGTTTCTCCCGAAGGGCAATGGCCACTATTTCATCGTTGGACTGATCATCGCCGGAAACATACGGTTCCCGGGAGCGCAGCAGCACTTTGCCGCTTCCGTCGGTCAGGGTAAAAATGTCCAGATTGTTTTCAATGCGCACCCGTTCCAGCTCCCGCCGCAGTCCGCTGAGGTCGGATGCGGTCATGCCTTCCCGCATGAAAAAACGCTCCGAGGTGAAGCGGATGACCGACTCAATGTCCTTCAGACGCTCCTGGTAGACCATCCAGGCGGAATTAAGGTCAATCTTGACCTTCAGCTCACCGCCCTTGATCACCTCGTTGGCCAGCATTCTGATGCCGACCAGGGAGGAGGCCAGGCCGACCGTAATGACCACGAAAATGAAGCTGAAGGCCAGCTTGGTTCGCAGCGAAAGGTTTTTAAATTGCATGAACGGGACCCTTGCGGTGGGGCGCGTCACGCCGCTTGGCGGCGGAGACCGCCCGGTTACTCAATGGCGCCGAATTTACAGGCCCTGATGCAGCTCCGGCAGCGCGTGCAGACGGACCGGTCGATAAAGGCGGGCTGCTTCTTCTCCCAGCGGATGGCGTGCGCCGGGCAGGCCTTGAAGCAGAGCCCGCACATTTTGCATGCATCCTCCTTCACCCTGAAACGGATCAGCTTGGCGCATACCAGCGCCGGGCAGCGCTTCTCAAGGATGTGCGCCTCGTACTCATGGCGGAAATAGCGGATGGTGGAGAGGACCGGGTTCGGGGCGGTCTGGCCCAGGCCGCAGTGCGAGGTCTTTTGAATGTGGCGGGCGAGCCTTTCCAGAAAGGCGATGTCGCCGGGTTCACCGCTCCCTCCGGTTATGGCGGTGAGCTTGTCCAGCATCACCTTCAGGCCCTCCCGGCAGGGCGCACACTTGCCGCACGACTCGTCGACCGAAAATTCGGTAAAAAATTTGGCCGTATCCACCATGCAGGTTCTCTCATCCATTATAACAACGCCGCCCGATCCCATCATGGCGCCGGCCTGGGTGAGCGAGTCGAAGTCAATGGGCGTATCCAGCAGTATTTCAGGGACACAGCCCCCCGAAGGGCCTCCCATCTGAGCTGCCTTGAATTGCCGGTTGTGGGGGATTCCTCCTCCGATATCAAAGACCAGGGTGCGCAGCGTCGTTCCCATGGGCACTTCCACCAAACCCACATTGTTGATGGCGCCGGTTAAGGCAAACACCTTGGTGCCTGTGCTTCCTGCAGTGCCGATCGAGGCAAACCATGAGGCCCCGTTGCGTATGATTGAAGGCACATTGGCGAAGGTCTCAACATTATTGAGGTTGGTGGGCATGCCCCACAATCCCGCCTCCGCAGAGCGCGGCGGTTTAATCCGGGGCATTCCGCGCCTTCCTTCCAAAGAGTACATAAGGGCGGTTGATTCTCCGCAGACAAATGCACCCGCACCCGGGTAGATGGAGATATCAAAGTCAAAACCGCTGCCGAGAATATCTTTACCCATCAGACCCAGCGCCCGTGCCTGTTGTATGGCTATTTCCAATCGTTCAATGGCAAGCGGATACTCTGCCCGCACATAAATAAAGCCGTCATGAGCCCCCATGGCATACGCGGAGATGGTCATTCCTTCCAGGACGGAATGGGGATCGGATTCCAGAACCGATCTATCCATAAAGGCCCCCGGATCACCCTCGTCACCATTGCAAATGGTGTATTTAGGAAAGCGGTTATATTTTCTCACCTCTTCCCACTTTTGTCCCGTGGGAAAACCGCCGCCCCCTCTTCCCCGGAGCCCTGAGCGCTTTATTTCTTCAATGACTTCCTCGGGGGTCATGGAACCCAAGACCTGAGAGAGGGCAAAGTATCCATCCCGCGCGATGTACTCCTCGATATGTTCCGGATTAATCAGTCCCCGGTTCCTCAGCACAATCAGTCGTTGATGTTTAAAGAATTGTATGTCCCTCATCAGGGGGACCGTGGTTTTTTGCACCGGTTCCTTATACATGAGTTTTTCAACCGGTCTCCCTTTCAGAAAATGTTCCTCCACCAGGTGGGGGATATCGTCCGGCTTGACCTGTACATAAAATATGCCTTCCGGATATACCACCATAACCGGACCCAGGGCGCAGAATCCATTGCACCCGGTGGGGATAACCTCTATTTCACGCTGCAGATCGCGACGGGCCAATTCTTTCTCCAGGCACTCTTTGACCAGTCCGATACCGCTGGCGACACACCCTGTGCCGGAACACACCATTATATGGGACCGAGACTTTTTCACCTCCTGCTCCTTTCTATACATGCGGTGTGCCATCACGCCCGAGTGATCAATACTTCCCCAGGATGCTGTCGATTTTATCAGGTTCCAGCATGCCATGCACATCGTCATCGATAAACATCACCGGTGCCAGCCCGCAAGCGCCTGCACAGCGAACCACCTCAAGAGAAAAGGAGAGATCTTTGGTGATTTCTCCCACCTTGATATTAAGGGTGTTTTCCACCTTATTGACTATCTCCTGTGCGCTCTTTACATAGCATGCCGTTCCCATGCAGCAGCGCACCACATGCCGCCCCCGGGGAACGGTGGTAAAGAAGGCGTAAAAGGTGACCACGCCGTAAATGTGGCTTGAGGCTATTTTCAGCCCCTTTCCCAGATAGTGCTGCACCTCCATGGGAAGAAAGCCGAACAGGGCCTGGGCGTCCTTGAGCGCCGGTATGAGGTGCCCGGGCTTGTCCCGGTAGCGCGCGATAATTTCATCGAGCCGGCGATAATCCTCATCATCCAGCCGGGCGACGAACCTCCCGGCGGTTTCATCGTACTGCACGTTCGCCATCAGATTTCCCCCATCATGTCTTAGGTGCCCGGCGCGGCGGCGGGCTGGTCATCCGCGGGCAGGGTGAAGAAGAAATCCGCCCACTTGCCCTCCTCCGATTCAGCCCAGATGCTGCCGCCGTGCTTTTCCACAATCTGCCTGGTGTTATAGAGGCCGAGGCCCGTTCCCACTTGCCTCCCCAGCTCTTTCATGTCCACCCGGACGAATTTTTCAAATATCGCGTCGCGCTTGTCGCCGGGGATGCCGTACCCCTCATTGCGCACATGGAAGCGATGCCCGCCCGACGATTCCGCATGTCCCATGGTAATAACGCCGCCCTCAAACCCGTACTTAATGGCATTGGTGATCAGGTTGCTGAACACGATGCGCATCAGGGTAGGGTCGGCATACAGTTCCAACTCGCGAAGATCAGCCTCGTTCTCAATGACCATGCGCATCTTTTTAATGGCCAGGTAGGCGCTTTCGCCTTCGAGCACCGGCCGGATGGCCTCGTCAAAGAGGCGGAAGCGCCTTTTCTCCACCACCAGCTTGCCCGCCTCGATCTTGGACAGCTGGAGGTATTTCATAATCATGTCATTGAGCATATTCACGCTGTTGCGCATCTCCAGGATGGCCTCGCGCTGCTTGTCGGTGCTGAGCTTGCCCAGCGTTTCGTCCTGCAGCATGATCAGATAGCCCTTGAGTACCCCCAGCGGCTGCTTGAGCTCGTGGGTGGTAAAGCCCAGCAGCTCCAGGTACTTGCGGTTCAGATCCTGCAGGTCGCTCAGGGTCTGCTTGAGGTGGCGCGACATGTTAACGAACAGGTATGCCAGGCGCCCGATCTCATCCTGGGAGGGTATGTCGAGGTCCATGGGAAAGTGGCCGTCGGCAATCTCCAGGGTGGCGCCGGCTAGGGTTTCAATGGGCTTGCTGATGCTGCGCGCCAGAAAGTAGCCGATGACAATGGCGGTGAGCACGCCGAGCAGGGCGATGGCGCAGAAGAGCAGAATCACCCGGTTGCGCGTGTCGATGAACGGCTGCTCCAGGGTTCCCACGTAGAGCATGCCGATGATCGATCCCCGGGTGTCCAGCAGCGGCTCATAGGCGGTGATGTAATTGGCGTAGACCACATAATCCCGGCCGATGTATGGCTTGCCGTTTTCCAGGACCTTGGCGTAGACATCGCTCGAGGCGCGGGTGCCGATGGCGCGCAGGCCGGAGGCGTGTTTCACATTGGTCGAAACCCGCACGTCCCACTGGAAAATCGCCGCGGTTCCCATCTCCATGCCGTCATACTGCTCGTCGCGGTAGACGTTGTTCTTGATCCGGTCGACGATATCGTAGTTGCGATTGAGCAGCACCCCCCCGTAGAGCACCCCACGGAACCGCTCGTCGCGGTCAATGACCGGGACCGCCGCCTTGATAACCATGCCGCTGGTTTCGCTCTCCCGGGGGCGGGGCCGTGAGCGAGGCGTCTCCACGAAGGTCATGAAAGCCTGTTCCGGGAGGCGGTCCCCCTCGCGCATCAGCCGGTCCTGGGAGAGAATCTGCGGGCCGGCGGTCGATTCTCCGGACAGCGCCTTGCTGATCATCTCATCATTGGCCTGATCATCCCCAGCGGTATAGGGGTAGCGACCGCGCACCAGCACCATGCCCCGCTCGTCGGTTACTCCGATGAAGTCAAGATGGTTGTCCATTCGCACCTGCTCAAGCAGCTGCTGTAAAACCGGCTGGTTGCGCATCACGACCCCTTCGATGATCTCGCCCCGTCGGGCGGTGAACTGCATGAGCAGGGCAACCGTGTCCACCTTCTGCCTGAAGACCATCCGCGCCGAGTTGAGGTTCATGCTCACCTGAACGTGGGCACGCTTCACCACCGTTCGCCCGTACAGGCTGATGCCCAGCAGCATGGCAACCGAACCCCCGGCGATGACCACAATCAGAAAGAAAAAGACGATCCGGCTTCTGAGCGATAACCCGAATGGCATGTCGGTGCAATCAGCGCTGTTAGTGTGTGGTTCCCGCCGGCTATGCCTTCCCCACGGTTACCCGGGTGATCGGTGCTGCGGCATCGGTAAGCAGATTCGTCCGCAGCCGCTCCGGGTGATGCGGCACGAGTACGATGCCCGGCGGCGTGCGCTCGGATATGGCGGCATCGACGGTGATGCTGCCGCCCGCCGAGGCAATGGTGATCCGGTCGCCCGCGGCAATCTTAAGCCGGGAGGCGTCAGCGCGGTTCAGCTCGGCGCATGCCTGCGGGGCGACTTCGGTGAGCCCCCGGGCGCGGAGCGATAGGCATCCTGAATGAAAGAGGGAGGGAACCGAGACAAGGGTGAAGGGATAGCTGCGCTCGTCCCTGCCCGCGGCCGGCGTATACGGTGCCGGCGCGAGGGTTGCCCGTCCCTGCGGAAAGCCGTCCTGGTAAAGACGGGGGGTGCCCTGTTGGTGGACATGGTCGCAGGGCCACTGGACACCTGCATTGGGGATGGGTTCGCGTGCGATACCGCTGTAGAACGGCACCAGCGGGGCGATCTCCTGCAGCGCCTGCCGCGGATAAAGGCAGCGCATGTCGTAGCCGAGCCGGCGCGCGAGGTCGATGAAGATATCCCCGTCGCTTTTCCCTCCGGCCGGCGGATCAAGCGCTCGCCGGCACGCCTGTACCCTGCGCTCGGCGCTGGTGACCGTCCCCTCTTTCTCGGGGAGGCTCACCACCGGGAGGACCACGTGGGCCTGCGCGGCGGTTTCCGAGAGAAACAGGTCCTGCACCACCACCAGCTCCGCCTGCTCCAGGGCCTGCAGGGTGCGGCGGCGGTCGGGGTAGGACAGGAGCGGGTTTTCGCCCGCGATGTAGAGCGCCTTTACCCGGCCTTCTGCCGCACCGCGCAGCTGCTCGAGGGCACTGAGTCCCGGGCTGGGCGAGAGCGGCGCATTCCAGGCAATTTCAAAGGCACGGCGCTCCGCCTGGTCCTGCAGGTCACGGTAGCCGGGGAGGTATCCGGGGAGCAGGCCCATGTCCAGCACCCCCTGGGAGTTGCACTTCTCGGAGAGCAGGGCGATGCCTGCCGACGGCCTGCCGATGTTGCCGGTTATCAGGGCGAGACAGGCCGCGGCACGGGCAATGCCCGCTTCGTCGCCGCGCAATCCCAGCCCCGAAGAAATCAAGATGGATGACTTTTTAGAACCGGCGTACTTCCGCGCTGCAAGCACCAGCAGGTCCGCCGGCACGCCGGTTATTGATGCCACCGCCGCCGGGTCGCAATCGGCGACCGCGCGCCGCAGTTCCTCGCATCCCCGGGTGCGCTCCGCGATAAACTCGGCGTCTTCCAGCTGTTCCTTAAAAATAATGTTGATCAGTCCGTTGAGGAACGCAACCTCGGTGCCGGGACGATAGGTGATGGGGCAGTGGGCCCTGGCATGGAGCCAGGTCTCATAGCTGTTGGCGGCGATCAGGAACGCCCGGTTGCGGTTGAGGGCCATAATCACTTCCAGCTTGACCATGGGGTGGGTCTCCTGGGGGTCGCTTCGCACCGCCAGAATCACCTCGGCGTCTCTCAGTTCGGCGATGGAGTTGGTCATGGCCGGGTAGCCGAGGCATTGCTTGAGGCCCAAAAGCCCCTCATAGGTGAATCCGCCCGAGGTGTCGACGTTGTTGGTGCCCAGCGCGGCGCGGGTGAACTTCTGCAGCAGATAGGCTTCCTCGTTGGTCAGCCGGCCCGAGCCGATCGTCCCGATGGCATCCGCGCCGTGCGCCTGCCTGATGCGCTCAAGGCCTTTGGCGGTTTCCTGCAGCGCCGTTTCCCAGGAGCAGGGCGCCAGGCGACCCTCCTTCCGCAGGAGCGGCGTGGTGAGCCGTTCATCGCTGTGGATATATTCCCAGCCGTATCTGCCCTTGACGCAGAGATTGCCGCAGTTGGCGCCGGCGTCGTAGCCGGAGGTGACGGTTCGCACCCGGTTATCCTTGATGCCCAGTATGAGCGTGCAGCCACACCCGCAATAGGGGCAGATCGAAGGCGCCTTGGTGAGCTCCCACTGGCGGGCATGGCGGGAGATGAGTGAGGTGGTGAGGGCGCCGACCGGACAGGTGGATATGCACTGGCCGCAGAATTCACACTGCAGGCTGCGGTCGAAGTCGGTGCCGATGATGGTTTTAAAACCCCTTCCGACGAAATCAATTTCCTTGACCCCCTGGAGCTCTTCGCATATCCGGACGCAGCGGCCGCAGAGAATGCAGCGGCGGCTTTCCCGTTTGGCCATGGAGCCGATCAGGAGCTTCTCCTTCACCGCGAAGGCAATGCCGGCTTCCGGCTTTTCCAGCCGGTAGGGGTTGTCGGTGATGCCGTATTCGTACACCAGATCCTGCAGCGCGCAGGCGCCGGCCTGGTCGCAGGTGGGGCATTCCAGGGGATGATGCAGCAGAATGAGCTGGAGCTGGGTTTTTCGTGCCTCAATGACCCCGGCGGTGGCGGTCAGCACCTCCATGCCGTTTCGCGCCGGGTTGAAACAGGCGGGCAGCAGCTTTCCCTCGCGGCCCTTCAATTCCACCATGCAGAGGCGGCAGGAACCGAAAGGGGTCAGCCGCTTGTCATGGCAGAGCGAGGGAATTTTTATCCCGGCCTTCTCCGCCGCTTCAAGGATGGTCGTTCCCCGGGGAACGATGACTTCTCGTCCGTCGATGGTCAGGGTCAGCATCTGGGTCATGGGCGATCACCGGTCGTGTGCGGAAGCGGGAAGCCGGGGAGTCCTGCCGGCAGCAAACTGAAACGGGGTGGCGGCAAAAAATGCGGGGACAAACCGGAAGGCCATGTGTGTGCGCTCATTGCTCAGCTCCCTGTGCATGGTGGAACATCCGGAAGGAAATCAGGCGGGGCGATGGTCATGTCATCAGCGCCCGAACCGCTCAGCGGCGCGCCTCTGCACGCATCGGCCCAGCGTGCGGCACGAGTGTATACTGTTTGCAAAAAAATAGCAATCAAAAGGTTGCCGGGGAAGCATCCGCTGCGACGTCCACCGCGCGGGGTCAACGGCGAAACGGTGACGATCAGGCCGGGCGGATCTGTGTCCCGACGCTGCGTCCTGCGCTGCCGTCATCCGCGGCTGAACCTGCGCGGGATGAGGCGCGACGGCGATATCTTCAGGAGACGTGGTACAGGGACGCGTCGGCCGGGTGCTTGCGGGCCACCCCTTCAGCGTAAGCGGCGGTTTCCACCGCCTGCGCCACCGCATGGCCAACTTGGTTGTTGAACACCGAGGGAATGATATACTGCTCGTTCAGCTCCCGGGCGGTCACGATGCGGGCGATGGCCTCCGCCGCGGCAATCTTCATGCCTTCGGTAATCCTGGTCGCATAGCAGCGCAGCGCGCCCTTAAAGAGCCCGGGGAAGCAGAGGACGTTGTTGATCTGGTTGGGATAATCGGACCGGCCGGTGGCCATGATCCTCGCATAGGGCTGCGCCTCCTCCGGCATGATTTCCGGCGTGGGATTGGCCATGGCGAAGACGATGGGATCTTTGGCCATCCCCTTGATGTCGTCCGCGCAGAGCAGCTTTGCCGCCGAGACGCCGATAAAAACATCAGCCCCCCGGAGAGCCTCGGAAAGCGTTCCCTTGCGACCCTCGGGGTTGGTGTTCTCGGCGTACCATTCCTTGACGCTGTTCATTCCCTCTTTCCGGCCGCGGTAAATGGCGCCGGTCCGATCGCATCCGATGATGCGGCTAACCCCCACGGCCATGAGGATCTTGCTGCAGGCTACCCCCGCCGCCCCTATGCCGCTCAACACCACCTGTATGTCCTGCTGCTTCTTGCCGACAATTTTCAGGGCATTGAGCAATGCCGCCAGCACCACCACCGCCGTGCCGTGCTGATCGTCATGGAACACCGGGATGTCGAGGCGGTCAATCAGTTGCCGCTCGATGTCAAAGCAGCGGGGAGCGGAAATGTCCTCCAGGTTGATGCCGCCGAAGCCGGGCGCGATGCTGGCAACGATGTCGACGATCATCCCGGGATCCTTGGTATTCAGGCAGATGGGGAAGGCGTCGACGCCGCCGAATTCCTTGAACAGCATGGCCTTGCCCTCCATCACCGGCATGGCCGCCTCCGGCCCGATGTCACCGAGGCCGAGAACCGCCGTGCCGTCGCTCACCACCGCGACGGTATTCCGTTTAATCGTCAGTTGAAACGCCCGTAATGGATCATCATGAATGGCCTGGCATACCCGGGCAACGCCGGGGGTGTAGGCCATGGAGAGCTTGTCGACCGAATCAAGCGGGATCTTGCTGGTCACTTCAATCTTGCCGCCGATGTGGGCAAAGAACGTACGGTCAATGACTTCAATCACCCTGACCCCTTGAATGGTGTTGAGGGTGCTGACGATGAGCTTTTCATGCTCGGCATTGCGCGCGTCAACCGTCATATCCCGCATCGTCTTTTCACGCGTCCGGCTGACAATGCTCACCTCCCCGATTATACCCCCCACATGTCCGATGGCGGTTGCCACCGCTCCCAGCATCCCCGGCTTGCGGTCAAGCTCAATCCTGATCAAGGTGCTGTAGCTGGGGGTAGGAGAAAGGGTGGCGTTCTGCACTCTCCCTTTTTGATCTGCCGTGCTCATGCATCCTCCCTCACCGTAAGGCTTGGCAATTCCTGTACCGAAATCATTCTTTTCAAAGCGGTGGTTCAAGAAATCTTTTGCACATTTATGCAGATTCTTGCACAAATTAATTTATTGTTCAATTAAATAATTAATGAAGAAATTTTTCTTGACAAAATCTTTGATACTCCTATAATACTACAATAATAGTATTATTATATCCGCAAGAGAGTGCTTGATTCTGTGTATATCAAGCCAGCCATGATGAAAATGCAATAAGGAACGATGATGGAAGAAGAAAAGAAGGCTGTCCCGCTGCCGGCGGCTCTGGTGCGAAGAATTGAGGAAAAGATTGCGCATTCCCACTATTCCTCTGTGGAAAGCTATGTTGAAGATGTTTTAAATGAAGTGCTCAAGGCTGAAGACATGGAAATTCATCTCAAGCAAAAGGAACAGATGGATGAAATAAGAGAGCGGTTAAAAAAGCTCGGGTACATGGATTAGGCTGCTCGTATGTGGCTCAGGGAGAGCATCTTTGGAGCCACACCCCATGGGCTCGAAACCGGTTGAACGGCAGCGACGGATAACCTGTACGATGCACAAAGGAGGATACATCATGACAAACAACAAACTGCTTCTGTGGGTATTCGTTTGCATGCTTGCGACCGCCGCATGTTCCGGCAAGCAGAAATCGGAAGGACCGCTGGTGATCCGGGCCGGTCATTTTCCCGACATCGTCCATTCCCAGGCGCTGGTGGGCAAGGTCAAGGGAACATACCAGGACCTGCTCGGCCCGGATGTTGCCATTGACTGGAAATTGTTTAATGCCGGGCCCTCGGCCATTGAAGCGCTGTTCGCCGACGAGCTTGACCTTACCTACATCGGTCCGAATCCCGCCATCAACGGCTACATCAAGTCAAAGGGAGAGTCGTTGCGCATTGTCTGCGGCGCCGCCAGCGGAGGAGCGGGACTGGTGGTCCGGGAGGACAGCGGTATCAACACGCCGGCTGACTTCCATGGAAAAAAAATCGCAACCCCCCAGCTGGGGAACACCCAGGACGTCGCCTGCCGCAATTGGCTTAAGAAAAACGGATACGTGATCAGTGAGCAGGGTGGCGACGTGCAGGTGATTCCCCTGGCCAATCCCGACCAGCTCACCCTCTTCATGAAAAAGGAGATTGACGGGGCCTGGACCAAGGAGCCATGGGTGGCGCGGCTGATGGTAGAGGGGGGAGGCAAACTGTTCCTTGATGAACGGGACATCTGGCCGGAGGGAAAGTTTGTCACCGCCCACGTCGTCGTCAACACCAAATTTTTAAAGAAGCACCCGGAGCTGGTGAAAAAGTGGATTCAGGCACATGTCCAGCTGACCGAATGGATCAACAGCAATACGGCGGAGGCGAAGGCCATCGTCAACGGCGAAATAAAAAACCTAACCGGCAAGTCGCTTCCGCAGCAGATCCTGGATGAGGCTTTTT
>CAZWCD010000029.1:20388-22788 GCA_964632275.1 uncultured Thermodesulfobacteriota bacterium
ATAAAAAACCTAACCGGCAAGTCGCTTCCGCAGCAGATCCTGGATGAGGCTTTTTCGCGAACGCTGATTACCTATGATCCCATCCAGAGTTCGCTGTTTACCTCGGCGGACTGGGCGTATGAGGCGGGCTTCCTGGGCAAGGAGAAGCCGGACCTTTCTTCGATTTACGACCTTTCTTATCTCCAGGCGGTGCTTTCGGCAATGAACCGGCCGCCGATTGCCGGGCCGTGAAGGCCGGGTGAGTAAGGACATGAGCATGAAACTGCAGCTGGCCGGCGTAGGCAAAACCTTTCTCGGCCGAAAAAACCGGGTGATGGCCCTGGAGGAAATCTCGCTCGATGTGCGACAGGGTGAGTTTGTCTGCCTCATCGGCCCCTCGGGATGCGGCAAGTCAACCCTGCTTAATATCATCGCCGGGCTGATGCAGCCGGAACGGGGATCCGTCCTGATGGACGGCACTCCCATCCGGGAACCGGGCCCCGACCGGGTGGTGATGTTTCAGGACCACGCCCTTTTCCCCTGGCTTACCGTGCTGGGAAATGTTGAGTTCGGCATGAAAATGAAAGGCGTGCCCAAGGAGAAGAGAAGGGCGCTGGCGCGCGAATTTCTGCGCATGGTGCACCTCAGCGCCTTTGAGCATGCCTATATCCACGAGCTGTCCGGAGGCATGAAGCAGCGGGTGGCGCTGGCGCGCGCGCTGTCAAGCAACCCGGACATACTGCTGATGGACGAGCCGTTTTGTTCGCTCGACGCCCAGAGCCGCGAGATTCTGCAGGCGGAGCTGCAGGAGCTATGGTCGCTCACCAGGAAGACCATTGTATTTGTGACCCACAACGTGCGCGAGGCGGTGTACCTCGGCAACCGGGTGGTGGTGATGAGCGCGCGGCCCGGACGAATAAAGAAGGATATCACCATAGACCTGCCGCGGCCGAGAAAGCTGGGAAGCCTCGAGGTGATCAAGGTTACCAACATGGTGATGCAGGAACTGCGGGGGGAAATTGAAACCGTATTGAAAGAGGAGCTTCAGGATGCGTAGCGCCATACGGGTCATTCTCTTTTACGTTGTGCTGCTTTTGATCTGGGAGGGAATATTCCGGCTGCGCCTCTGGCCAGCCTTCCTGTTTCCCTCGCCGCTTCAGGTCTTCAGAACCCTGGCCGCCGGGTTGTACGATAAAACCTACCTGATCGGCATCGGCATCAGCATGGAGCGCATCCTGCTGGGCTTTGGCATTTCCCTGGTGCTCGGCATTGTGATCGGCTTTTGCATCGGGAGCTTCAAGATACTGGACGGCACCATCGGACCCCTGCTCAACGGGCTGCGAAGCCTGCCCAGCATCTGCTGGTTTCCCCTGGGTCTGCTCTGGTTCGGGTTAAATGAAAATGCCATTAATTTTGTGGTCATCATGGGCGCTGCGTTTTGCATTACCCTGGCCACCGATGACGGGGTGAAGAACATTCCTCCCATCTATCTCCGGGCCGCTTCAACCATGGGCGCCCGGGGTCTGAAGCGGTTCTGGTACGTCATCATCCCCGCGGCCATGCCTTCCATCATAACCGGCATGAAGCTGGGCTGGTCTTTTGCCTGGCGGTCTTTGATGGCCGGGGAAATGCTCTATGTGAGCCTGGGGCTGGGGCACCTGCTGATGATGGGACGCGAGCTTAACGACATAAGCCAGATGTTTGCGGTCATGCTGGTGATCATGGCGCTGGGATTGATTGTTGACAAAGTGGTTTTCGGCCTGATGGAACGGGAAATGAGGATCCGCTGGGGGCTGAATGCACTGTAGCGCACCGGGCTTTTCGGTTGGCGACGGGGTGATGCTCGATAGGGACGGCAGCGCAATGATGCGCACACGGCGTCATGCGATGATGGCCAGAAACACTATTGGATAACCGGAGGGAACTGTATGCGAAAGAAAGGAATATATGGTTGGTTGATGGCCGCGGGGTTGCTCATCGTCTCACTCTCCTCCCCCGCCTTCGGGGAAGAGGCATCCAAGACCACCGTTGATAAGCTCCTGGATATTCTGCAGGAGAAAGGCATCATCAACGGTCAGCAGTACCAGGATTTGAAAAGTGAGCTGGGCGCGGAAAAAAAGGTGATTGAGGAACAGAAGAAGGTCATTGCGGAGCAGAAGCAGGCGGTGGCAGACGCGAAGAGCCGTGAAGAGAAGATGCCCAACGTGGGCTACAAGAACGGCTTTTATCTGGAGACGCCGGATAAGAATTTCAGTTTGAAAATCGGGGGCAGGGTGGATGCGGACATGCGCCTGTATAACAGCGACCACCCGGAGAACAACCAGTTTTTTGTCAGCCGGGCGCGCATCTACCTCTCGGGCACCCTGTTTAAATATTATGAGTTCAAAATTGAGCCCGATTTCGGCAAGGGAACCAGCGAGC
>CAZWCD010000030.1:0-19541 GCA_964632275.1 uncultured Thermodesulfobacteriota bacterium
TACAGCAAAGCCATGGGCTTCGCCGCGGGGCAGGTTCTGGATGCGTCAATCAGCGACAATGGTATCATGAAAGTATCCATTGACGAATGTTCATTCTGTGGTGCTTTTAAAAATGATGAGTCGCGAAACCGCATAGCCCGCTCAACCCTTGCATGGTTCCTCTCCAAAACCGGAGCGGTAACCGGGACCGTCGAATGGTATAATAAAGCCCGGGTGAATATAATGACCATCAGCGGAAGTCGTGAGCATTCGGAAATCACTGCCGGACTGCCCTGCGCCATTAACAAACCGTAAGGGCAGAATACTTTTTTAAACCTATTGCAGCTGCTGCATCCCCAACGTCTAACCATGTTACAAACAGGAGGAAGGTCATGGCAATTGTAATAACCATTGTGGTAGTGCTGCTGGCCATCATCGGCGGCTTCTACGGACTGTTCAAGTATAAGAACCTGCCCAAGAAGCCTGACTATTATGAGTATTTTAAAACCCAGGACACCCGGCCCGAAGGCAAGATCGGCGTGTTTGCCACCGCCCTGATCATGCCCACGAACCACAACCACGCTTTTTTCCACAACATCATCCATAAGGTGTTTAAAGCGGTGGTTCCCTGGCCCTTCAATATCCTGGCGCTCAAGGACACCGGCGTGGCCCTGCTGGATCCGGCACACACCCACGCGCAAAAAGAATTCACCCCCACCCGCCTCGAGGACGCCTTCGGCAACGATCGCGACCTTGACGGCACGCCGTATATAGCGAAATACCGTGAGGGAAAGGTGACGTGGGTGCCGCCCTCATCGCGCATCTATCTTGACCACGGCTATTTTCTTTACAAGGGGCGCCCCTGCGGGGAACCGTCGCTCTGCGGCAAGGTCGGCAACAAGTCCCGCCTCTATTACTACGGAAGCGGCATCAAGCAGCGAAAGCTGCCCCACTGGGAGGAAAGCTTCAAAATCATCAATACCGCTTTCGACCGGCTTCGCCAGAAATATCCCACGGTGGAATTCCGGTCCGAAACCAACATGTTTTTTTATGAAATGAAGCAGAAGCTCCACGAGCTGCTGGATGCCGGTTGCGAGACCATCATTCTCATTGCCCCCATGGGGGTGTATTCCCACTTCGAAGAATTCAATTCGGGCTTCCGCCACTGCTTCGAATATATTGATGAATGGAAGCAGAAGCACCCCGGAAAAAAAGTCAAGGTGATCATCGGACCGCAGATGGGCAACTATCAGCCGCTGCGACAGGCGTTCCTGGACATGCTCAAGGACCGGCTTGACACCATTCCCCCGGGCAAGGATGTAACCGTGGCGGTGACCGTGCACGGCATGCCCTGGGATGCCTTCAAGTGGGAGGCATGGCTGGAACTGGCGCCGGTTTACCGCGACAAGCTGTTTGAAGAAGTCAAGGAGATGCTCAAGGGATACAAGTTCGGCCGCACCAACGTGGTCACCTGCCAGGACGAATTTGCCGATCCCATCTGGGACCCCCAGCAGAAGTATCTTTCCACCAACCGCGCATATCTGAATGCGGTTAAGGACAATTATGACTACGCCATTGGCCTGCCCATAGAATTTTTCGCCGAAAATTCAGACACCCTCATGCATCACGCCATGAAGTGCTTTGAACATTTCGACAAATATGACATTGAAGAGCCGGTTGATTATCCCGACTGGTCGGTGCCGTACTCCCGGGAGATGGTGCAGGGTAAGACCCGCGTGATCTATAACGGCGTGCCGGTGGGCAAGTACCAGAAACACGTCATCGAAGCCTTCTACTTGGCATGCGACTCGGTATTGAGTCAGGCAAAGGCATAGCTGAAGGCGCTGCTTACCTTTAATCCATTAAAGAATCCCGCCATGCGCATGGCGGGATTCTTTGCTTAAGAGGCTTCCCGGCGCATACCCTTTGCCTGATTATTGCGCACAACTCGTGATAGAATAAGAAGATTCACCGGACAACCGCGATTCCGGCTTGCGGTTGTTTTTTTCACTTGACAAACAAGTATTTCTACAGTATTAGTGTAAGTGAATACATCATTAAGAATTATAGTATTCAAATTATTCTTAAAAGACGAACCGATATACGAACCATGATCGCGGATCAACAGGTCACCATCGAAAAGCAGACAAAGCAGCTTGTGTTTGATCTCAAGCGCGGCTTTCTCCAGTTCGTCATCCTCCACCTGATTACCCAGCAGCAGCGCTATGCCTATGAAATTAAGGATGAAATCCTGAAGATCACCGGCGGCACCTTTGATATCGATCGCAACAATCTGTACAAGAAACTGCGCTTGCTTGAAGAGCAGGGATTTTTAAAAAGCCAGCGGGAGCATTCGCAGCGCGGCGCTGACCGCAAGTACTATGCAATTACCCCGTTCGGCAAGAAACTGTTTGAGGAAATGTATCAATTGCTCATTCCGGTCATGGGTTCTCTCCACAAACGGATCAAACGACCCTGATCGGACGCGGCGGGAGACATCTGGATGCCCTTGAAAAAAATAGCGCTTCTCACCATTTTCCTCATTATTCCTTCATTTGTGTACTTTATCATGTGCCCGGTTGCCCATTCCTTCACCGCGAGCAAATGCCAGCAACTGGTTATTGGGCAGCAGCAGTTTCAGAAAAACAATCTGCCGCACAAAGAGTTTGCTTCCGCCCCGCTCTGGCTCGCCTGTCTCCATCCCTTCACGCTGCAGGTATGTGATAATACCCTTGTCCACGCCCTTCAGCCATCCTTAGATGATACATTTGCCACCCGACTAACCTTAATAAAAACCACCCGGCTAAACATCTAGTTTAATTCCCAAACGCACTCACAGCAACATCACACTGAACAATGGTAGAGGAGGTACGCCAATGGCAAAACAAAAAGTCGTAAGCATCAAGTCCCTGTTCTATACATCCGTGTCGCTGGTGTGGATTTTCGCGCTTGCCGCCATCGCCCACATCGTAATGGTGCTGATTGAAAAGCATAACCCGGTCATAAAATATGAATATGCGTGGTCCTGCGCCATTATCGGGTTTCTGACCATTTATATGACCCGCTGGTTGAAGCGCGACGGATGGCAAAGCTTCTGGGGCATATTGGGCGGCCTGGGCCTCTGGTTTGCCTGGGAATACAGCCTCATGTACGGAGGACACCGCACCGGGGTGACCTACACCTTCAACGGCAGCTATCCCGAGTACCGCCTGATGAAATGGAGTTTCATGGCGTTTCTCATGGTTTTCACCTATCTCATTTACCAGGAGAGCGTTCGCTGCAACTTCATTTATTTCCTCAGGCGCAAGCTTCGGCTGATGCGGGGCGTTGTGGCTACGGGAAAGATCGACAATTACGGGCCCCGCACCGCTTTTGAATACATCATGATCACCTGGGCGGGCTATGTGCTGCTGATGATTGCCTATGACGATCAGATATTCGGTCCGCATTCCTGGTTCACGTACTTGCTGTTTTTTGTCTCCTTTTCTGTTTTCTTCTATCTGGTGTACAAGCTCATCGGTTATGACAAGTTTGGCGCCAACCTGCGCTACTCCATCCCCACCGTTACTGTTCTCTGGAACGACGTGGAGATTCTGGCCAAGTGGGGCATGCTCAAGGAGCCATGGGTGCATATCAACTGGAAGATTATGTCGGTTATCATAGCCGGTTTTGTGATTTCCACCTACCTCATTGTAAAGGATTTGCGCCGGAAAAAAGAGGGAATGATCGAGTCAAAGGATGTCGTGTAACATTTCACACCTATTTGATCAGGCACCGTACTGCATAAGGAGGTCGATATGAAATATTTGAAATTGTTACCTGCCATGATGTTTCTGGCCATGCTCAGCGCATGTCTGACGGAAGGCGAAGTGGAAGAAGCCGAGGTCTATAAAACACCGTATGCCGAGCGGATGAAGATGATAGAGCAGGAGTTCTTAGCCGCTGAGCAGGAAGGGAAAATAATCACCGGCGTTATTGTTGAAGGAAATTCACTCTTTAATGGCACCACCGAGCCGCAAAACAAGCCTTACGGCCAGCCATACACCAAGGAAGAAAACCGTGCGGCTGCCATCAGCGCGGAGCGAAACAGCAAGCTGTTTATCCTGACCAAGGACGGCGCCCTCTATTACCCCACCTGTCCGAAAGGCCAAAAAGTCTCGGAAAGCGAGCAGGCCCTGCGTATTCACCGGGTATTCACCGAAAAACAAAAGTCGAGCGGGGAGAAACTCTTTACCTGGGCGACACTGGTTCCCATGGTAGGCAGGGAAATTGAGATCTGCGGTGATGTGTATCCCGGTTATGCAAACGTGAAAGGCCTTCACATCAGGTCAATCCGTTTTGAAGGCGACTACATCGTCGGCCAGGATTAGCAGAGCTTCCAGCCGTTCGCTTTTTTCGCATAGCGCGAAAATTATACTTGACAGCGCGGCGGAACCCGGACTATAAGATGGTTCGACAATAAAACTATTAGCTTCTCTAATTGAATTGCCCGTTCGCGCGGGATATCTTGTACCATCTCAACGATGTCAGGAGTCATTCATGGATATGAAGAAGCTGGACGAAGTGATCGAGCGGCACAAAAAGGAGAAGGGGGCGCTGATTACCATCCTGCACGACATACAGCGTGATGAAGGGCACATTGCCGCTGAGGCCATGCTTCAGGTAAGCAGCCGGCTGAAGCTGCCGTTAAGCGAGGTGTTCAGGACGGTGAGCTACTTCGGGCATGCCTTCAGCATGCAGCCGCGGCCGGCCAAGCACGCGGTCAGGGTATGCCAGGGAACCGCGTGCCACGTGCGGCGCGGTGCGGAGGTGATGAGCGAACTCACGGAGACCATCGAGAAGGAAGGCGCCGACACCGCCTGTTATCTTGAAGCGGTGCCCTGCCTGGGTTGCTGCACGGCGGCGCCGGCGGTAGAAATAGACGGGAAGCTGCTTGATGGAGAGGCGGCCAAAACGACCATCATTAAACTGAAAAGCGAGAAGTGAGATGAAGATAGCAACGGCACGAGAGTTAAACAAGCTCAAGGCGGCGGGAGAGAAGCTGCTCATCTCCGGCGGCATCAGGATACAGGTGGGGGCATCGCGGTGCGGTGTGGCGCGCGGTGCAAATGAGGTTATCGCGGCATGCGAAAAGGAGCTGAAAGCGCAGGAGTTGAAAGGCAGCGTGGTCCGGGTGGGGTGCATCGGCATGTGCTATGCGGAACCGCTGGTGGAGATCATCATGCCGGGCATGCCCAAGCTGACCTACGGCGGCATCACCGCGGATATGGTGCCCGCGCTGCTAAAGTCGCTGGCCAAGGGCAAGCCGCAGAAGAAGAACCTGCTGTACCGGACGAACGAAGAGATGCTGGCGGTAAGCGGCAAGGCCTTCACCTACGCGGCAAAGACACCGGCGGAGGTCAAGTCGGTTGCTGCCGCGCAGGACAGCGGCTTTTTAAAGCCGCAGCTGCGCATCGCCATGCGCAACGCGGGAGCGATCGACCCCTTAAGCATCGAGGAATACGCGGCCCGGGGCGGCTATGCCGCCCTGCTCAAGGCGGTGACCAAAATGAAACCTGAAGAGATCATTGAGACGGTTCGCAAAGCCAATTTGCGCGGCCGGGGAGGCGGCGGATTTCCCACCGGGAACAAATGGCAGGCCTGCCGCGAGGCTCATGGCAAACAGAAGTACGTTCTGTGCAACTGCAGCGAGGGAGACCCGGGCATCGGCATGCACAAGAGCATCATCGAGTCCGACCCCCACGGCATCATCGAGGGGATGATCATCGGGGGCTACGCCATCGGGGCCCAGGAAGGATATATTTATCTGCACCACGGCAATCCGGGGGCAAAGGAGAAGCTCCAGCATGCCATTGATCAGGCATACGAGTACGGCCTGCTGGGTGACGACATCTTCGGGAGCGGCTTTTCCTTCTCGCTCACCCTGAAGGAGGGAGCCGGCGGTTACGTGTGCGGCGAATCGACCGCGCTGATGGCCACGCTTGAAGGCCGGGCGGGGGAGCCGCGGCCCAAGTACATCCACACCGCGGATAAGGGGCTGTGGGACGGTCCGACCAATCTGAACAATGTGGAGACCTGGTGCAACATTGCCCCGATCATCATGAGGGGCGCCTCCTGGTATGCCTCCATCGGTACGGAGAAGAGCACCGGCACCAAGGTGATATCCATATCGGGCAACGTCAACACCCCCTGCCTGGTTGAGGTGCCCATGGGCACGCCGATCAAGGAGATTATCAACAAGCTGGGCGGAGGCCTGCCGTCGGGCAGCAGCCTCAAGGCATTCCAGCTGGGCGGGCCGCCCGCGGGCATTCTTCCGGCGGAGCAGGCAGGCATAGCCCTGGGATTCGATGAGCTTGCCGCGGCGGGGTCGCTCTTGGGTTCGGGCGGCCTTATCGTGATGGACCAGAAGACCTGCATGGTGGACATGGCCAAATACTTCCTTTCCTTTCTGGAGAAGGAATCGTGCGGCCGGTGCGTGCCCTGCCGGGAAGGGGTGAAGCGGATGCGGGAGGTGGTTGAGAAAATCAGCATCGCCACCGGGAAGGAAGAGGACATCGCCCTGCTCAGCGAGCTGGCGGAGTGTCTTTCATCCGCCTCGCTGTGCGATCTGGGGAAATCAGCGCCCCAGGTGGTCGTCTCCACCCTGCGCCATTTCCGGGAGGAATATCAGGCGCATATTGTACAGGAAGTTTGTCCGGCCAAACGCTGCAGCATGTAATGAGCTGCCGCTTTCAAAGGGAGCAGATAATGACAAGCATAACACTGGACGGAACCAAAATAAAAGTTGACGGGAAAGCCACCATCTTGCAGGCGGCGCGGGAGGCGGGGATCGCCATTCCCTCGCTCTGCTCGCACCAGGGCTTAAGCGGCCTGGGCAACTGCCGGCTCTGCGTGGTGGAGGTGGAGAAGAACGGCCGGAAGCGGATCGTCACCTCCTGCAATTACCCGGTGGAAGAAGGCATCTCGGTTACCACGAGTTCGCCGAAGCTGCTGGCCATACGGAAGATGATCATCGAGCTTTTAATGGCCCGCTCGCCGCACGTAAAGGCGATCCGGGAGTATGCGGCGGCAATGGGCGTCGAGAAGCCGCGATTCACCCGGGGCAACGACAAGTGCATCCTCTGCGGCCTGTGCGTGCACGTCTGCAGCGAATACGTGGGGGCCCATGCCATCACCTTCAGCGGGCGCGGCGCCGAGAAGTTTGTCTGCGCCCCGCTCTACCGCTCGGCGACGGACTGCATTGCCTGCGGCGCCTGCGTGGCGGTGTGCCCGGCGCAGTGCATTACCATGGAGGATGTGCTGGACGCCAAAACCCATCTCCCGGGGGGCGCCGAGGAAGTCGGTCCGGCCCGCCTGATTCACAACTGGAACGTGCGCTTTCCCTGGAAGCAGTGCAAGAGCTGCGGCAAATCCTTTGCTCCCCCCTCCCCGGTTGCATTGATGGAGGGAGGCAAGCCGCTGCCCAAAGACTTTTTCGCAATCTGCGACAACTGCCGAAAGTAAACCATCATATACCCTCCGGGGTTAGAGGAGGTGGCACCTTGGTTGAGATCGATAAGGAAAAATGTTCGGGATGCTGCGGGTGTGTTGACCACTGCCCGGTTGCTGCGATTAATGTGATACACGATGAGGTAATCATCGACAAGGAAGTGTGCATGGAATGCCTCATCTGTACCCTGGTATGCCCTTTAAAGGCGCCTCATGAGGTGGCGGAGGCGTAAAACTCTTTGCAGGTGGTGACGACATGAAAAAAGTATATGATGTGGTAATAGTCGGCGCGGGACCCGGCGGCGCCATGGCGGCAAAGGTAGCCGGCGAAAACGGTCTGAACGCATGCCTGATCGAGCGGAAGACGGAAATCAAAAAGATCCGCCGCATCTGCACGATGATCATCAATATCGACGAGGAAAATTTCAGCGAATACATAACCTACCGCAACAAGCGCTTTATCTTCCCCCATAACGGATTTACCGTCAACTATGACGGTCCGATGCGCAAGATCTACGGGTTCCACATCGTCACCCCCGACGGGACCCGCTTTCGCATGGGTGACGTGCCGGAGAGAAACAAGGCTGAAGCCAAGGTGGTGGGGCTGATGATCGACAAGGGGCGGCTGGTGCAGACCATGGTGGACGAGGCGGTGGCCAGCGGGGTTGAGCTGTTCACCGACACCAACATCAACAATGTCAGCAAGGAAGCGGACTGCGTGGTGGTCACCGACAACCGCGGCAACGAGTACCGCGGCACCTTCGTCATCGCCGCCGACGGGGTCAATTCACGCATCGCCCGCAAGCTCGGGTTCAACAAGGAGCGGATATTCCTGGGGACCTACAAGGATTACTGCCGGGTCTACGAAGGCGCCAACGTGCCCGAGGAAGACACGCTGATGTTCTGCATGGGCTGGGACTGCAGCATTTCGCTGGCGCCGGAGGTGGTGCCGGGCCATTTTCATGTGGCCGCGGCGAGCTACAATGTCTACCAGGACCTGGATGCGGAGATTGACCGCTTTTTGGCCTCCGAGCCCTATGCCAGCTGGTTCAAGAATGCCAAGGAGGTCGGCCACCGGGCCAGCTGCGTCTCCAACATCGCTTCGCCCCTTCAGGTGCCCTTCAAGGACAACGTGCTTTTGGTGGGCGATTCCGGCTGGATGCAGGAAACCAGCATCACCGGCGCCATCCTGCCCGGCTGGAGCGCCGTTAACGCCATAACCGAAGCGCTCATCCGCGGCATGATCAACCAGGAAGGGGTTGCCAATTATTTAACCTGGTGGGACAAATACCTCTACCAGCCTCACGGCAAGCGTTTGGCCTCAAGCGGCGGCGGCGAGATCAAGGATTTTCTCTCGCAGGATGACATCAACTACCTGGCCAAGCTGGTCCCGGAAACCCAGACCGGCACCATGAATTTCTTCCTGATCATGAAAACCATCGGGAGGGCCTTTTCCGCGGTGCTGCCCCAGATCTCCGATGAGCGGCCCGACATCATGCAGCGGATGATGGCGCTGCGCTCCGTGCCCAAATCCGTCGCCCTCGCCGCCCGCTGCAACCAGGGCTGCGCCATCATGAGCTGACCGGGACAGGCATCACATCAGGGACGGATATCTCACCCAATGCCGATGCAGCCAAGACAGCGTACCATGCGCCCGGCGGAGCTTGCTCCGCCGGGCGTTCCTTTGCCAGAAGGCTCATTCGGCTTCATGGCGCAGTGAACCCCGTGCCTCTTCGCTCTGCCCTGCCAAAGAGCTTGTCGAACCGACTGAACTATAGTACTATTAATCAAACTCACCCACCGGCATATGATGATCGATACCCAGCATGGACAGGCATAGCTTAACCGTTTTAGAATTTGAAAAAATCATATCATTTCTCAAGCACTACGTAACTTCCCCCCAGGGCGGTACCATCTGCGATCGCATCACCCCGCTGGCCGATCCCGGCGAGATTAAAGAGCTGCTTGCTGAAGTCACGGAAATGAAGGAGCTCATCAGCATCCATGATGATTTCCCCATTCACGGCATCATGGATATCGAGCGAACCGTCAGCAGGACCAAGGTGGAAGGTTTCTACATCGAACCACCGCAACTTCGGGAAATTCGCAGCACCCTTGAAGCGGGAAGAAAGCTCACCTCCTTTATCAAGGCTACCGAAGCAAAATATCACAAAATAAACGCTCTCATCGGCAAGCTCTTTCCTTTAAAAGATCTTGAGGATGCCATCCGAAAGGCCGTCGGCAACACCGGCGAGATACTGGATACCGCCAGCCCGGAGCTGAACTCCATTCGCAAGAAAATGCGGCAGCTCCGGCTGCACATCAAGAACCTGCTTGAGTCGCTGCTGCACCGCGAAGACCTCCGGTTTATTTACCAGGAGCAGCTGATTACAATCAGAAACGGGAGGTTCGTCCTTCCGGTTAAAATCGATCACAAGTCGTTTTTGCCCGGCGTGGTTCATGACCAGTCGCAGAGCAGGGCAACCTATTTCATAGAGCCCCTCGCCGCGGTCGATCTCAACAATGAGCTTCAGATTCTATTCAAGGAGGAGCTCCGGGAGGAAGTGCGCATCCTGCTCGCCCTCACCGCGATGGTCCGGGAGCGGCGCGAGGAGCTGCTCTTCAACCTCTCTCTGCTGGAGCGGCTTGACCTCATTTACGCCAAGGCAGGGCTGAGCCGGGCGATCAACGCCTGCGAACCGGTCATCAATGATGAGCGGCGCATTGAGCTCATCTCCTGCCGCCACCCCATCCTCTTTGCCCGCACCGAAGCGGTGCTGCTGCCCGCCGATTCCCCCGGTGAAGAGCCGGTGTCCGTCGAACGTCTCTGTTTTGATCCCTCGCGGGTGGTGCCGACGACCATTCGCATGAATCGCGCGTGTTCGACCCTGATCCTAACCGGCGCCAATGCCGGCGGCAAAACCGTCACCTTGAAAACCCTGGGCATCCTCGCGCTCATGGCACAGGCCGGCATGCATATACCGGCCGCCGAGGGCAGCAGCCTGCCGGTCTTTTCCTCCATATTCGCCGACATTGGTGATGAGCAGAACATCGAGGAAAGCCTGAGCACCTTCTCCGCCCACATCCGCCGCCTCAACCAGATCATCCGGGAGGCTGACGATCAATCCCTGGTGCTGGTTGATGAGCTCGGCGCCGGAACCGACCCGGCGGAGGGAGCGGCCCTGGGACTTGCCCTGCTCGATCACCTGCGGCTGCAAAAGGCCGCCATTGCGGTGACCACCCACCTCACCCTGCTTAAAACCTATGCCTACCGCCATCCCGATGTTGAAAATGTCTCAGTGGCATTTGATCCGGTCACCCTGAAGCCCACCTACACCCTGGTGTACGGCGTTCCCGGCGTGAGCAACGCCTTTTCCATCGCCCGCGGCATGGGCATGTCCCCTGCCCTTCTGGAACGGGCGCGATCCTATCTTGAAGACAAGGACAACAGCACCCTGCGCCTGCTCCAGGCGCTGGAGGGAAGCCAGCAGCAGGTGCAGCAAAAAATGAGCGCATTGGAAGCGCTCCGGGAAAAGACGGCGGTCCATGAAAGCCTGGCCGAAACCATCCTTGCAAAACTGAAGGCAAAAAAAGACCAGTTGCTGCGCGATTACGAAACCACGCTCAAGGGCTACCTGAGGCAGGCGCAGGATCAGCTGGAGAAGATCATCCGCGAGGCCCGGCGCAAAAAAGAGCCGGCGGTTAAGGAAGCGCGTCAGGTGCTGCGGAAGGTCGAAACGGAGTGGCAAATGCATCTCCCGGCAGCGGTGGAAAAGAAAAAACCGATTACCGACCTGAAGCCGGGCCAGCGCATCAGGCTGACCCAGGCCAACCGTGAAGGCGTTGTCCTCAAGGTGGAAGCCGATCTGAAACGGGCGGACATTCTGGTGGGTGACCTCAAGATCAAGGCCGGTTTTGACGCCATCGAACAGCTGCCCGATGCCCCACCCGCCGCTGCATCCGGGAGCGCTCAGGCCCAGGTGCCGCCGGCCGCTTTCTTTACCGCGTCATTGTCCGATGAAGGCCTTTCTCCCACCATCAACGTGATCGGCATGACCGTGGCGGAAGCACTGCCCCTGGTCGACCGGGCCATCGACCATGCCCTGATGCGGGGGATTGACAGCATTGAAATAATACATGGATTGGGAACCGGCCGCCTCAAAGAGGCCATCCGGTCCCATCTGAAAGAGGAGGGCTGGGTCAGGAGCTTTGCCCCTGACGATCACTCCAGAGGCGGCGCCGGCGTCACCCGGGTTTCGATCCAGCACCGCCCCGAACAGCTGTCCAGGAAATAGTCGCCCGGTGTACCCTGCGCGGTGTTGAGCCGGCTGCATCCCTGGCTGCTGCAGCGGAGGCATTCGAGGCCGCTGCATGATCTATCCCCCCTTTGCGGATAATGCAATGCGAACCGCCTGCTTGATTCGGCATGTGCTGCTCACCTGTTTATTCACCGCGTGCCTGGTCCCGGCAGCGGCAACCGGCGCGACCGATGCCGTGGCTCCCCCATCGGCAGTTGATTTCACCCCGAGTTATGACTGCCTGGTGGATCGGTTGCAGCGTGACGGATTTGACCCATCCTACCTGGCCGCCGTCTTTACCGATCACCGTACCCGATTTCTTCCGGATATTCTGTACATCAACCTTACCAGTAAATATCGCGACGCGGATTACTCCCGCTTTACCAGAGGTCCGGCGGTCCGGGAGACACGGCAGTTCCTGCATGAAGAATCAGACTACCTAAACCGGTTGGAACAGCAGTTTGAGGTCAACAAGGAGGTTATCGTCTCCATATTGTATATCGAATCGGGCTTCGGGAAAAATAGCGGCAGCAACGTGGTATTGAATGTGTTTTCCACGCTGGCGCTCGCCGCCGACCCGGACATCCAAAGCGCGGCGGCCGGCCGCATCGCCGGATCCTATCCCGACATGAGCGGGGAGGAGATTGAACAGCGGGCGCACAAAAAGGCGGCATGGGCATATGAGGAACTGAAAAGCCTGCTGACCATTGCCCGTGCGCAAAACATCGACCCCCTGAGCGTCCGGGGGTCATGGGCAGGCGCCTTCGGCATGCCGCAGTTTCTGCCTTCCAGCTATGCGCGCTTCGCCCGCGACGGCAACGACGACGGCGCGGTCAGCCTGCATGATCGCTACGATGCCATGGCCAGCGTCGCCAACTACCTCAAGCGCAACGGCTGGAGATTGAACGCAGCCGCAGCACGGAAAAAGAAGATCATCAGAACCTACAACAACAGCGGGGCATATGCGGAGGCAGTGCTGCAGCTTGCCCGGCTGATGAAAGAAAAAGGGTAATCAGCCGTGCCGTCCTCATCATGCCCGCCGCCATCCACCGATTCATCGACGAGCCTGCCGGGTAATCAGACCGATGCGCCGTCGGTTGTGCAGGCCGACAACCTGGTTCACTTCAGCGAGCTGCTGCACGGGGTCACCACCCGCGAGGGCGGCGTCAGCGCCGTCCCCTACCGCAGCCTTAACCTCTCCTTTGACGTCGGGGACCGGCGGGAGCAGGTGCTGCGCAACTATCAGCGCGTCAGCCGGCTGCTTGATTTTGATCTGCGCTCGCTGGTCGCCTGCCGGCAGGTCCATCACAACGCAATTGCCCGCGTCGACCGATCGCATCTCCATCACAGCGGCTTTCTGCCGGAAACGGCCGTTCCCGACACTGACGGGCTCGTCACCAATGTGCCCGGCATCACCCTCATGGCCCGCTACGCCGACTGCGTCCCCCTGCTGTTCTTCAACCCGGAGGGGCGTGCGGTGGCGGTCGCTCATGCGGGATGGAAAGGCACCCTCGCCCGCATCGGCCCTGCCATGGTAGATCTGATGGCCGCGCACTACAGGAGCCGGCCCGAACGGACGCTGGTCATGATCGGTCCCTCCATCGGCCCCTGCTGCTACCAGGTAAGCAACAGCATGGCCGACCGGGCGGCGCGGGAATTGCCGGCGGCGGAACAGCGTTTTGTCGCCTCGCCCGACGGCCGGATCTCCTTTGACCTGTGGGAGGCAAACCGGCGGCAGCTGATCGCCGCCGGCATCGAGGAACGGAACATTGTTGCCGCCGAACAATGCACGTCCTGCAACACCGATCTGTTTTTTTCCTACCGGAAGGAGGCGCAGCTGACCGGGCGCTTCGGGGCCTTTATCGGTCTCAAGGGGCGGGAGGGCGATTAACGCTTGTGCAGGATGGTATTTTTCTTACAGCGCCGGTCATCGGTATGAGGATAATCGAGGGTGTAATGAAGCCCCCGGCTCTCCTTTCTCATCAGCGCGCAGCGGATGATCAGCTCGGAGACCAGGGCGATGTCCCGCAGCTCCAGCAGATCCGCGGTCACAATAAAATCCCAGTAGTACTGGGTGATTTCCTTCTGCAGCAGCGCGATGCGCCGGCGCGCCCGGGCCAGCCGCTTGTTGGAACGAACAATGCCGACATAGTGCCACATCATCCGCCTGATCTCATCCCAGTTGTGGGCAATCACCACCGATTCGTCAATATCCACCGCCTTGCCCGGATCCCAGGGGCGTATGGCCGGGAAGGTGAATCCGCGCTCGCGCACATCGCCAGCGGCCTTAAGCGCGCTGCGATGGGCAAACACCAGCGCTTCGAGCAGGGAGTTGCTCGCCAGGCGGTTGGCGCCGTGCAGGCCGGTGCATGACACCTCACCGCAGGCATAGAGCCGCCTGACGTCGGTCTCGCCGTTGCCGTCGGTCACCACGCCGCCGCATAAGTAGTGGGCCGCGGGCACCACCGGAATGGGGGTGGTGGCCATGTCCATGCCCAGCGATGCGCAGGTGCTGTAGATATTGGGAAAGCGCTTCTTGAGAAAGAACCGGCTCCGCGCGGTCATGTCCAGCAGCACATACTCTTCCCCGCTTTTTTTCAGCTCGTTGTCGATGGCGCGGGCCACCACGTCGCGGGGGGCCAGGCTTTTGAGCGGGTGGTAGCCGTCCATAAACGGGGTGCCGTCGGCCAGGCGCAGCACCCCGCCCTCCCCGCGCAGCGCTTCCGATATCAAAAAGTTTTTCGCCCGGGGATGATGGAGGCAGGTGGGATGAAACTGGATAAACTCCATGTTGGCAATCCGCGCCCCGGCCCGGTAGGCCATGGCGATGCCATCGCCGGTTGATATGTCGGGATTGCTGGTGTAGAGGTAGACCTTGCCCACCCCCCCGGTCGCGAGCAGCGTCACCCTGGCGCAGAAGGTGTGCACCTCCCGGGTATTCCGGTCAAGCACATAGGCCCCGTAGCAGGTGTTGCCCCGCCCGCCGGCGCCCTGTACCGCGGCCCGGGTTATCAGATTGACGGCAAAGAAGTTTTCATAAATGGCGATGTTCTTTTTGGATTCGACCCGCTTGACAAGTATTCCCTCCACCTCGCGACCGGTGAGGTCCTGGGCATGCACAATCCGCCGTCTGCTGTGTCCGCCCTCCCGGCCCAGGTCGTAAGCGGTGTTGTTCCGGCTGCTGTTCCGTGAAAAGTTGACCCCCCATTTCGCCAGTTCGGCAATACGGGCGGGGCCGTCGCGGACGACGCTTTCCACGACGTCGGGATCGGACAGGCCGCAGCCGACGGTCAGGGTGTCGGCGATATGGAGATCAAATGAGTCGTCGGCGCCCAGCACCGTGGCTATCCCGCCCTGCGCATAGTTGGTGCTGGACTCGATTTTTTCCTTTTTGGTGACGATGGCCACCGAACCATAGGCGGAGGCCTTTAAGGCAAAGCTCAAGCCTGCAATGCCGCTGCCCAGCACCAGAAAATCGGTCTCAATTTTCATCGCTTCCTCCGCATGGCTTAATAGCCCCGATCCGCACCCGCCGCCTTCTCCGGCCAGATCAATTTGTGCTGCTGCAGCTGCAGCCGAACCGGCAGCCGCTCCTGCAGTATCCATTCCGCCGCCTGCGCCGGGCTGATCCGCTGCAGCACCGGCGAGATGAGCACGCTGCACCGATCGGCAAGGCGGTGGTCTCTGATCATCCGGACCGCCCAGTCAAAGTCAGCCTTATCGCTGATGACACATTTCATCTCATCGTCCCGGTTGAGAAGGTCAAAATTGGAAAACAGCATGTGGCCGTCCATGCCGCTGCCGGGGCATTTGAGATCCATAATTTTCACCACCCGCGGGTCCAGGCGCTCCAGGCTGATGCTGCCGTTGGTCTCAAGCAGCACCCGGTATCCCGCTGCCAGCAGGCGCTCCATGAGGCGGTAGGACTCCTCCTGCAGGAGGGGCTCGCCTCCGGTCACTTCCACCAGGGATATTCCGGATTCCGCCACCGCGCGGCATATTTCCGCAACCGTCATGTCGGTCCCGCCTTCGCGGGCATAGCGGGTATCGCAATAGCTGCAGTTCAAATTGCAGCCGGCGGTGCGGACAAAGGTGCAGGGCAATCCCGCAAAGGTAGATTCTCCCTGGATGCTGCTGAAGAGTTGGGCTATTTTCATAGTGAGCTCACCAAGGAACGGCATCACGGCTGCTGCAGCCGCAACGCTGTGTAAACCTACCTGTACCGTCACTGCAAGTCAAGCAAATCCGGCGGGATGCGGATTATCTTCTGCTTGCCTGACGCGGCGGTTTCTGTTACATGTAATGAAAAGGGCAACGCGTGAGGTCCATGAAAGCGCGTATGCCGCTCATGCCTTAGGGAAAGGCTGGATGTCATGCACGAGACGTTCGTTGCGCCGGAGAACCAGTCCACGGAATATCAGTGGGTGGAAATTGCCGTGGGAATCAGCCGCCACCTGCAGGATGCCCTGGCCAATTTTCTCATGGAACGGGGGGCTGACGGGGTGGTTACCGACGGGGAATTGGCCTCACCCTGCGCCTCCTCCGGGCCGTGGGCAGGCAACGATGTAAACCGGCAGGTGACCGCCTACCTCAAAAACGACGGGGCTATCCGCTCACACATTGACGCATTGCATCGATATCTCGCCGACCTGGCAGCTATCCATGGATTGACTACTGCGCCGCAGGTCGAGCTGAAACTGGTCCGCGAGGAGGACTGGAGCAGAGAATGGCAGAAATTCTTCAGCACCTGCCGCATCGGCAGCCGCCTGGTGATAAAGCCGTCATGGGAAGAATATGCGCCCCGGGTCGATGATGTCCTGATCGAGTTGGACCCGGGCATGGCCTTTGGAACCGGCACCCACCCGACCACCCGGATGTGTCTGGAACGCGTTGAAACCCTGGTGGCCGGTGCCGATCCGGCGATCCGCAGCATGCTGGATGTGGGAACCGGGTCAGGCATATTGAGCATTGCCGCCGCCAAGCTGGGCGTGGAGACGATCGTGGCAATCGACACCGATCCCATCGCCCTGAGCTGCGCCCGCGCCAATGCCGCCATCAACCGGGTATCCCACCTGGTGGCGGTGCGTGATGACCCTCTGGAGAAGCTGGGCGGGCGGTTTGACCTGATCATGGCAAACATACTTTCCGAAACACTGCTCAAGCTGCGCCGGGATTTGCTTGAGCGATTGAGCGCCCGAGGCATACTGGTGCTCTCCGGCATCCTGGCCGGTGACGCCCACAAGCTCGAAACCGCATTTTCATCAAAAAAATACCGCCTGCTGGATTCCCTGCTGCAGGGGGAATGGGCCTGCCTGGTGCTGCAAAAACAGCTGGCATGATGAGCAGGGTGTGCTATAATCGTCGCCACATGCGTCGAGTGATTCAAACCGTCGCACACGAAAGGACAAACTGATGCCGCTTCCTGTCACCACCCCCTGGGGCACATGGGAGGTATTGACCGACGGACCGGGCTACAAGGTAAAGCGAATCACGGTGAACGCCGGCCACCGGCTGAGCTATCAGCAGCATTGCCGGCGCTCAGAGCACTGGGTGCTGGCGCAGGGCTTGGCGCTGATCACGATCGACGGCCGCGAACTGGAACTCAGCGCCGGTGAACACATTGAAATTGCCTGTGGTCGCGCGCATCGCATCGCCTGCCGCGGCGGGGAACCGGTAGTTTTCATCGAGGTGCAGCTGGGCAGCGCATGTGACGAGGATGACATCGTCCGCATTGAAGACGACTATGGCCGAACCCCTCAGCCCTGATACAGAGCGGCGCCCTGCAGAACTGCCGCCCGGCGCTGCGCGTGGTGCATGAAGCGGCGGCAACCAACCATCCATCCACGGAGAACGCATGAAAGATGCCATTGACCGACTTACGAAAACCATGCGCCCGACCCGACAGCGCACGACGGGAAATCCAGCGCGCCAATTCGAGGAATTGGAGGCTTCTGCGCTTTTCTGCGGCAAATGCAAACAGGCAGTGCCGGTTCGCAAGAAGCTGCTCCTGGTTCTGCCTGAAGGAGAGAAATATGACTATCTCTGCTCCCGCTGCGGGTCGCCGGTGGGAAGCAAGACCTCCCGGGAGGACAGATTACAGCAATTCTGAGACCGCCTCCCCCATCCGCCTGTTGCCATCCAATCCCGGGTCGATACCGTTGTAATATAATCATATATTACTAATAGTTATAGGTACCATGCCCCGGCTCGCACCTTGTATGACCGGTGCGGCCGGCGCATGACGAGACCGCTCACGCGGTCGCGGCAAAGCCGGTATGCAAAAGGTATTAAGTTTATTGAGGAAGGTGCCGATACGTATCAGCGGAACGTACTGATGATGCGTATCCATGACACCGATGTGCAGGGAAACACATGACCGCCAGAAAAGTTCTCATCGTTGATGACGATCCGGATGCCCTCGAATGTCTGGAGAGCCTTTTGAGTGAGGAGGGTTATGAAGTGGAGAAGGCTCACGGCAGCCACGAGGCCCTGGAACTCATTAGCGCCTTTTCCCCTGAGATAGTGGTCTCCGATTACATGATGCCGGGGATGTGCGGCGTGGAACTGATTAACCGAATCAAGGAGCAGATTCCCACCATCGTGCCCATCCTGATTACCGGGCATGGCGACCTCAAAATTTCCATCGGATCCATTAATCAGGGAGAAATCTACCGCTTCCTGCTCAAGCCCTGGCATACCGACGAACTCAAGATGACCATTCACACGGCACTGCAGTATCATGACGTCCTGCGGGAAAATGAAAGGCTCAGCAATACGGTTAAACGCCAATCAAGCCTGCTGGAAGACATAGAAAAGAAATACCCGGGGATCACCTCCATTGAAACCGAAGAGGACGGAACCATTCTCCTTGAGGATGAAGACTTTTCCGACGCGCTGCAAACCCTTCACGTGCAGGAAGAAATCATCAGCAAAAAACCGTAAAAAAAATAGCCGGTCCGGGTGCCATGGCACAAAAGAAAATCCTTGCGGTCGATGACGAGGAAATGATTCTTGGGCTGATTGCTGATATTCTGTTACGCAATGGTTATGAGGTAGTCACGGCTAAAAGCGGCGGCGGGGCGATTAAGAAAACCAAAAAATGCCGCCCCGATCTGATTATCATGGATATTCTCATGCCCGACCTTGATGGAGCCGAGACGGTAAAAATATTGCAGGAAAACCCTGCGACACGCAACATTCCCATCCTGTTTATTTCGGGAATCATCATCCGGGAGGAGGGGGCGCTGGAGACAAATTTCAAAGTGGGGGGTGTTTCATACACGGCGCTTGCAAAACCGTTTAACACGCAGGAGCTGTTGTCGGCGGTGGGGAGCCTGCTGGATCACTAGCAGATTATTGCAAAAGAAGTTTTCCGCATCACAGGCTGCGACCCCGTGCCCTACGAATCAACCGAACACAGGCCCTGGCCGTCCACCGGGCATGCAACTTCAAGAAATTTCCATACACGCATCGCACGCTCATGCCTGCCTCATTCCTCAACATGTCGCGTGACCGGACTTAAGAAAACACCTGCGCAACAGCCGGTTAATTTTTCCCGGCCTTCTGCTTCTTCCCTTCCATGGCAACCTGCCCCGCGGCAATCTCCCGCAGCGCGGCTACAATGTTTTCGTTCTTGCAGGTGACGATCCGGGTCGCACCGCGGTTTAACTGGCGCACCCGCTGTGCGGCCAGGTGAATGATCGCAAATCGATTGTCCACCCTGGCCAAGCAGTCTTCAACTGTTATGCGTGCCATCGTTGTTCCTTTCTCCTCTTC
>CAZWCD010000030.1:19641-21049 GCA_964632275.1 uncultured Thermodesulfobacteriota bacterium
ATTCCTACCGCCCCAGCCTGTCCGGTAAAACTATTTATTGCATTACTTCCAGCACTTCTGTATTATAAGGCAACCTTGAAGGATCCAATGATACTGAATCACCCGGCGAGAGAGCGGGGCGGTGAGCAGAAATGCTCAGTGAGGAGCATGCAATGGAACTAAAAAAGCTGTTATGCCTGACCATCGCGCTGGTAATCGGCGCGAGCGTTTTTTGTTTCGCCCTTCCGGCGGCAGGCGAAGAAGAATCCACCATGAAATATATGGTTATACGGCTGCTGGCTGACAGCATCGACCCGCCTCAGACCACCATATCACAGGGCACCGTCATTATCTGGGTGAATGAGGCGCATGAAACCGCTCACATTCAATTTGCCAATAAGGACATGGCCTCCTGCCTGAACGGGTCGCCGGTTGCCGGCGGCCGGACCGAGCAGGGCATAGCGCTGAACATCGAATTCGGCAGAACCGAAAGCATCTGTCTGGTGCAAAAGGGTGAATTCAGCTATACGGTAAAACGGGGATCCAACAGCACCACCGGCACAATAACCATCAAATAAATGCGCGCTGCCGCGGGACCCCCCGGCGGCGCCTCACCGACCATCGCCAGAGGAGGGGTCCTGACGTGAAGACGGCTTCTATGGCTGCAGGCAGGGCGGCGCTGCGTCCCCGTCTGCTGATGCTGTTGTGTGTTGTCCTCTGGACCTGTCCTGCCGCAGCGGACATCGTGGGCGAGTCGGCGCCTGATTTTTCAGCCGGGGATGTCAGCGGCGCGGTGATCTCGCTTTCCCAATTTTCCTCCAAAACGGTTCTGCTCTTTCATTTCAACGTGTACTGCCATACCTGCCGGGACGAAGTGCCGCTGATCAACACCATTCAGCGCAACAACCAGGATGTGAAAGTGATCGGCATCGCCATCGGCAATGAACCCAAGGAAGTCCTCGATTTTCAGCAGGCATTCAAGCCGGAATTCACCCTGATTCCCGACCCGGAGCAGAAGTTGTACAAGAGCTTCTATGTATACACCGTTCCGCTGGTTGATATCATCGACACCAGCGGGACCATCCGCTATCGGGGCAAGATAAGCGATTACCAGGCATTTCAGTCGGCCATGCATGAAATCATCCGGGACACTTCGCCGGTCGGCGCCGGCCTCTGGAGCAAGGCCCCCGATTTCACGCTCGCCGGCACCGCCGGTGAAACCTTCCGGTTGTATGACACCATCGGACAGAAACAGACGCTGATCACCTTTCTCTCCGTCCACAACCAGACCGTGCACCAGGTGGTTGAGAACATGAAATCGCTGTATGACCAGTACCGGCGGGACGACCTCAACATAATCCGCATCGCGGTCAAGGACAGCCCCGAATCGGTGGAGCAGTTCAGGCAGAAATATCACATCACCTTCCCG
>CAZWCD010000030.1:21149-22627 GCA_964632275.1 uncultured Thermodesulfobacteriota bacterium
TCCTGGACAATAACCTGCCGGTGTATATCGGCGCCGCAGCCAACGGCGAAAAAATCCTGGTGCGCGAGGTGTTCAAGGATGTGCTCTGCGACGTCTGCACCAATGTGCATTTCGTCTACGCCTTTGACCAGGCCGGGAAGATAAAGAACATCGTTTTGATTGAACCGATCGATTTGTATGGCGTGCCGATCGACTCGACTGATTTTGTGCAAAACCTGGTCAGGGTCGCCGGCGTCAAGCTTCCGTTAACGCTTCGCACTGACGTGGACGCCCTGTCCGGCGCTACCCAAACCTGCAAGCTGATCATTGAAGGACTCAACGAAACCCTGTCCGTCGTCGATTCGCTCAACAAGATCAGGGATTTGCTGGTACACATGCCTGCTCAATGATGCGTGAACGGAGGGGTGGCGGGACGGAGGAAACAATCATGGGCGATAGATGTTTTGAACTGAATCCGGGGTGCATGGCCAGGGCTGAAGGCGACGCACGACAGCCCTGCCCCGCCTATGAGCAGCAGATCGGATGCCACGAGCTGGATTGGAAACCGATGTATGAAAACCTCCCCGCGGAACATCGGCTGCAGATGGTGCAGTGGATGAAAACCCATTGTCCGGTCTGTCCGGTTTATCCTCTTCACCGCACGATCATAGATGCCAAGATTGCGGCCATGTAATCGTTCGCCGTTCCAGGCAAAATGCCCTCCCCGAACCGTTGGTTCAGCGAGGGCATTCCCTTGTTCCATTGGGCCGGCATTTACTGCCGGGCGCTTCCGGTATAACTGTTCACTCCAGCTTGAGTGCCAGGGAGGCTGTATACGTTTCTGAGGACTTTATGGAAGTGATTAAGAAAAAGATGCCGTATCCTCCGAAGGTATCGGCCACCGCGGAGCTTACCGCCACATCGGCCGGCGTTACACCGAATCCCGGGACAAATGCCGGATCCGCGGGATAGCCGAGCAGCAGAATGCTAATCACATCACTCGTGGTATCCTTCTTGGACAAGGTCGCCTTGAGTGTTCCCTGGCCGAGCGCAATGACCGTGACCAGTGATCGGGCCTGCCCTCCCGCAAGCTGAACCGTGGTTGATGAACCCTTCGTTAAGGGAACGATGCCGCTGCCAAAGGCATCGGTTCTCAGATCGGAAGCGGAAACCGGGCCCGCACACCACATCGTACCAACACAGACCAATGCAGCCATGGTTACTGCCATCCAAATCCTTCTGTTCACACTTCTTGCTTTCATTTCACACCTCACTTGATTGAATTAAAATTGTAGGCTTCTTCCTATCAAATTATGGCGGCCGTTGTCAAGCATTTGTCATTATGGACTGCCGACTGAAACGTGTGCCGGTGCCGGTCGATTAGAACTCCAGGTGGAAGCGGGCGAGGAATACATCCTCGTTGTCGTCGTTGGCCTCCAGCACGTAATCGTCAAATTCAATGTGGTTGTAGTTGAGCATCACCCGCACCATCTCGTTCA
>CAZWCD010000031.1:0-22139 GCA_964632275.1 uncultured Thermodesulfobacteriota bacterium
CGAGGGAAGCGACTTCCTGGTGATCTCGGAGGCGAAGCCCTCCGCCTTCCGCATTGCGAATAAATTCCGCCTCGACCCCGCAGAGATGACCCCCCATCAGGTGCGTATCGTCAGCGAGGGGTTGGGAACGCTGCATGCCGCCGAGCGGCTGCTGCTCGAGCGCAACTATCGGGATGCAGACTAAAACACTTCCGGGCGTGGTACATCCGGGGAGAAAATCTCCCCCGTCTTCTTGTTGGCTTTCTTTTTACACCGGCCGGTGCGAAGGGTCCTGTTTGAACAGATAGCGGTACCAGCGAAAGAGGGAATCGGCAAGGACCAGTGCGGCGAGGACGAACATGACGATCATGCAGAATGCGCTGATGCCGTAGGTTACGCCCTGGGAGGTGTTCATGGCCTTGAGCATGAAATCCTTGATCAGCTGGGTGGAGGCGGTGAAGGTGGTGGACACCATGAAAACCATGGGAATCAGGGTGGTCCAGAGGTACTGTTTTTTATTCGACTTGATCAGCAGGGTGGTCCCGATGCAGAGCGCCAGCATGCTCAAGAGCTGGTTGGCGGTTCCGAACATGGGCCAGATGGTGGAGATGGATCCGGTGAAAATAAAATAGCCCCACGCCGCCACCACCGCCATGCTGGCGATGAGGTTGGCGGGGATGGAGGTCAGGTCGCCGAAGGGCTTGTACACGTTCGCCCCCAGTTCCTGGACGATGTAGCGCGCCACCCGGGTGCCGGCGTCAATGGTGGTGAGGATGAACAGCGCCTCGAACATCAGGGCAAACTGGTACCAGTAACTCATGACGTTTTTCAGGAAGGGGATGGCGGACAGAATGTAGCTCATGCCCGCCGCCAGCGAAACCGCGCCGCCGGGCCGGCCCTGCAGGTCCACTCCCACCAGCTGGGAGAGCTCGTGTATTTTGCTTACCGGGAACCCGAGCTGATCGAGCTCGAGAAATGAAAGCTTGGTGTTGATGGCAAAATAGTCGCCCGGGATGAGGACCGAGGAGGCGATCAGGGCGATCAGGGCGACAAACCCCTCCACCAGCATTGCCCCGTAGCCGATGACCAGCGCGTGTGACTCCTTTTCAATCATCTTGGGCGTGGTGCCCGACGAGATAAGCGAATGAAACCCGGAGATGGCGCCGCAGGCGATGGTGATGAAGAGAAAGGGGAACAGCTTTCCCGGAATTACCGGGCCGCCGCCCTGGGCGAACCGGGTGAGCGGGGCCATCTGCAGCTCGGGTGACACAAAGAGCACGCCGATGACCAGCAGAATGACCACCCCTATTTTCATGAACGAGGAAAGATAGTCCCGCGGGGTCAGCAGGAGCCAGACCGGGAGCACCGATGCGGAAAAACCGTAGAGGGCAAGCAGCACGGTCAGGGTATTTTTATCATGGTTGAAAAAATGAGCGCTGCTGCTGTCGATGATGCCCCTGCCGAGAATCACCGTCAGGATGAGCAGGCTGAAGCCGACAAACGATATGATGCCGAGCTGTCCGTGCTCGGCTTTTTTCATGGCCACGCCCATGCCCATGGCGATGGGGATGGTCATGGCGATGATGAACGTCCCCCAGGGGTTGTGAAAAAGGGAGTTGATCACCGCAAGCCCGAGGCCGGCGATGGCCACGATGATGATGAACAGCAACGCAATCAGCGTTGCGCCGCCGACCAGCGGGCCCACCTCATCCCTGGCGATCCGGGCGAGCGACTTGCCGTCTCTTCGCATGGAAGCGGCCAGCACGGTGATGTCATGCACCCCGCCTGCAACCACTGCCCCGATTAAGATCCAGAGAAACCCTGGCAGGTAGCCGAACTGGGCGGCCAGCACCGGCCCGATCAGGGGACCGGCCCCGGCAATGGCCGCGAAGTGATGCCCGAAGAGGACCCACTTGTTGGTGGGATAGAAGTTTCTGCCGTCATTGAGCCGGTACGCAGGCGTGGTGGCGGCGTCATTTAAGGTGATTACCTTGGCGGCGAGAAATGCGCCGTAGAACCGGTAGGCGATGGCATAGAAGGTGGCGGCCGCGACGATGATCCAGATGGCATTGATCTTTTCCCGGTGGTTTACCATGCCGGTAACGACGGCAAACGAGAGGGCAAACAGCAAGGACGCGGCAATCCAGATGACCGGCGCAATTTTCTTCATGTAAGGGCCTTTCCCTCCTAAGGGTAGGTTTTAGTAGAATCCGTATTCTCAACCGGCACATGCTTATGGAGAGACGCACTTCGTTGCGTCCGCTTCTTTTCAACGGCCATGACCGAGCATGGCCCTCCATTCGTGTAAATAGATAACATTTTATTGGTGTCTTGTTAAGGGAAATTTCCCTGGAATACGCTGGCCAGATATGTTGGAAATTTGTGTGGGAGCGCATTCATGCGCGATACCTGGGCGGCTCAAAGCCGCTCCTGCCGGCTATTATCATTTCCGTGATAAAAACTGCTTTGCCTTGCATGAAGAAAGTGGTAATAAGTACGGCGGTATTTGCATCATAATTCATCTCTCTGTTAGAGAATGCTCATGAACTACCGACGACTGGGAAAAACGAATCTCACTATTTCGATTGTCGCCTGCGGGGGCCTGCCCCTTTTCTTTGAGACGCCAGACCGGGCCATTCAGACCATCCATGCGGCGCTGGATGAGGGTATGAATTATTTTGACCTGGATGAGGCGGGCAACCAGTTTATCCCGGAGAAGGTGTATCTCGACGGGGGCAGCAAAATCGGCGCGGTTCTCAAGGAGCGGAGAAATGATTGCTACCTGGGCGTCAAGAGCATGCGCCAGACCTATGATGAGGTCAGGGAGGATGTGGAGCTTGCCCTGAAGCGGATCGTCAAGGGAACGAAACGGGAGGTGATTGACATCTTCCAGCTTGCTTTTCTGGATACGCCGCAAAAAATGGAGATGATCCTGTCCAGGGACGGCGGGTTAAGGGCATTGGAGGAGGCCAGGGAAGAGGGCATGATTGATTTCATTCTCGGCGCCGCCCACAATCCGCGCAGCATGTTGCAGGTGATCAATTCGGAACGGTTTGATGCAATCATGTTTCCCTTCAACATCATCGAGGATGAGTACGCCAGGATGGTGCTCCCCCTGGCCCGGGAAAAGGATATCGGGACACTGGTCATGAAGCCGGTGGGGGGCGGTCAGCTGGGAAGCGTTGCCGAGCACTCGCTGCGCTGGATCCTCGCCCATGATGTCACCGGCGCCATACCGGGCATGCGCAATGAGCAGGAGGTCAGGAAGAATGCCGTCATAGGACATGAGCTTCGTCCCCTCTCGGATGAGGAACAGGCGGAGCTGAAAAAGGCGGGGGAAGTAATCGGAAAGGAATATTGCCATCGCTGTGGATATTGCCTTCCCTGCACCCAGGGCATCCTGATCCTGGGGGTAATGGACTTCCTGAAATCAAAGCTGCTGCCGATTGAAAAAAAGCGCGCCGCCTATAACAACATCATCGGCCGGAAGGTAAGCGCCCCCGCCAGCAGCTGCATCCGGTGCGGGGAATGCGTCGCCCGCTGCCCCTTCAAGCTCCCCATACCCGACCTGATGGAACAGGCTGCCGCCATGCTGGAGAAGGGGAAATAGGGCAGATACGGCACGCTACGGGAGGTTGTACGATATGCAGTCAAGTCAGTTTGTGCCCATCATCATGCTGGTGGCCTCCAATGTTTTCATGACCTACGCCTGGTACGGCCATCTCAAGGACCTGCGGGCAAAGCCGCTGGTGATGGTTATCCTCCTGAGCTGGTGCGTGGCCTTTTTTGAGTACTGCCTGATGGTGCCCGCCAACCGGATCGGGAGCCAGCTGTTTTCGCTGCCGCAGCTCAAGGTGTTGCAGGAGATTATCACCATGTGCGTCTTCGCCCTGTTCTGCGTGGCCTATATGAAGGAGCGCATCTCGATGGACTTTCTCTGGGCGGGCTGCTGTCTTGCCGGGGCGGCGTTTTTCATGTTCCGCCACATGCAGCACCTCCCCTGACGTCGGACATCGCGATTTTTCTCTCCCCGCCGCGGGAGAGGTTTACCCGCCTCTGGCGGCGCCGAAGGCGACCAGGGGTTGGGGTGAGGGGGCAGCGCCGTGTTTGAACCAAATGATTTGCATTTGCCGTTGTGATTTGTTGTGACAGCCCGGTTTTGGAAACCGAACAACTTGAACCGATGAGGAGCACACACATGAACATCATTAAAATTATGCCCTGTCTGGATATGAAAGAGGGGAGGGTGGTCAAAGGCATCAATTTCGTCGGGCTCAAGGATGCCGGCGACCCGGTGGAAAATGCCCGGTTCTATCAGCAGGAGGGCGCGGATGAACTGGCCATGCTGGACATTGCCGCCACCCTGGAAAACCGCAAGACCAGGCTGGAATGGGTGAAGCATGTTTCCGCGGTGATCACCATCCCTCTGACGGTCGGCGGCGGGATCTCCGGCCTGGAGGACATTGAGCTGGTGCTGAAAGCGGGGGCAGCCAAGGTCTCCATGAACAGCGCGGCGGTAAAAAATCCGGCGCTGGTCAAAGAAGCGGTCAAACAGTTCGGAGCGGACAGGATAACCGTTGCCATCGACGGCAGGAGAAACAAGTCCATGGTTTCGGGTTTCGAGCTGGTGGTTTCCGGCGGCACCAGGCCGGTCGGCAAGGACGCGGTTCTCTGGGCGAAGGAGTGCCAGGAACTGGGCGCCGGCGCCGTGCTTCCCACCAGCATGGATGCGGATGGAACCAAGGATGGCTATGACCTGCCGTTTACCAGGGCCATTGCCAATGCCGTCACCGTGTCGGTCATAGCATCAGGCGGGGCGGGTACGCTGGAGCATTTCTACCAGGGGGTGGTAGAGGGCGGTGCCGGCATTTTGCTTGCCGCTTCGGTTTTTCACTATCGCATTCTAAGCATCAGGCAGGTCAAGGAATATTTGAAAGGGAAAGGGCTGCAGGTCAATCTGTAGGCGGGTGAGGGTCCTCTTTCAGAGGTTGTTTCATTAACTCCATTTTGTCATTTCGAGGGAATGCGAGAAATCTTATAAAATAAAATCATTATATAAGATTCCTCACATTCGTTCGGAATGACAATGCACGGACCTTATGTCCCGGGATTCGCATGGCTTACTTATAATGTGACCTCTTTCGCAGTTTCCTTCCCTGATACGCTTCCCGCCTTTTACGGTTCAATTATGGAGAGGGAGGCATCGGCCAGCTTGTCCCCTAAAAACTTATTGAGAGACCCCACCCCGGGATCGTTTTCCCGGTACAGGGCCCTCATCTGCTTGCGCCGCTCATGCATCAGCTTCATTGAAGCCGAGTTGATGTCGCGGGGCTGGGCGTTTTTGTAAAGCGTGAGCCACACGTTAAAGTAGTCCAGTGCGCACTGGTAAATCTGGCTCACGTCCTGGGGCGCGTGCTTGTCGATGGTGCCGGTGATGATGTAGGGGGAATGAATTGCCCGCACCCAGTGGAACACGCTCGGCCTCATGCCGGGAATGGCCGAATAGGTCTGGTAGAAATCATCGAGCGGTTCAAAAAAGTATTTCTGCAGGTGATCCGGATTCCGCGCCAGATCGTCGCTCGGCATCAAGTCGCATATGAAGAAAATATGGTCATCCGATTCATCCCAGTCCATGATGTAATAGGGGAAATCATATGCCGGGCCGGGGGTGATGGAGAGAACATCAGCCACCATTGAGCCGTAGAAATTCATCCGGGATATGCCCACCTTTTCAAGCTTGTCGGCCTTGTAGACGCGGTAGTAACACTTGTGTCCTTCAAGCTCAAAATCCTGGAGACTGCTGACATCCACACCTTCATGCTCAAATACCTGTACGGGCTTGACCTCCTTCAGCAGTATGTCGGTTAAGTGCTGCAGTATGGGGGTGAACTTCTTGGACCCTCCATCGTGCGGGACTGCCTGAACGGTCGCCTGTGCTTTCCCGCCAGCGGCAGCTTTTTCTTCAGGGGACAGCTTCACGCCCGGAATGGTGATGGCATCCTGCGGGCATTCGCGAATGCAGGTGCCGCACTCAAGGCATTTTGAAGCGTCGGTCATGATGCAGATGTCATTGTCAATCGCCAGAATTTTCATGGGGCAGGCATCGACGCAAATGCCGCAGCCGATGCAGCGCTCTTTTAAAACAATAAACTCGGTCATTTTATTTTCCTGGGCCATAGTAATCGTCCTCCAAGGGTGTTGAGCGGAAGTATAAGGTATTATCCCTGGTACAGCAATTAAAAAAAATGAACAGCAGGCAAAGCGGCGCAGATCCCTTCCCGCTTACCAGCACCAGTCCATTCCCCCATCCACGCTCAGGTTCTGCGCGGTAATATACGACGCGTCATCCGATGCCAGAAAGGCCACCGCCGCGGCAATCTCATCCGGTTCACCCTTGCGCGGCAGCAGCAGCTGGCCGCTTTTAACCGATTCGTCAACCAGCCAGTCCACAAACGTGCCCGGCTCCATCATCATTTCCGCTTCGACCTTCCGGTAAATGTCGGTTGCCACCACCCCGGGGGAAACACAGTTGACCCGGATGCCCATCGGCGCGAGGCACTTGGCAAGGGTCTTGGTAAACATGATCACCGACGCCTTTGATGAGGCGTAGGCGCCGGACATGCCTTTCCCGCTGCGCGCCATCAGGGTGGAAAGTGTTATAATCGATCCCTGAGTGCCGTTATCCATCATATTCCGGCCGCAGGCGCGGCAAAAAACAAAGGACCCCCGGGTGTTGATTGCGTACACCTTGTCCCACTCCTCGGGGGTTATATCGAGTGCCGATGAAGACGACTCGGTGACCCCGGCATTTGAAACCGCCACATGAATGGGACCGAAAGCCTCAGTTGCAGTTTGGATGAGGCGATCGATATCCTGTTCCCGCGACACATCCACCTGAACATAAAGGGCGCTTTCGCCCCGGCTGCGGATTTCTTCGGCGACCCGCTCGCCGTTTTCCCGGCTGATATCGGCGATAACCACCCGCCCGCCCTCAGCGGCAAAGCGGTGGGCGATGCTCCGGCCGATGCCGCTTCCCGATCCGGTTACGATAATATGCTTGTCCTGAAATCTCATGGTTCGGCTCCCTTGATGTTTTTTTTCGCTGTGGTAGAAGCAGCTTCAGCTGCGAATGGGTTTTTACAACCGGAGGTCGCTCCTACCGGAAGGCAAATACAGTATGATGCCAATAGTTGGATACCAAACTATTGGTTAATACCATCCGCCGGTTGACAAGTCAACCTCTAAATTGCACGTCGAGGTGCTTGAGGCAAGGAAAACTGTACAAAGGGGAGGTTACTGCTGGGATGGAGCGCCGCGCGCATTATGTCACGCCAGACGAATCAAGGCGTCATACAAAGCGCAGATCACCGAAAAGAGATGGAGGCATTGACATGCAGCACAAAGGCCATCAGCTAAATCGTGGCCACAGGGGCAATTGGAAAGGCAACACACTCTAATTCGTGTGGTTTGTTTAGTTAACCTTAAAGATTTTTATGGTGGGACCGGTCATATCGACATTGTTGGCGGTAAATTCTTTTATCAAGGTGTATCGGGTGAAAATGGTTTCATAATTTTTTACCACCTGTTCGTATTTCTCTTCTCGCTTCATGAAAAACCTGCCGTAATCCCCGCTGCTGGCTACAAGATAATCATACCTCTCCAGGTTGCTCTTTTTAGCAAGACCGCAGAGACCGGAGTAATCCAGCTTAAATAATGTTTTATCGGGGCGAGGCGTATAATAATCTAACGCTATTTTTGAACCGGGAGGGATGTTTCCTTCAATCCACTTGGTAGAAATCCATATGGTGTTGGGAAGAGAAATATTCTTCATGTGTTCATATGATTTTAAACCCTGGCTGTATATCCCATAGAGCACGGCAAGGCCTGCCGTTACGAGGATGAGCGAGAGATAAAAATTTTTATCGGTGAGCAGCGTGACACTTTGTTTTTTCCTCACTTTTATTGCACAATAGTTGACCTTTGCAAAATATGATTGGAACGCCGCCGCCGTGCCATAACCGGCAAACAGTGAGAGAAATGGAATTGCAATAAGCAGGTTTCTTTCAAAGCAAACTTTGTAACTGCCGACAAAAAGAAAGAATGACAGGGGGAAAAGTAATACCAGGAGAGCGGTTAATGTATTGTTCCGGATCAAATGCACCAGTCCTAAAAATGAAATGATAATCGGTATCAAGCCAAAACCATGCAACAGGTGTGAACCATATGCCAGATAACTGGTTGATGCAGCTTCATACCCCGGATGGCCCGTTTCCGCATAATGCCGTGCTTCCCACAGAATGTCCGTGTAGAACTTTTGGAAATCCATAATGGCATAAGGCGTGCTGATGATGAAAGCCAATGCTAATGCCAAAAAAACCAGCATGACGTTTCTGTCAAAAATCGTCTTTATTGAAAAAGCATGCCGGTAAAGGTGGGCATAGATCAATGGGACTAAGGCAATGAATGCGGTATATTTCGTGCCAATTGCCAAACCGATGAAGATGCCGTTGAGGATATAATATCCTGCTTGTGGTCCATGCAAGAATATCCGGGCCGACATTAAAAACGCGAGCATTGCCCAAAAGACCATGGGGCTATCTACCGTGGCAACATAAGAATGGGTAATGTGAAGAAATGAAAAGGCTATAAACAAGGTTGATACTAATCCCGCGGTACGATCAAACAGCACCGTGCCGATCACATACACAATGTATATTGTTCCTAAGGAAAGGACGAGGGTCAGAAGTCTGCCGAGCACAAAGGTGGCGGACCGGTCGATTGCGGTAAACGAATATTCTTTGCCGGTCATTTCCCCAACTTCATACTGCGCTTTAATTAATGCTGATTGCATGTATATGAAGAGCGAAGGATAATTAAAAAAATGAGGGTTGAAATCAGCGTTTTTTACAATGGAGCTTGCCTTATTAATAATCAGCAACTCATCAGGATGAGGCGCCAGGGGCAGTCCAAACGTTATCCCCTGATACCTGATAAAACCGGCTGATAGCAAAATAATAAGTACCAGGCTATAGAACATTCCCTGTCTTCTATGGTCTTTGATCCGTTTCATCTATACCCCGGTAACTTTTTAGATGCGGTATGGTCATCATGCAAACCAGTGGCATTTTTTTCGCCGACTGCGCCCGCTTGTCACTATGCACACCGCTCCACCCCGGCACGCCTATCCGGGTATGGTTTCTGCACCGTACGGTGACGAACAGGTAGCGAAAAACCCCCAGATACAAAAGACCTGCGGCATATGAGCCGCAAGTCCTTGATTTTTCTGGTAGCGGGGGCTGGATTCGAACCAGCGACCTCCGGGTTATGAGCCCGACGAGCTTCCAGGCTGCTCCACCCCGCGTCAGTATGGTTCATTAATAGTGGATACGGGCCTATTTGTCAAGCTAAATTTTATGGGCGTCAGGCGAGGATCATTCCTTCGCCGGCGCCCCTTCTTCAATCAGTGATGCGATCTTATCGTGGATGAAGGCGGGAATTTTTACGATCTTGCCCTCGAGGTCGATGAATCCATGCCGGGTATAGCCGCTGACCAGCAGCGTGCGGTCTGCTTTCCGGTAGATCCGGTAGTCAAACACGATGGTGACCTTCTTAAAGGAGGAAACCGATGTTTCTATCTCCACCAGATCATCGTAGCGCGCGGGCTTGTGGTACTTGCAGTAGACTTCGGAAACCGGGGTGATGATGCCGTGTTTCTCCACGTCGGTATAGGGGATTTCCAGTTCCCTAAAAAATTCCGTCCGTCCCCGCTCAAACCAGCCCAGGTAGTTGGCGTAATAGACCACCCCCATGGCATCGATATCCTCGTAAATGACGCGGTATTCGGTAATGGTTTTTTTCATGGGCATCTCCTGCCGAAGGGCTCCGTTGTTTTTTTAAAGGAGCATGTCTTTTAGTGTCATTTCGAGGAAGCGGAGCGACCGAGAAATCTTTATGATTTTAGAAGATTCCTCACGTTCGTTCGGAATGACAACATTTTCCCTGTTGGGATACTGTGACTTTATAATGGAGGGCCATGCTCTGTCATGGCCGTATACAATAATCGGACGCGACGGAGCGCGTCCCTCCAAAAACAAGATTCCTCACGTTCGTTCGGAATGACAATTCAACTCAGCCCTTCATGAAAAAGTCCATCAGGCTGTATCCCTCTTCCACAAAGAGGCCGCTTGCCTGGGCCGAAACCTCGTTGAATGTGGCGTCTTTGAGCGTGCTCTTACCGGCGTCTTTTGAGCTGAGGAAGGCAAAGGGCACCGGCTCCGCGGTGTGGGTTTTCCTGACGATGGGCGTCCGGTGGTCGGGAAGCACCATCATCCGGTACTCCGGAAAGCGCTTCAAGCCCTCGAGCACGGTTCCCACCACCAGGCGGTCGAAATCCTCAATGGCCCGCATCTTGTTGGTGAGGCTCCCGCTGTGTGACGCCTCGTCCGGGGCCTCCACGTGGACAAAGACGAAGTCCTTTTCCTCAAGCGTTTTGAGCGCGTATTCGGCCTTGCCCTGATAGTTGGTATCCAGATAGCCGGTCGCGCCGGGCACCTCAACCGGGCTTAAGCCCAGGGTCATGCCGATTCCCTTGATTAAATCCACGGCGGAAATGACCGAACCGCTGACTCCATACTTGTCCCTGAATGTAGGCATGGTAATGGGTTTCCCCTGGCCCCAGAGCCATATGGCATTTGCCGGTGGTTTGGATGCAGCCATCCTTTCTTGGTTGACCGGACTTTCCTGAAGGATGGTCCGCGCCTCGTTCATGATCCGGTTGAGGGTATCAGATCCTTTCCCCCGGGGCAGGTACGACGCAATGTCTTGTCCGCTGATATCATGGGGCGGAGTTGTCTTAACCGCATCAGTCCCGTCCGTCCACACCATCAGGTGCCGGTAGCTCACTCCCGGATAAAAGCGGATCCCATCATTCCCCAATCGCCGGTCTAGCTCGCGGATGATCCGTTGCGCCTCATCAGTGGAAATATGCCCCGCGCTGTAGTCTTCCATGATGGCGGCATTGTTCTGCTTGCCCAGGGTGACCAGGTTGCAGCGGAAGGCAATATCTTGGGGGAAGAGCTTCACTCCGGCGCTTGCCGCCTCATAGACGGCGCGGCCGGTGAGATAGCGGCGGGGGTCATAGCCAAGGATGCTCAGGTTGGCGATATCGCTTCCCGGGGACAGACCTTCGGGGATCGTCTGCACCATCCCCAGCGTGCCCTGCGCGGCGATGGAGTCCATGGATTCGGTATGAGCTGCCTGCAGCGGCGTTGTGTCACCCAGCTCTTTGAGCGGGTAATCAGCCATGCCGTCTCCCAGGAGGATGATGTATTTCATAAAGTAGATTTGCGATGCCCCCTCACCCTAACCCTCTCCCCCGATGGGGCGAGGGAACCTTTTTTCTATGCTCTCATGTAAATAGAACATCAATGATCTCCCTCTCCCCTGTGTGGGAGAGGGATGGGTGAGGGGAGGATAACTGAGTTCTTGGCCCACTACTCTACAGATCGTCTTCAATCCTGATCAATCTGGTTCGGGCCCGCACCTCCGACATGCGGTTGATTTCGCCCAGCGCCTTTCTGACCGCCGCTTCACGGGCCTGGTGGGTCAACAGGAAAATGGAAACAGTGCCCCTGGTCTGCCTTCCTTTCTGAATGACCGAGTGGATGCTGATGCCGTGCCTTCCCAGGATCCCCGATATCTTGGAGAGAACGCCCGGCCGGTCGAGCACGGAGAACCGGAGATAATAGCGGGTCACCACTTCCCGGATGTCCTTGATGATGATCTTTCTGATGTGCTCCTGCTGATAGGAAAAAGGAGGAACCCGCTGTCCCGCTCCCCGGAGCAGGTTCCGGGAGAGATCGATGATGTCGCTCACCACCGCGCTGGCCGTGGGCATCATGCCCGCTCCCTTGCCGTAATACATGCCCGGCCCCACCGCGTCTCCGTCGATGAAAACCGCGTTGTAGGTTCCGTCGACCCGGGAAAGCAGGTGGTCACCCGGGATGAGGGTGGGATGAACGCGCGCCTCAATGTGACCGTTTATCTCCCGGGCGATGGCCAGCAGCTTGATGGTATAGCCCAGCTCCCTGGTGAACTCGATGTCAAGCGGCTCAATAGGGGCAATGCCCTCGGTGTAAATGCGTTCGAAGGTTACCACCGTTCCATAGGCCATGCTGATGAGAATGGCCAGCTTGTGGGCGGTGTCCGTGCCTTCGATATCGAGGCCGGGATTCCGTTCCGCATAACCGTGCGCCTGCGCCTCCTTGAGCATATCCTCAAAATTGCCGCCTTCATTGGTCATCCGGGTGAGGATATAGTTGGCGGTGCCGTTTAAAATGCCTAAAATGCGGCTGAAGCGGTTTGCCGCCAGCCCCTCTTTGATGGCCCTGATGATGGGTATGCCCCCGCCCACGCTTCCCTCAAAGCCGATGTCAACCCCTTTTTCATGGGCCGCCTTCAGCAGCTGCATGCCGTGCGCCGCCAGGAGCGCCTTGTTGGCGGTGACCACCGGCTTGCCGTTGGCGATGGCCCGGAGCAGTAACGAGCGGGCCGGCTCAATGCCGCCGATCAGCTCAACCACCAGGTCAATGGAGGGATCGTCGGTGACGGCCCTGGCGTCGGTGGTCAACAGGGATGACGCCAGCCTGATGCCGCGATTCCGCCGGATGTCAATGTCGGCGATCCGTTTCACCGCGAGCGCGGCGCCCAGACGCTCCCGTATCACGGCGGCATTGCCGCGCAGCAGCTTCACCACACCGGTGCCGACCGTTCCAAACCCGATTAATCCCACCGTAATTTTTTTCATCACTCAACCCCGAGCATGCGCGCGACGCAGTTTCAATCAAAGAGCTTGCGTATTCCCCGTACCGCCTGGTTGATCCGGTGCTCATTTTCCACCAGGGCAAATCGCACATGTCCCTCGCCGGTATCGCCGAACCCGATACCGGGGGAGACGGCCACCTTCGCCTCCTTGAGCAGCAGCTTGGAGAATTCCAGCGAACCCATGCCGATGAACGGTTCGGGGATCCGGGCCCACACGAACATGGTTGCCCGGGGCTTCTCTATGGACCAGCCTGCCCGCTTCAACCCGTCGATGAGCGTGTCCCGACGGTGCTTGTAGATGGCGGTAATGTTCCTGACGCTTTCATCCAGTTCATTCAAGGCAATGATGCCGGCGATCTGTACCGGCTGAAAAATGCCGTAGTCGAAGTAGCTTTTCAGCCGGGCCAGCGCCCCGATCATGTGCGCATTGCCGGCGCAGAAGCCGACCCGCCATCCCGGCATGCTGTAGCTCTTGGAGAGCGAGAAGAACTCCACCCCCACTTCCTTTGCCCCCTTGACCTGCAGAAAGCTGGGCGCCTGGTACCCGTCAAACACCAGGTCGGCATAGGCCAGGTCATGCACCACCATCAGCTTGTTCTCGATGGCGAAATCAACCACCTTTCTGAAAAAGTCCATATCCACCACCGTGGTGGTCGGGTTGTGGGGAAAGGAAAGGATGATCATTTTGGGCCGGGGCCAGGTCTGCTTGATGGTGGTAATCAGGTCCTGAAAGAAGTCGCCCTCCTCGCGCAGGGGGACGGTGTGCAGGTCCCCGCCGGCGATGATCACCGAGTACGGGTGAATCGGGTAGGCCGGCGTGGGCACCAGCACCAGGTCCCCGGAGCTGATGGTGGCCAGGGCCAGGTGGGACAGGCCCTCTTTTGCGCCGATGGTGGCAATTGCCTCGGTGTCGGGGTCCAGGTCAACCCCGTAGCGTCTCTTGTACCAGTTGGTGATGGCCAGCCGCAGTTTAAAGATGCCCTTGGAGGCGGAGTAGCGGTGATTGCGGGGATTTGCCACCGCCTCCACCAGCTTGTCAACGATGGGCTGCGGCGTGGGGATGTCGGGATTGCCCATGCCCAGGTCGATGATATCCTCTCCCTTCCTTCTGGCCTCGCTTTTGAGCGCATCCACAATGCTGAAAACATACGGGGGGAGTCGTTTTATCCGGCGGAATTCTTCCATCATGGGTGGGGTCTCTCGTATGGCCTGTTGTGTAAATAAGTTGATTTTGTGCATGTAAAATAGCAAAATGGACTGGAAAAGTCATGAGAAAAATAAAAAGTTATTTTTTTTGAGTTTTGCCGCGAAAATGTCGATATCTATAGAGAAAGTTTTTAGGCGCGTGCGCCCCCCGCTCCATGCCCGGTCGAGGCTTGCCCGGGAAGGGGAGAAGCGGCCGGGGGCCGCGTAACCTTATTCCCCTAACCGATCGTTTACACCATCTATGGACACAGACGGGCATCAGTCCGCAGCAGCGTATTGCCGGTCCCTGCAGCAGCCCCTGGCGTCATCGGGATCTGAGGCGCAGGGCGGCCGGGATGCGTCACCGGGCGTCAGGCGGCAAAAAAGGCAGACCCTTGAGGTGGCGGTGCTGTTTACCGACATCCGGGGATCGTCCCTTTTCTTCAAGATCCACGGCGATATCGCGGGACGGCTGATGATGCAACGCCATTACGACATGCTGTTTCCGCTGATTGAGGAGCACCGGGGGGCAGTGGTCAAGACGGTGGGGGATTCCATCATGGCCACCTTTTATGATCCCCTCAACGCGGTCAACGCCGCCGTGGCCATGCAGCAGAAGCTGTTCGATTACAACGCGCAGCAGTCGGCGGATGATCCCATCCGCATTCGCATCGGCATCAACTTCGGCAAGGGCATCGTCGAGGAGCACGACGTGTTCGGCGATGTGGTGAACATTGCCTCCAAGCTGGTATCACTCGGTGAATCGGAGCAGATCGTCGTTTCCGAATCGGTCTGCGGGGCGATCGACGGCCGATCCGGCCTGGCCATTTTCCCGCTCAAGCGTGACAACCGCTTTTCCCGGGACCTGAAGATTGCCGCCTATGCGATACGATGGCAGGAGGGGGAGCAGATGGCCGAGAAGGAGATGACCATCCTCTCGCTTGCCGCCATCAAGGAGAACGGGGCCGAATCCCCGGAATCGGCCGGGGGAGGGAGACCGGATGATGACCCGGAATTCTTTTCCTCCATCGAAGCGGTGGTGCGGGAAAAGGCCTTCCGGACAGCTGCCTGTTCCCCGGGCACACTGCGCGCCGTCTTTGAATATGCGGAAACCGCCATCGACACCGCCCTGCAGCTGCTCCGCCTGTTTCAGCTTGCCAACCGGCCGTTTCATGCGGGCATCCACACCGGCCGGGTGCTGGTCAGGGAGGTGGAGATTAGCGGGGGGGAGGAAGCGGAGGCGACCCGGGACAAGGCCGCGGCCGGTGAAATTTATCTGACCCAGAGCACCTACACACTGCTCAAGGATAATCTGCTGCTCCATTTTCTCCCGCTGCCCGCCAGCCTGCCGGGCGGCCTTGCCCTGCACAAGCTGCTGGTGGAGTCCTCGGCCAAGGGCGCGTCCGAGGAGCATCTTCCGCTGCTGCAGTCCCCGGCGCGCCGGGAATGCTTCTACTGCAGCTCCGCGAACCATCACGCCGCGGCGTGTCCTTCCCGGACCATCGCCCGCCACACCGACAGCCTCAACGAGATGGGCTACCTTTCCTCAGCCGAGCTGCGATCCCGTTTTGCGGCGCGCGGTCCCGACATTGTCAGGCCGTTCATCCCCGACCGGGACATTACCGCCGCGGCGCTGCACGGGGAACCGAAGGACAGAGCCGGCACGGTGACCTTTGAGGCCTTTTATGAAGTCAACGAAGTTTTTCAGCTGCGCTTTATGCGTGACATCTGGAGCTCGGACGCCGCGGACTGGAAGGAGGTCACGCCGGCCGGCGCGCCCGGCGGCGGGACGGAATTCCTGTGGCTGGGGGAGGAACACCTCCGGGCGGGAAACTATGCAGACGCCCTGATCATGTTTAACAAGGCGCTGGCCGAGGCTGCCGGGGATTACCGGCCGCACACCGGCCTGGGCTTCCTGGCCATCGAGCAGGGGGATGTGATCGGTGCCTCGCACCAGTTTCAGCAGGCGCTTGCCTGCAACCTCACCCCGGTGCAGCGAAGCTATCTGCTGCTGCTGCTGGCGAGGATTCATGAGCTCACCGGCAATTTTGATGACGCGGTTGAAGCGGTGCGGCAGGCCCTGGCGGCGGCGCCCGATTTTCTCGAGGCGCGGTACCGCCACGCGGTGCTGCTGGCGCGCAAGGGCGGCGTCGCCGACGCGCTGGCCATGATCAGGGAGCTCATCGCGACCAAACCCGCGTTCTATCCCCGCGCCCACATCGATCCCTGTTTGCAGGGCGCGCAGCGCGAACTGGACGCGGTGATGCGGGAGCTCTGTGACCAAGCCCGCCGGCGGGCCGGGGAAACCATAGAATCCATCCGGCAGAGCCTGTCGGATCACCGGGAGTGGTTTGCCGGGGAGGACGGCGCCTGCGCCTCCGCCGAGCAACTCCTCGCCCAGGCCGCCGGGCTGGCGGAGGGGAACGGCTATTTCGGACTGCTCGACGCGGTGAGCGCCGGACTTGATATCAAGGACAAGCTTCGTTCGGCGCTGCGCAACCGGCGCCGGTCGCTGCGGAAGAACATCGCCCTGCTCGATGGCATCGGCGAGGCGTACGAGCGCTTCCTCGACAGCTATCCCTACAAGAGCCTTCTCGGTTACGGCGACACGGCGCTGCTCAAGCAGTACTGCGATGCGCTGGACCGGGTGAAGTCGGCCACCCTGATTGAATCCGCCGACACGCTCCGGGAAACGGACCGGCTGATTCAAAAGCTTTTTTCCCTTTCCAAGAAGATCGGCGCCAACCGCAAGAAGCTTTCCCTCTTCAAAATGTCCTTCTTTGCCTCCGACTGCTTGTTGAAATTCATCTCCCGCTTCACGCTCTGCACCCTCTCGGTGAGCGCGGTGCTGGGCTTCACCCTGGTGGGCTATGAGAGCTATGCCCATCCTCCGGCGCTGTGGTCCGGAGAGGTGATCACCGGCTGCCTGCGCTTCAGCCTGTTCTGCGGCACCCTCGTCGGCGCGGGCGCGGCCCTCTATTGGCTCTATAACAACCTTGAACGGCTGTATGCCAGGCTCCAATGATGCTGCTGATTCTTGCCTTTATCTTCGGAACGATGGTGGGCAGTTTTCTCAACGTGTGCGTGTACCGCATTCCCGAGGGGGGGTCGATTGTGCTGCCCGCCTCGCACTGCCGCTCCTGCAAAAAGCCCATCGCCTTTTATGACAACATTCCGCTGGTCAGCTTCCTGCTGCTCAGAGGGAGGTGCCGGCACTGCGCCGCGCCGCTTTCCTTCCAGTACCCGCTGGTGGAGCTTCTGACCGGCCTGCTGGCCGCGGCCTGCCTGCTCAAGTGGGGGGCGGAATACGCTGCCGCGATCTGGTTCGTCTTTTGCGCGGCGCTGGTGGTGGTGACCTTCATTGACCTTGCCCATCAGATCATCCCCGATGTCATTTCATTGCCCGGCATTGTCTGCGGCCTGCTCGTCTCGCTGCTGCCGGGCCAGCCCGGCTTCACCGGCGCCCTTATCGGCGCGGCGCTGGGCGGCGGCAGCCTGTACCTCGTCCGGCTGCTGTATTACGCGGTGACCCGGCAGGAGGGCATGGGCCTGGGGGATGTGAAGCTGCTGGCCATGATGGGGGCGTTTTTGGGGTGGAAATCAATCCTCTTTATCATCATGGCGGCGTCCTGTGCCGGCGCCCTGCTGGGCATTGCGGTGATGATCATCAAGAAGAAGGACGGCCGCTATGCCATTCCCTTCGGCCCGTTTCTCTCGCTGGGCGCGGTATGCTACCTCTTCTACGGGCAGGAAATGATCAACTGGTATCTGAACCTGCATCTGCTGATCCAGGAAGGCATCGGGTAGGAGGTGTCGGTGAAACGGGGATGGGGACTGCGCGCCACCATACTGATGAACGTGGCCCTGGTGATGTTCATCACCATGCTGCTCATCAGCTTCGTGGCCCTGACCATGGCCAGAAAAACGGTTTTTGAGCAGAAGGTGAGCACCGGCAGGATCATGCTCGCATCCCTGCAGCAGCTCATCCTCCCTGCCCTGGAAAACCGGCAGGCGGATCCCGCCCGGTTAATCGACATTGCCGATCGCTACACCCGCGCCGCCGGTCTGGCGGGCCTGGCGCTTGCCGACCCGGAACTGGTGGTGCTTGCGGACAGCGGGGGGGCGGGGATCGGCGTCCGAAGCGGCGATGCGGACCTTGCGGAAGCGCTGCGCTCGCGGAAGACGGTCACCCGGACCGGATTGCTGCAGGGCCGGGAATGCCTTTTCATGGCCGCCCCGCTCTACCAGTCGGGCAGCGCCGTGGGTGCGCTCAAAATAAGCCTGCCGCTTGCCGACATGGAACGAAGCATGGGCCTGTTTCAAAACCTGGTGATCCTCTTCAGCATCACCACCACCATTGCCTTTGTGAGTATCGGCAGCCTGCTGCTGGGCCGGTACGTGGTAAAGCCGATGGAGAAGCTGGCGGACGCCACCGAGGCGCTTACCGGGGAGCATCTGCCGCAGGGGTTCGAGCCGACCGGGCGCAACCAGATCGGGACGCTGGCGGCCTCGCTGACCGGCATGTCCGACAAGCTGCGGGAATACCGGCAGGCGGTCGAACATTCCATACAGTCGCTGCAGGAGTCCAACCGGGAGCTGCGCCGGACGCAGGAGGAACTCATCCGATCGGAGAAGCTCTCCTCGGTGGGACGGCTTGCCGCCGGCATTGCCCATGAAATCGGCAATCCCATCGGCATCATCCTCGGCTATCTCGAGATACTGCGCCGGCCGCCGGACCGGACGGATGACCATGCCGATGCGCTGGCCCGGGTTGAAAGCGAAGTGATGCGGATTGACCGCATTATCCGCGAACTGCTCTCCTTTGCCCGGCCCTCCGCGGTGAGCATGCACCCGGTGGCGGTGAATACGGTGGTTGAAGAAGCGCTGGAACTTATTTCGCACCAGAAGGGGATTCGCGCCATATCGGTTGAGAAGCGGCTGGACGGCGGGCTTCCCCCGGTCATGGCAGACGAATCGCAGCTGAAGCAGGTGATGATCAATCTCCTGATTAACGCCATGGATGCCATGGCGGAGGGCGGGAAGCTGACGGTCGCCACCGGGAAGCGCAGCGGCGCAGACGCGGCGTCCCCCGGCACCATCCCGGGCCCGGCGGTGAGCATCGCCGTCAGCGATACCGGATCCGGCATTGATCCGGGATCGCTTCAAAATATTTTTGATCCCTTTTTCACCACCAAGAGCCCGGGCAAGGGCAACGGCCTGGGGTTATCGGTCTGCCTCAGGATCATTGAAACATGTGCCGGCACCATCGCGGTGCAAAGCGCCCCCGGCGCGGGGAGCACCTTCACCATCTCGCTGCCGGCGCTGCAGACAACCTGAGGGAGCGGTGTGGCGGCAGTTTTTAAGAGGACGTTTTACGTTTGTCATTTCGAAGGAGCATGAGCGACTGAGAAATCTTATAAGATTCCCTCACATTCGTTCGAAATGACAACCTCCCGGATATGAGACGTTCACGGGCGGGAGAAGATATGCGATGACTTCGTGTCAAAGTTGGGGTCTCTTAACAAAATCATGTAATGACCGAAGCATCCATGATGCCGGCCGGGGTTTTGAACATTGGAGATTTGGATTTTGGATTTGTTTAGGATTTCGGATTTCGAATTTTAAAATGAAGTAAATGCTGAGATCTGCCTGTTTCAGTATTGTACCGATTTGAGGTTCTCTTTATGTCCCCTCAACGTGTCCTGATCATTGATGATGAAGCCAATATGCGCCACATGCTCCGGACCATCCTGGGCAGGGAGGGGTACGACATCACCACCGCGGCCAACGGTCGGGAGGCGCTTGAGAAGCTCGAATCCGGGCGCCACGATATCGTGCTCTGCGACCTGCGCATGCCGGAGATGGACGGCCTGGCCTTCCTCGATGCCCTGGGTGAGGCCGGGAGATCCATGACCATCATCATGATGTCGGCGTACGGCACGGTTGACATTGCCATCGAGGCGGTGAAGCGGGGGGCGTATGACTACATTGCCAAGCCGTTTAAGGCGGATGAGATCATCCTCACCCTCAGAAAGGCCGAGGAGCGGGAGCGCCTGCGGGAGGAAAACTTCCGCCTCCGGAATGAGGTGCAGCGGACATTCGGCCTGGAACAGATTGTGACGAAAAGCGGGGCGATGCTCGCCATCTTCGAAACCATCCGCAAGATTGCCGACTACGACACCTCGGTGCTGATTACCGGCGAGAGCGGCACCGGGAAGGAGATGATCGCCCGGGCCATTCATTGCCGCAGCCGTCGGAGCAGCGGGCCGTTCATTGCCGTCAATTGTGGCGCCATTCCGGAGAACCTGCTGGAGAGCGAGCTCTTCGGCTACAGCAAGGGCGCCTTTACCGACGCCTGCCGCCATAAAAAGGGGCTCTTCGAGGAGGCGCAGGGCGGCACCATGCTGCTGGATGAAATCGGCGAGCTGCCGCTGCCGCTGCAGGTGAAGCTGCTGCGGGTGCTGCAGGAAGGCGAAGTGCGGAGAATCGGGGATGCCCGGCAGATCAGGATCGATGCCCGGATACTGGCGGCCACGTCACGTGACCTGGTGCAGGAGGTGCGGAAGTGCGCATTCCGGGAGGACCTGTTTTACCGGCTGAATGTCATCCGCATCAATCTGCCGCCGCTGCGGGAGCGGCGGGAGGATATTGAGCTTTTGGTCAGCCATTTCATCACCCGCTACAATACAAAGCATCGGCTCACGGTGGAAGGGATCTCGCCGGCGGTGCTGGGGATGCTGCTGGAATATGACTGGCCGGGAAATGTGCGGGAGCTGGAAAACGCGATTGAACGGTGCGTGGTTCTTTCCGAGACGGGTCGCATTGAAAAGGACGTGCTGCCCCCGGAACTACGCGGCGCTGCCGGTGATCAGGAGGCGGAGGAAGCCGGCAGGGAATATTCATTGAAGAAGATGTCCCGCATCATGGAGGAACAGCTCATACGCAGGGCGCTCGGCAAAACCAAGGGGAACCGCACCCACGCCGCCCGTCTCCTTGAAATAAGCCACCCCGCGCTGCTGAGCAAGATGAAGGGCTTCGGGATACAGTGAGGGATATCGGAGTTCCCTTGAACCCTTGGGCCCTCGACCCCTGAAGCTACTGCCGTGAGGCAGTAGCGTTTTTATTTCTCGGCGGAGCGCTTGTCCTGCACCTTGTCCATAAATGCCGCCGTAATCACCGTAACCCCCTCCTTCCTGGCTTCCGCAACCACCCCGGCGATGACCCGGTTCAGGAATATCCGCGGGACCTTGACAATCCTGGCGCAGGCCTCCTGCTCCCACCTCACGTCGGGATCGAACCGGTCGCAGGCATACCGCACCGTCTCAATGGGATTTCCCTTCCTCGAGGGGATGGGAACGGAAAATGGGCGCGAATGCTTGGCGAAGCAGAACCGGGTGTTGTCCCGGTAGCCGTAGTCAATGGGAAGGGTGGGCAATCCCTTGCCCTTGAACAGCCGCTCCCGCCATTTCTTTTTCATGATGATCTTGTCGATGCGCAGGAGAAAATAGAAGGTCTCAAACTCGTTGTGCTTGAGCGGATAGCTGTCGTCCCAGGTGCAGAGGTAGACCTGGATTGCCTCCTTGACGATCTCCGGGTAGGATGCCTGGCCGCTGCGCGCCGGTGGGGTTCCATAACCGGTTCCCGGCAGCAGGGTGAAGATGCTGTTCTTCATCTTTTCCTCGGTGGTCTCGCCGGGAAATCCGAGCATGACGCAGTTCTTCAGATATTTCTTTTTGTCGGGGATGAAATTGATAGTGCATACCTTCGTCCTGAGAATATTGGCCGCGGTGTTGCTGGTGGCGCGGGAAACAAGCATCATGGCATGATCTCCCTGCTTGGTGACGATGTGGGGGAAGCAGAGGGAGTATGGTCCGAGGTTGGTCTTCCCCGATTCGGCGGTGGTGCTGATCAGCACCACCGGCATGGGAAAGAAGCTGGAGGTCTGGTAGAAATTGTCCAGGATGCGCACATCTTGAAAGTCGTCAGACATAGACTCAGCTCCTTGTTAGATGCAACCACGAAGATCACAAAGAGAGAAGCACGAAGCACACGAAGAAAAAAGGGTAATCGTAGGGGCAACCCCCTGTGGTTGCCCTATCATATCCGGGCAGGCACAGGGGCCTGCCCCTACCAGTAAACGGTCATTCTGCGGC
>CAZWCD010000032.1:0-12899 GCA_964632275.1 uncultured Thermodesulfobacteriota bacterium
ATGCCCACGGCAGCCAGCAGCACAAAAAATGCTATGATGCCGGTAATAATCAGTACTGGTTTTTTTCGTGCCATTCGGGTGCCACGCTGCACGCACATTTCTTGATTCTGCGGTCAACCCGCAGAATGACAGGTAATAACAAACTGCAGTAAAAGTCGCTGATCAACACTATACATGCGCTTCGACCAAGGGGGCCATCCTTCCCCGAAGGGAACGCACGTGAGGCTGCAGAGATTACCATCGGTTCATTACCCGCGCTCCGCCAGGGGCGTCTTCACCTGCCGCCGGGCGACTTCAGCCCACGAGTCGTTTTGCACATAGTTGTGAATGGATTCCTGTCAGGTGATTCTACGGGAGAGATAATAGGGAGTCAACTATAAATATGCTTCATACCGCAGCGCCTGGGTAAAATTATGCCTTTGCCGTGGGGACGCCGAGGTTGACAGCCGGGGAAAAATGCTTATGGTTTCGCAAGTTTTTACAAGCATGACGGTTGCAATGGCCATCTGTGCGATCTGCAAGGTTGCATGATGGTGTCTATGATATATATAATAATGGGAACCTTAAAACAGTAGCCTTACGATTTCCATGTGTCAATTCCGCCAAAGCGGGAATTCATACAAAGTAACTATGGGGATTCTCAGATCACGTCGGGGAATGACAAGAAAGCGAATAAGGAGAGGTTCACTACGACGGGAAAGGAAACAACCATGAGATTTGACAAATTTACGGTTAAAGCGCAGGAGGCAATCCAGGAAGCGCAGCGGATTGCTGAAAAGTACGGGCACCAGCAGATTGACCCGGAACATATCACGACCGCGCTGGCCCTGCAGCAGGACGGCATTATTGTTCCCCTGCTCAAAAAGATGGGGGCTGATCCGGCGGTGCTGTTGCAGCATTTGGAAGAGGCGCTGGATAAACTTCCCAAGGTCTCCGGAGCGACCGGACAAATCTACATTTCACCGCGCAGCGAGCGGGTGCTTAACCAGTCATTCAAGGAGGCGGAGCGCTTGAAGGACGAGTATGTCAGCGCCGAACACATCCTCATCGCCCTGGTTGATGAGAAAGGCGGCAAGGCCTCGGGCATATTGTTGTCTTTGGGGGTGAGCAAGGATGCCTTGTACAGCGCGCTGGTAAGCATCAGGGGCAATCAGCGGGTGACCGATCCCAATCCCGAGGAGAAATATGAAGCGCTAAAAAAATACGGCCGGGATCTTACCGAGCAGGCGCGCAAGGGAAAGCTTGATCCGGTGATTGGACGGGATAATGAAATCCGCCGGGTCATCCAGGTGCTCTCGCGCAGGACCAAAAACAACCCGGTGCTGATCGGGGAGCCGGGCGTCGGGAAAACGGCAATCGTTGAAGGGCTCGCCCAGCGGGTGGTCAATGGCGATATTCCCGAGAGCATTGCCGACCGCAAGATTATCGCCCTGGATATGGGCGCCCTGGTGGCCGGGACCAAATACCGCGGTGAATTTGAGGACCGGCTCAAGGCGGTGCTGAAGGAAATCCAGGAGCGGAGCGGGGAGATCATCCTGTTTATCGACGAGCTGCATACGGTGGTCGGGGCCGGCGCCGCGGAAGGGGCGATTGACGCGTCCAACATGCTGAAGCCCGCCCTGGCGCGCGGGGAGCTCAGGTGTGTGGGGGCGACCACGCTCAATGAATACCGGAAGCATATTGAAAAGGACGCCGCCCTGGAGCGGAGGTTTCAGCCGGTTCTGGTGGGGGAGCCGTCGGTGGAGGACACCATTTCCATTTTGCGCGGCTTGAAGGAGCGCTACGAGGTGCACCACGGGGTCAAGATTCAGGACTCGGCGACGGTTGCCGCGGCCACCCTGTCGCACCGCTATATTACCGACCGGTTTCTGCCGGATAAGGCCATCGATCTGATCGATGAGGCGGCGTCGAAGCTGAGAATTGAAATGGACAGCCTGCCCGCCGAGATCGACGCGGTGGAGCGCAAAATAATCCAGCTGCAGATTGAAAAGGAGGCGTTGAAGCGCGAAAAAGACCCGCAGTCGCGGGAACGGCTGGAGAAGGTGGAGGGGGAATTGGCCGAGCTGAAGTCGGAAAGTGCAACCATGAAGCTGCACTGGGGGAAGGAGAAGGAGATCATTAAAAAAATTCAGGAATTAAAGGAGCAGATTGAGGCGAGCCGCCAGGAAGAGCAGCGGGCTGAGCGGGTGGGCAATCTGGAGAAGGTGGCGCAGATACGCTACGGATCGCTCATCCGGCTCAATGAGCAGCTGGCGGAGGCGGGCGCCCAGCTCAATGAGATACAGAAAGACCAGAAGATGCTCAAGGAGGAGGTTGACGCCGAGGATATTGCCGAAGTGGTGGCGAAATGGACCGGCGTTCCCGTGTCAAAAATGATGGAAGGGGAGCTGGAGAAGCTCATCACCATGGAGGACAGAATTCGCAAGCGGGTGGTGGGGCAGGACGAGGCGATTCAGGCGGTTGCCGACGCGGTGCGGCGGTCCCGCTCCGGATTGCAGGACCCCAATCGTCCCCTTGGTTCATTTATCTTTCTCGGGCCGACCGGGGTGGGCAAGACCGAGCTGGCGCGGGCGCTGGCGGTTTTTCTCTTTGACGACGAGCAGGCGATGGTTCGCATTGATATGTCGGAGTTCATGGAGAAGCACTCGGTGTCCCGTCTCATCGGCGCGCCCCCCGGGTACGTGGGATATGAGGAAGGTGGCTATCTCACCGAGGCGGTTCGCCGGAGGCCCTATTCGGTGATCCTGCTTGACGAGGTGGAAAAGGCTCATCCCGAGGTATTCAACATTCTCCTGCAGATCCTGGATGACGGCAGGCTGACCGACGGCCAGGGGAGAACGGTTGATTTCAAGAACGCCCTGATCATCATGACCTCCAACCTGGGCAGCCAGTTGATTCAGGACCTGGGGGAGAAGGATTACAGTGAGATGCAGACGAGGGTGATGGAGGTGGTGCGAGGGACCTTCAAGCCGGAATTTTTAAATCGGATTGATGAGATCATCATATTCCATTCGCTGGGCAGGGCCCAGATTAAGAAAATCATCGAGCTGCAGCTTGAGCTGCTCAATCGGCGGCTGGAGGAAAAAAAGCTGGGCATTGTCCTCGATGACGCGGCGCAAGGGCTGCTGTTTGAGCAGGGGTTTGATCCGGTATACGGAGCGCGTCCGCTGAAGCGCGCCATCCAGCGCATGATCCAGAATCCGCTGGCAATGAAGATCCTGGAGGGCGAGTTTTCGGAAGGCGACCGCATTTCGGTTACAGCGGATCCCCGGACTAAAAGCATGATCTTCTCCAGGATCGCCGGGACGGTTGCCTGATAAAAAGCGGCGAATAAACAACGGCACCGTGGCGTGTCATACAGGATAGCGATGCGCCACGCTGCCGTTGTTTTTGCGACGGCATACCGATATGAGTGTTGACCTCGCCACCCGCCTGGGATACTATTCATATCTCTGGGGACGCGCTCCGTTGCGGCCGATTCTTTTATGCGGCCACGACAGAGCGTGGCCCTCCACCTTTTTCAATCGATGCATACCATCCGATTTGATCCGGATGCAAAGCGGTTTACGAAGTTATCGGGCATAGCGGCTCAAGGACCTGCATGATTCCCTTAAGGGATACCGTTCCCTCCCGCACCTTTCCCGCGGTTAACATCACCCTGGTGGTGATCAACTGCCTGGTGTTCCTCTACGAAGTGTCGTTGGGGCCCGGCCTGTCCCCGTTCATTGACCGGTATGGCATTATACCGGCCCGGTTTTTCAATGCCCGGACGATGAGCGACATGATAACCCCGCTGTTCAGCTTCATGTTTCTCCATGGCGGCTGGCTCCATGTCATCAGCAATATGCTCTATCTCTGGATTTTTGGCGACAATGTGGAAGACCGGATGGGACATGTCAAATATCTCATCTTTTATCTCATCTGCGGGATGGCATCGGGCCTGGTGCAGCTTTACATTTCCCCCGCCTCGCGGGTGCCGATTGTAGGCGCGAGCGGCGCGATTGCCGGCGTCATGGGCGCCTATTTGCTGCTCTATCCCTTTGGCAGGGTGGTCACGCTGATTTTCTTTTTTATTTTTATTGATGTGGTGCAGATTCCCGCCTTTTTTTTCCTCGCCTTCTGGTTCATCCTGCAGTTCTTTAGCGGCGCTTTTTCGGTGGCCGGACAGGAGGGCGGTGGCGTGGCGTGGTGGGCGCATGTGGGCGGGTTTCTGTGCGGATTGCTGATGGTCTACCCGTTCACCAGAGGGAAAAGGCCAGCGTGGTGGGCCCTCCACAAGCGACGCCCCTGGTAAGCACGGCTGAACCTTGTTTCTGCTGATAATGTTGATTGATTGCTAAGGAATAGAGCGTGTGATCCTGAGTGAATCGAAGGATCCGGCGAGCGTCAAAAGCAGGAATGTGTATGCCGTAGGCCATGCTGCGTGCAGTGATCAGATTCCTCGCTGCGCTCAGAATGACAAAGGGAAAAAATAACGCTGACTATAATGCGTGGCCCGTTTAGCGCAGGTGTTATGAGCTTGATGAGGCGGGTACAAATTGGGCGAGATAGTCCGCCAGGTTCTCCGGGAGCTGGTTGAAGCTGGTGACAATCACCCCCTCCGTGTTGATGATGACGTGCGTCGGGATGCCGATCACGCTATATTTCAATGCCAGTCCGGCTGATTCATCGAAGATGATTTTATACGGAAGCTGGTACCGCTCCTGGAACTGCCGCACCCGTTGCAGCGAGTCATTGTATCCCACATCAATCGCCACAATTTCGTACGGCTTGTTCAGTGCCTCCTGGTATAGTTTTTTCAGCTTCGGAATCTCGCCGGTGCAGGAGGGACACCAGGTCGCCCAGAAGATCAGGTGCACGACTTTTTTCCCGCGGTACGCAGCGAGCTGTATGCTCTCTCCATCGATGGTGCTTAAGGTGAAGTCGATTGCCGGTTTTCCCTTCAGCGACACTTCCTGCCCCGATGAGCAGCCGAGGGGAGAGATCATGACAAGCAGCCAGAGCGCCACATGCAGCCGGCTTCGGAGTCCCAACAGTTTCATAGCCGCTCCTTCACAGCATCAGTTGTCCTGCCTTGATGAGAAAATATTCGCCCGCTCCAATCATCAGCACGCCGAACACCTTTTTAATCCGCACCATCCACTCTCCGGAACGGGGCAGCGAGGTAAGAATGCCGGTGAAGGTGCCGATCAGGATGAGCAGGAACCCCATGCCGAAGGCGTAAGCAAATAACATGATCATTCCCAGAGGGACGTTCTGCTTTGTGCCCACGAAGGTTAGCAGTATGCCCAGCACCGGGGCGGTGCAGGGAGCGGCGATGAGAGCGGATGCGCCGCCCATGGCCATGGAAGTCATTCCCCCTCTCCGTTTCAGGTGAAAGGCGCTGTGCAGAGGATCCCAGGTGAATTGAATAGTGAAGACTTCAAGCATGGCGAGGCCGAATATGATGCAGAGGTTGGCCACGAGGAAATTAACCCAGGGATTCGACTGAATGTGGCCGAAAAACTTCCCGGTCAACGCGGCAAAGGCGCCCAGACATGCATAGACCGCTGCCAGGCCGATCACGTACATCAATGACAGGTAGAAACCTCTTATTTTGGTGGGAGAGCCCTTGGCACCGATAAATCCCACAGTGATGGGTATAAGGGGATAGACGCAGGGGGTAAAGCTGGTGGCGATGCCCGCCGCCAGTGAAATAAGGATGGCAATGAGCGGGTCGGTCTGTATTGTATGTTCAAGAGCGTGGGTAAACGAATCGATCATACCGGTTCCGTGCGCGTTCCTGATCGGGTCGGCCGTCAGCAAGATGAGCGGCGCACTGCCTGCAAACGGAATCAGGATGTGCCGCCTGCGTGTTGCAGCGTAGGTTTAATTAAATCAGTTTTACCAACCAGGTGTCAAGCAGATAATATGCGTGCAACCGGAAAGACACCGGGCGGGGCGCGGCGGTCAGGGTGATGTCATAAACAGATGGTTTTTCCCTCCTGCGCCGCCGAACACCTCATAGGGGCATGCATCTTTCTGATGATGGTGCGGCATTCGCGAAGCTGCGCGTCGATGACGCTGTCGGCATGATCGGGATCGTGGTGAAAGAGGACCAGGTGCTTCACCTCGCCCTCTGCGCCCAGCCTGACCGCCTCCTTCCAGGGTGAGTGCCCCCAGCCCTTTTTCGTCGCGTACTCCCGGTCGCTGTACTGGGCGTCGTGGATGAGCAGATCCGCCCCCCTGACAAATCGCGTGAACTCATCCCGGTTAAAGGGAATATGGCTGCGGCCTTCCCGCCTGCAGGGAAGGAGCTCATTGTCGGTCATGTAGACTATCTTACGGCCGTCGCAGCCGAGGACGTAGGAAAAAGTGATGCCGGGATGGTTGGAGCGCAGCACCGAGAGGTCGGCGCCATCAAGCCGGTGCGCCCCCGGGGTGATCTCCCTGAACCTGATGTCCGCGGCAAGCGCGCTTGATTTTACCGGGAAATGGATGGACTCCATCTGGCTGGAGAAGATTGTTTCCAGCGGAAACTGGCGGTGGCGGCACCCGCACACGGTAAGTGCATGTCGGCGGTGGTAGGCGGGGGCGAAAAAGGGCAGCCCCTGAATATGGTCCCAGTGGTAATGGGACAAGAGTATGGTGGCTTGGAGTTTCCGCTGTCGTCGGATGAGGTCGTTTCCCAGCTCCCGGATGCCGGTTCCCCCGTCGAAAATGATGGAGCGGCCGCCGGGAAGGGTCACCTCCACGCACGAGGTGTTGCCGCCGTAGCGGGTCTTGTTTCGCCCGGGTGCGGGCACGGAGCCCCGCGTTCCCCAGAACCTGACCTGTATGGTTGTGTCGCGCATCTGCGGTCCTTTTTGAATGAGAGGTGTTGCCGGCTTCATCCTGCTCCGGACGCGGGTGGTTCCCCGGCGGGGCTCCCCGGGCGGATGCCGCCCACTGCGCTCCCTATCTGCGCTTCCCGTTCGGCAAGGTGGCTCTGCCAGTCCGCAACCATGGCGCACATGGCCCGGTAATCCCTTTCATTGTCAATGTCCAGGACTGCCCCCACCAGCGGGGTCACCACAACGGCAAAGCGCGTTCCCAGAACCCGGGATACGCACTCCTCAATGAAGGCACGGGGCAGCAGAAAGCGCGTGGGCAGAGTGAGCGGATCCAGGCGGATGCGGGAGAGAAACTGGTGCCAGTGCAGCAGCCCGTAGCACCATAATCCCCGCCACCCCACATGCATCTTGAGAAACTCGCGGCCCAACCGCAGAATGTTCCGCAGGTCCCGCTGGTAGCGAAAGTCATAGACCTTCTGAATGTAGCTCCGGTTGGTGACCTTGAGCGGCTTGACCAGGTGGAGGTTGTTCTGCCGGAATTTTCCCTCCTTGATGTGAAAGAAATGGGTGCTGATGCCCGGCGTTCCCAGCCGGGGACGGCAGAAGGCCAGGTGCTCTGCGGCGGCGATGCCGAGAAGATAGTCATAACGCGAGCGGTCGCAGCTGCGCAGGAAGCAGTCGATTTCCATGGGGGTGACCAGCGGGACGTCGCCTGAGATATAGAGCACTGCCGTCTCGCGCACCGCGGGGGAGGGCTCGGTGGCTGAGCGCGCCTCGGGGGCGAGCTGCAGGAACGCGCTCCACACGTTGTGAAAGAGCGAGTCGCCCTGCTCGCACAGGATGAGGTCCTTCCCCGCCGCCGGCGCTTCCCGGTGCTCGCGCAGCGCCTGCTCGAGCCGCTCATGCGGGCCGACAATGCAGATGCGCCTCACCAGCTCCGCCCGGCCCAGCGCCCTTAGCACATGGATGAAGAGCGGCACCCCGTTGAGGGGGAGGAAGGACTTGTTGCTGCCGCACACGGTCCGGCTTGCCCCCCGGTCGCCGGCCAGCAGCACGGCGTCACATGCGTACGGTGATTCGGTCACGGAACGGTGATCCCCTGGGTCTATCAAGACGGTCATGCAAAGTACATGTTGTGCACGCTTCGGGAAAGATCGCTGAGCAGCCGCAGCACCCGCTCGGCGTCCTGCGGCGACAGCAGCCCCGCGCCGCAGCTCGGGGTTATGATCGACTGGGCGGCAACCCGCTCCGGGTCGATGCCGATGCGACCGAGCTGCTCGATGCGGGCGCGCCACATGCCGAGCAGGGTTTCGCTGCTTTCACCGCGCAGCCGAACCGGATCAGCGGTCGGCACCAGCCCCCAGGCCATGATGCCCCCGCGGGAAAGAAAAGCCCGGAGCGCGTCCGCGTAGAGCAGCACCTTGTCAAAGTAGCTGTAGGCGTCAAAGCTGATGATGTCAATGCCGCTGCCCAGCACCATTGCCCAGTCGGTATTTTCACAGCAGTGCAGGGCGGCCATGGCGCCGGCCTGGTGGATGCAGCCGCTGATTTCGTTGAGGTCCTTCTGGATGTCGGAAGCGGTGATGCCGATGTAGGCGGAGGAGCCGAAGCCGACCAGGGACGGCTCGTCGATGGAGATGACCACCGCTGCTGCGTAGCGCCGCAGCTGCTCGATCTGCCAGAGCGCCTTGAGGGTAATTGCCTTCACGATAATGTCCCGGAGCTGCGCGTCGTAGTAGGCGCTTTTGCCGTGGCCGTCGGTGACGCTGGTCCCGAAGGTGAACGGTCCGGTGACCTGGCCCTTCAGCGCCGAAGGCCGGTGTCCGGCGTTCTCCAGCAGCTCCAGCAGGGCATGAAAACCCCGCGCGTATTCGCGGCTGAGGGCGTATGCCGCCAGGTGCGACGAGGAATGGTCTTCAACCACCGCCAGGTAGTTTTCATACAGAACGGAGACCTCATCCTGAAAGGCCGGGTGGTCCACCTCGAAATAGCTGCCCGCATTGAGCGGCCGTCGAAAGCCCGGCATCCCCTCGGTAAACTGCACCAGCATGCCCTCCTGCGGCCGCTTGCTCATTTGCGCCCAGGCGGGCATCCGCGGAGTGAACTGCAGGATGAGGCCGGCGGCCTCGCGCGCATCGGCGTGGGGCAAACTGCCGATGGTCGTGGCCAGACATCGCGGTAGAAAAGCCATAGGGTGTATTCCTCGATTCAGTCCCTGCCGGTCGCGCCCGGGGCAACCGGGATGCCGCGCGCGTCCAAGGACGCGCTTGACTTGCAGCTGACTATGGTGTATGGACAAGGGACTGCACCGGCGGAGTCGTGATGCGTCCGCAGTGCCCGGTGCAGCTTCACATCAATCAATATCGGAGCGCGTTGAGCCATGCTGCCTGTGCGATTTCATACCTTGCTGCTGCTTTTCCTGATGCTGCTGTTGCCCGCGGCCTGCCGAACAACACCGCAGGTGCCCAAGGATATCGGTTCGGATGAGCAGGCCTATACCCGGGCCATGGACCTCTATCGCAAGAAAAACTACTACGATGCCAAGCCCGCGTTCACCGAACTCCGGGACAAATTTCCCTTAAGCCCCTACGCGGTCATTGCCGAGCTCCGGCTGGCCGACGTCCATTACTTCAAAGAAGAATATGTGGAAGCGATTCACTTGTACGAGGAATTCAAGCGGCTGCATCCCAGCAATCCCGATGTGCCCTACGCAATCTATCAACTGGGCATGTGCCATTTTAAACAGCTGGAGACCTTTGACCGGGACCAGACCCCCGCCGAGAAGGCGTCCTCATTCTTTGAATACCTGATTAAAAACTATCCTGCCAGCCCGTTCACCGGGAGCGCCATGGGATACTATAAAATCTGCCGCCTGAGCATGTTTGAGCACGACTATGCCGTCGGCCGGTATTATTATAGGAACAGGAAGTACTGGGCGGCAAAAGAGCGGTTCAGGGATGTGTTAACCCAGTATGCCTTCATCCGGAACCGCGATGAAGTGCTCTACTATCTGGGCCTGTCCTATAACCAGCTGGCCGAGCCGGACAAGGTCCGCGAAGTCCTGCTCAACCTTAAGGAGGGACATCCCGGCAGCCCGTATGGTGAGCAGCTACAGGCGCTGCTTGCCGACGCCCCGGCAGACGCGAAGACCGCGCCGGAAGATGCGCCGGGGAAAGACTGAGCCGCACTCCATGGCAGGTTCGGTCCCCGACGCGGCGATGGTTACGGCATCATGCGCTCGATGATGGCATAGGCGCTGTCGAGCGTCTCCATCAGCCGGTCCTTGTCCTTGCCGCCCGCCTGGGCCATGTCCGCCCTGCCTCCTCCGCTTCCGCCGATGCCCTTGACTACCTGTTGAATGATCTTTCCCGCATGCAATGAGGCGATAAGGTCCTTGGTGACAGCAACCACCAGCAGCGCCTTTTCCTCGGTGCTGGTTCCCACGATGACCACACCGGACTTGATCTGATCCCGGATGCGATCGGCCTGCTCACGCAGGGCTTCCGCGTCAGGCGCGTCGACCGGGGCCGCTATAACCTTGACCCCCTTGATCTCCCGCGCCCGGGTTGCCAGCGAGTCGGCCGTTCCCGCGGACATTTTCTTTTTTATGGTCTCGATTTCTTTTTGCAGTTTCTTAAAATCGTCGAGCATTTTCGATATCTTGGGAACAATTTCATCAGGCTGAGCCTTAATCAGCTTGCTCACGGTCAGGAGCGCCTGCTCCTCTTCTTTGATGCGCCGGACCGCTTCCGCGCCGGTGACCGCTTCGATTCTCCGGACGCCGGCGGCAACGCTGCTTTCGGCCAGGAGTTTGAAAAGCCCGATGTCTCCCGACCGTGTCGTGTGCGTCCCGCCGCACAGTTCGGCGGAAACGGAGTCGATGGTCACCATGCGAACCGTGTCTCCGTATTTTTCTCCGAAGAGCGCCAGGGCGCCGGCCTGCAGCGCCTGCTGATAGGGAATCTGCCTGGTTTGCACCGGGTGATTTTCCCGCACCCGCCGGTTTACCAGCGTCTCCACCCGGTCCAACTCTTCGCCGGTCATGGCGCTGTAATGGGTGAAGTCAAAGCGGAAGCGCTCGGGTGTAACCAGCGAGCCCGACTGTTTGACGTGATCCCCCAGCACCTCGCGCAGAGCGGCCTGGAGCAGATGGGTGGCGGTGTGATTTGCCGCGGTGGCGGCGCGCCGTCCCCCGTCGACCTTCAGCGTTAGGGCGTCGCCCCGCGACAGGACGCCGCGGCTGATGTGCACCCGGTGGAGGATGATATCGGGCAGCGGCCGGATGGTGTCCTGCACCTCGGCGGCAAGATCCCGGCCCTCGATGGCGCCGGTGTCCCCCGCCTGTCCGCCGGATTCGCCGTAGAAAGGTGTGGTATCGGTGAGCAGCAGAATGGTGTCACCGGCGCACGCCGCATCGATGGCGGCGCCCTCCTTGAGCAGCAGGGTGGCGGTGGCCGCCGCCTCGGTGGATTCATAGCCGGTGAAGACGGTCTTCAGTCCGTCCAGCAGGCCGTCCTTGAGCACGGCATCAACCGCCTCATCCCGCGATCCCTTCCATGATTTGCGGGCGCGCTCGCGCTGCTCCTCCATCGCCCGGTGGAACCCCGCCTCGTCCGCCGTCAATCCCTCTTCGGCGATAATGTCAGAGGTGAGATCAAGGGGGAATCCGTAGGTGTCATACAGCCGGAAAACTACCTCGCCCGAAAGCTGCCCCAGGCCCTGCCGCTTGAGCGCCTTCACCTCTTCCTGCAGGATGCGCAGTCCGCCGTCGAGCGTTTCGGCGAAGCGCTCCTCCTCCGCCAGCACCACTTTTGCCACGGCGCTCTGCGCCTCAATCAGCTCGGGGTAGGCGTCGCCCATGGTCCGCGCCACCGCGCCGCACGACGCGGAGAGAAACGGGCCGCTTAGGTTCAGCTTTTTGCCGTGGCGGGCGGCCCGCCGGATGATGCGGCGGAGCACGTAGCCCCGCCCTTCATTGGAGGGAATCACGCCGTCGGTGATGAGAAAGGTTATGGCGCGCAGGTGGTCCACGATGACCCGCATGGAGATATCCGCGCCGGGGTCATCGCCGTAGCGGCCGCCGCAGAGCGACTCCACCTGCCGGAGCAGCGGCTGAAAGAGGTCGGACTGATAGTTGCTGCGCACCCCCTGGACGATCGCGGCAATGCGCTCCAACCCCATGCCGGTATCGATGCAGGGCCGCGGCAGGGGCGTCTGCTCGCCCCGGCTGTCGCGGTTGAACTGCATGAAAACCAGGTTCCACAGCTCCAGATAGCGGTCGCATGAGCAGCCCACCGAGCACCCCGGCTTTCCGCAGCCCACCTCGCTGCCCTGGTCGATGATGATCTCCGAACAGGGCCCGCAGGGACCGGTTTCTCCCATGGACCAGAAGTTGTCCTCCTCGCCCAGCCTGACAATCCGGTCGGTGGATAGGCCGATATGCGTGTGCCAGATATCGTAGGCTTCATCGTCATCCCGGAATACCGACACCCAGAGCCGGTCCGCATCCAGCTGCAGGACGGCGGTCAGGAATTCCCAGCCCATGGCGATGGCGTCGCGCTTGAAATAATCGCCGAAGGAAAAATTGCCCAGCATCTCGAAGAAGGTGTGATGGCGTGCGGTGTGACCGACGTTTTCCAGGTCGTTGTGCTTGCCGCCGGCGCGCATGCACTTCTGGGAGGACGCGGCCCGGCGGTAGGATGCCGTTTCGCGGCCGGTGAAGACATTTTTAAACTGCACCATGCCGGCGTTGGTGAAAAGCAGGGTGGGGTCCTGGAAGGGAATCAGCGAGGAGCTCGGTACCACCGTGTGCCCCCTGCCCGCGAAGTAGTCAAGAAAGAGTTTTCTGATATCGGCTGCGGTCTTCATAGGTTTTCCATCAGGTGCAAGGATCAGAACTGGAGTCAATGACACGCGCAATGGTATCCCAGGCGAATCCCCGCCTCAGGAGAAAGGCGATCGCCTTCTGCCGCGCCTTTATCCCGGCGGCCTTGGTGAGTTCCGCAGGGGAAAACCGGGCGTGGAGGGCGCGACGCGCGGTACGGGTGTAATCGTGCTCCTGCTCCAGGGTTTGGAGCGCTGAGGCGA
>CAZWCD010000032.1:12999-22066 GCA_964632275.1 uncultured Thermodesulfobacteriota bacterium
CGCGCGGTACGGGTGTAATCGTGCTCCTGCTCCAGGGTTTGGAGCGCTGAGGCGACAATGCCCCCCGGGATCCCCTTGTTGACCAGGGCATCCCGGACGCGGGAGGCGCCCCAGAGCTTGTGCTCGATGCAGGATCGTCCGAAGGTCAGGGCGTGCTCATAATCGTTGAGGTATCCCAGATCCCTGATCCGGCCAAGGGCCTGCTCTACCGCGACAGGGGAGAATCCGGACTCGAGCAATTTGCTCCGAACTTCCTCCGTGCTTCTCGGGCGATAGGAGAGGTAGCGGAAGGCGAGCTGCTTTGCCGCCTCGCTGTCCTCACTTGCCTCCCTCTTTCGGCTCTCCTTTTTTCTCTTTGCCTGATATGCCAAGGTGCTCCTTTATCTCCTTTTCAATCTTTTCCGCCACGGCGGGGTTGTCCTCGAGATACTTGCGCGCGTTGTCCCGACCCTGCCCGATGCGCTCATCGCCGTACGAGTACCAGGTTCCGCTTTTCTCGATGATGTTGCAGGAGGTGGCCAGGTCGATGAGCTCGCCCGCCCGGGCGATGCCCTTCCCGTAAATGATCTCGAACTGGGCCTCCTTGAAGGGGGGCGCCAGCTTGTTTTTCACCACCTTTACCTTGGTGCGGGAGCCGTAGATGCCGTCCTCATTCTTCAGCGCTTCCATCCTGCGGATGTCCAGCCGGATGGAGGCGTAGAACTTGAGGGCGTTTCCGCCGGTGGTGGTCTCGGGATTCCCGAACATCACCCCGATTTTCATGCGGATCTGGTTGATGAAAATCATGCAGGTGCGTGACTTGTTGATGGCGGCGGCCAGCTTGCGCAGCGCCTGGGACATGAGGCGCGCCTGCAGCCCCATGTGCGCGTCACCCATCTCGCCTTCAATTTCGGCCCGGGGAACCAGCGCGGCGACCGAATCGATCACAATCACGTCAAGCGCCCCGCTGCGCACCAGCACCTCGGCAATCTCCAGCGCCTGTTCGCCGGTGTCGGGCTGGGAGACGAGCAGCTCATCGGTTTTGACGCCCAGCTGCTGCGCATAGCCGATGTCCACCGCATGTTCGGCGTCGATAAAGGCGGCCACGCCGCCGGCCTTTTGCGCCTCGGCGACGATCTGCAGCGACAGGGTGGTTTTCCCGGAGGACTCGGGACCGTATATTTCAACCACCCGGCCGCGGGGCACGCCGCCGATTCCCAGGGCGCTGTCCAGGGTGATCGACCCGGTGGAAATGACCGGTATATCCGGGATGGTATATTCACCGCCCAGCTTCATGATGGCGCCCTTGCCGAACTGCTTCTCAATCTGGCTTACCGCGCTGTCGATGGCCTTCTTCTTGTTGCTGTCCTGTGCCATGCACTCATCCTCCCGCGGCGCCGGTGATCCGGGCGATCCGCTCAGTTGTGCGTGTGGAGTGAAAACGATTGTAATACCGTATAAATCGGGCCGCTCGGCGTAAGGTCGCTTTTGATGAGCGAGACGCCGTCCGCCCTGAATGAACCGCAGTCCGCCTGTTGCAGCTCGGCCAGCCCGCGCCGCGCCGCTTCCTTGCCCCGGGGCGATCTGAGCCTTCCCAGGGTGAGGTGGGGTGAAAAGGGGCGCTTCTCCTTTGCAAATCCGACGTGGGCAAGCCCTTCCTCGAGCGATCGATGCAGGCCGGCCAGACTGTCCGTCTCATCCGCGGCGGCGATCCAGATCACTTGGGGGCTGTTCTCGTTGGGAAAGGTGCCCAGTTCCCTGACCGCAAGTGGAAAGGGGGGAATGCCCTGCACGCAGCGCCCGATGCAGTCGGCGATGTCCGGGATCCGCCCTTCTTCCACCTCACCCAGGAACTTGAGGGTCAGGTGAATGAGATCGGCTTTGACCCAGCGCACCTCACCGGACGATGGCTTGAGCCGGTTGATGATCCGCTGCAGGGCGTCCCTGGTGTCCGGCGGCAGCTCAATGGCGACGAACATTCTGATCGGTGACATTGCGTCGTATCCTCACCTCCGGCGCACGGATGACTTCATCCATGGGTGGGTTAGATAGCACAGCTTCGCCTGCTTGTCAATTTGAACCGGCGTCATCCGCGGTGAGCAGCAGGCGCCGCAGATAGTCCAGGGCATACTGGGAGGTGATGTGCTTGATCTGTGATCGGTCGCCGTAGAATTGATGGCGGTGGGTGGTGACCTGGCGCTTGTGGGAGACCGCGAGAAAGACCGTTCCCACCGGCTTATCCGGCGTGCCGCCGCCCGGCCCGGCGATGCCGGTTACCGCAAGCCCGAAGGTGGCCTTGCTCAGGCGGCGGACTTCCCTGGCCATGTGCGCGGCCGCTTCCTCGCTCACCGCCCCATGCTTGCTGAGCAGGGAGGCGGGCATGGCCAGCAGTTCCTTTTTTGCCCGGTTGCTGTACACGACCAGGGCTCGCTCAAGATACGCCGAGCTGCCGGGCACGTTGGTGACGCGGTGGGTGATAAACCCGCCGGTGCAAGATTCGGCCAGGGCGAGCGTGGCGCCGGCCTGTTGCAGCATCCTTCCCACCACCAGCTCCAGCGTCTCTTCATCTCTTCCGAAGACGATATCGCCCAGGGTGCGCATGGTTTTGCGCTCGACCGCCTTCAGCTTCTTTTCCAGGTATTTCCGGTCCGAGCCGCGGATGGTGAGCTTGATGGTGATTTCGGGATAGTGCGGAAGAAAGGCAAAGGTGATTTCCCTCTCCTGCCTGATGAGCTCGCCCAGCGCCTGATCGCAATACGATTCGGTCCGGCCGAAAATCTTGAGCGCCGAGGTTCTGACCAGGGTGTCATCCGGCCGCTCCTTCCTGATGAGCGGCATGATGCTGGCATCAAACATCCTGGTCATCTCCCGCGGAACGCCGGGAAGGAAAAAGTAGATGGTGCTTCCCCGGATCACCGAAAATCCGCAGGCGGTGCCGATGGGGTTGGGTATGATCGATGCGCCCGTCGGAAGGTAGGCCTGCCGCAGGTTGTGCGGATCCAGGGGACGGCCGACGCGCTTGAAAAATTCCTCCAGCGCCTGCCGGGCCTGATGGTTGAGGGTGAGTTTTCTCCGCAGCGCCTCGGCTGCGGCCTGCGTGGTAATGTCATCAACCGTTGGCCCGAGGCCGCCGGTAACCACCACGAAGCTGACCGAGGGGCTGACGCTGCGCAATGCCTCGATGATTGCCGCGCTGTCATCGCCGACGGTGAGCATGCGTGAGACGTCAATGCCGCTGCTGAAGAGATGGCCGGCGATGTAGTTTGCATTGGTGTTGAGGACGCTTCCCGAGGTCAGCTCATTCCCCACGGCAATGATTTCAGCCTTCATATGGTTTCCTCCCCGGACCGCGCCGTCCGGACACCCGCTGCCGCCGCAGAGGGTCGCACGGTTGCTGCCCTGCATGGTGCCGCAGTTACACTCAGCACGAACCGTGCCATGCGCTGCGTGGATATGAAAGTTTATCGCAGAAGGAAATAGACTGCGCCCTGCAACACCAGGTTGGCATAGATGCCCGCAAAGACGTCATCCAGCACCACATCGAGCCCGCCTTTTTTTCTTGTATTAAAGAAGTTTGCCGGAGGCGGCTTGACGATATCAAAGAATCGAAAGAGGAAAAAGCCGAGTGTGATGGTTATGGCGCTGCAAGGGACCATGAACATGGTAATTAAAAATCCGGCCAGTTCATCAATCACAATGAAGCTGCAATCCTTCTTTTGAAAGGTTTTTTCGGCGGTGTCCGAAAGCCGGACAGCAGCCGCCGTCAGCGGCAGCAGCAAAAAGCCGTACCAGTAGGGGGTGAGGCGGGCAACGAGGAGATAAACGGGGATTCCCAAAACCAGGGTGCTGAAGGTGGCCGGCGCAAAGGGAAAATAGCCCGTGTACAGGCCGGTGGCCAGGAGGGTGGAGATTTTTCCTGCCTGTTTCATGGTGCAACCTGCTCCACCCGGATGGAGGCGCGGGACGGGACCTGCTTGAAAACGCCGGGATTGCCCATGACCCTTCCAAATACATTCACCGCGCTCGCCGGTTTTATGACGCCCGCGCTGCTGATGGGGGTGGGGCCGAAGAAGATGCAGAATGCGGGTCCGTCAGGCCAGTAACCCAGGTCGCCCTTATCGACGCTCTCCCGGGCATAACGGTCCAGGCCGAGGGATACGGGAACGGTGAAATAGATTTCATCGCCCCACAGATTGACGGTGCCTTCGAGGGGGATCGCGTTCCAGATGGCGGCGGCGGTGGGACTGTCGGCCTTGAGGACCGCTTCGGCGGTCACCCCGCCGGCGATGATTTTGATTTTTCTTTCCGTCATGGAAGACCCTTCACCACGTTCAGGATGACAAGAAGTAAAAAAGCCGGGTGCTTTACAGCTCCTCAATAATGGCCGCGGCAAGCAGGGGCAGCATGATCTCGTGGTGTCCGATCAGGCTGAATCCCTTTCCCTGGAGGCGGGTGGGGCGCTCAACCACGTTCACCGAGGGCCGGTAGTGGCGGATGAAATCCATGTTCACCGTGGTCAGACGGCGCGGCGCCTTGCCCAGGTTAACGGAGAGGCTGACCGCCTTCAGGAATACCTCGGGCAGCACCACCGCCGAGCCGATGTTGAGGTAGACCCCGCCGGAAAGGCGGCCCACCTGATCGGCAAAGGTGATGAAGTCGTCATGGCTGGCCCTGCCGGTTGCGGCGCCGTCAAAGGTCGGGTGCATGTGAATCGTGTCCGATCCGATGCTGACGTGTATGGTGCAGGGAATGCCCAGCCGGGCGGCAGCGGCGAGGATGCTCATGTTGGCAAAGGGGGCGCGGCGGGCCAGCAGCGCTTCCCCGACGGAACGGCCCATTCCCATGCGGTCATGCCGCTCGCCGACGGCCCGGTTGATGAGCTCCGCGGCCTCGGCGGCCATGCCGAATTGCCCTTGTGCCAGGGCGGCGGCGACATCTTCGGATGTCTTGCCGGCAAGGGCCATCTCCACATCATGAATGGCGCCGGCCCCGTTCAGGGCGATGCCGGTGAGCAGCCCCCGCTTCATCAGATCGATGATGATCGGGCTCAGGCCCACCTTGATAACGTGGGCGCCCATGCCGGCGACAATGCGCTTATTGGCGCGATGGGCGCCGGCGATGATGCGGGCAATGGACCTGAGGTCGCGGGCGGCCAAGGTGTCCGGCAGGCTGTTGAGGAAGGTTTTGAATGATACCGACTTGCGGTGCGGCGCGCCGCACTCCCTTAGGCTGACCTTGCTCGGTCTTTTTGCCAGCGAGGTGGTTCTGATGGAGGCCAGGTTCAGGGGCGATGACTTTCTGGGCATGTTCAGCGGTTCACCAGCAGTTCTTCTTCGATGAGCTCACAGATGACATGGGCGAGCGTAATCTGGACCTCCTGAATGCGGGTCACTTCATCGGATGCAACCGTGAAATGATGGTCCAGCAGCGGCCCCAGTGCGCCGCCCCCGCCTCCGGTAAAGCCGATGGTGGTAATCCCCATGTCCCGGGCGGCGGTTACCGCTTTGATAAGGTTCGGCGAATTGCCGCTGGTGCTGATACCCCAGGCGAGGTCCCCCCGCTTGCCCAGGGCGCGAATCTGACGGGCGAAGATGAGGGAAAAATCGCTGTCATTGCTGATGCTGGTGAGAATGGAGGTGTCGGTGGTAAGCGCCAGCGCGGCAAGCGGGGGCCGTTCGATTCGGGTTTTATGCAGACGGTTGACGAATTCGGCCGCAATGTGCTGGGCATCAGCCGCGCTTCCCCCGTTGCCGAAAAGCATAATTTTATTGCCGTCTTTGAGCGTTTGGGTACAGAGATGCACCGCCGCCACAATCTGCCCGGCGTTCCTGACGGCAAAGTCGGTTTTTAATGCCGCACTTTCCCTGAATTTTCTAATGATGGCGTCCTGCATATACTTTCCATGGAGTCTCTTGCACTATTGGCACCATATTAGTGGGATAGGTACCGGGTGTCAAGTTAATTAATGACCTGTTGCACTCAGGTGTGATCGGCGTTTGCCGCGTTTATTTAAGGGTGTGGATGCTGTCTGCCGCGGCATCGGCTGATCGCGAGAAAAATGCTCTTTCATTTTGCAGGATGGCCTGTTATAATGAAAACAATGAGTTGGGATAGGATGTGCTGGCGACGCCATCTGCATCGCATGGTTTGACAAGGAATTAATGAGGCCGGCGTAATGAACAAGAGAACCGTAATACTCATTGCCATTTGCTGCCTCCTGGCGGTCGCTACCGTTACCATGCGCTACATCAAGCAGGAGATAGCGCTCATCAGGGCAAAGTTTATCGGTGATAAAAAGACGGAGGAGCGCGCCCCTCGCGGCATTGGCTCCGCCCGGCCCGCGCCGGTTCGTGCACCGCAAATTGACAAGGCGCCGGCAGCGGTGAAGCAGAATACGGTCCGCCCTCCCAAACCCGGGGCGGGGCAGTCGCCGCCCGCCACCGTCGCTGCACCGGCAGCGAGCCGAGTGATTACCCCCACCTCAGTTGTGCCGGGCAAAGCCATGCCCACGGCGGATGCGCTTCGTCAGGCGAACAAAGCCGTTCCGGTTGAGGAGATTACAACGCCGCTGGAGACCGAACCGGCGGCTGTGGCGGCGCAGGACGAGGCCCCGCGCGGCGCTGATTCCGCAGCAACCGCCGCGGTGGACCGCCCTGATGCGCCCGCAGAGGAGGCAGCGCCAGGGGCCGGCGGGGCGATGCGGGAGGCGCCCGTCGAGAGGGAAAGTGATGATATTCAGGGTGAAGAGGCAGCGGGCGAGGACGAGCCGGCGCCGGCGGAAGAGACAGAAGAAGGGGAACAGGTAGAGGTTGATGAGGAATCGTCGCCGGGAAGCGAAGAGCCGGCGGCGGAAACGGCCGAGGACGTTGTTGATGAAGAATAAAAACAGCGATGATCGGAAGGATATGGAGCGCATTGTGCGCGGCCGGCATCGGTGTCCGCACGCATACCTGGGGAACCATCGCATCGGGGACAGCGGCAGCACCGGCATTGCGGTTCGCGCGTTCTTGCCGGGCGTGGAGCATGCGTCTCTGCGTATCAATGACTGTGATGGGTCAGCCCTGCCCATGACCAGGATTCATGGAGAGGGACTGTACGAGGTGGTGGTGCGGGATCAATCCGATTTTTTTCCTTATGCACTTGAGGTGCTGCGGGATCAACGGGTTGAGCGCAGGGAGGACCCCTACCGGTTTTTGCCAACGGTCCATGATTTTTCCCTGGGCGGCCTTCGCGGTGATGAGTATCACATGGCGTACCGGACCATGGGCGCGCACCATAAGCGCTTCGCCGAGAGCGAGGGGTATGCCTTTGCGGTATGGGCGCCCAATGCCCGACAGGTAAGCGTGATCGCTGATTTCAATGGCTGGGATTACCGCGTCCATCCCATGCGGTACATGGGCGCCTCGGGCATATGGGAGATCTTTATTCCGGGTGTCCGGCAGGGGGCGCTGTACAAGTACTCCGTGCTCGGCGCCGACGGCAGGCGGGTTGAGAAAACCGATCCCTTTGCGTTTTCCAAGGAAGTGCGGCCGAAGACGGCATCGGTCATCTGGGACATTGACACGTACCAATGGCTTGATCAGGAATGGATGCAGAAGCGGCTGAGTTCACATCCCTTTAATGCACCGCTCTCCATCTATGAGGTGCACCTTGGTTCCTGGGCACGCGTGCCGGAAGAAGGCAACCGCTGGCTCAACTACCGCGAGCTGGCGGTGCAGCTTGCGGCATATGTCCGGGACATGGGCTTTACCCACGTGGAGCTGCTGCCGGTCACCGAGCATCCCCTTGACGCCTCATGGGGCTACCAGGTGTCAGGATATTTTGCGCCCACCAGCCGCTTCGGCACGCCCGATGATTTCAAATTCATGGTGGATTATCTGCACCGGAACGGCATCGGGGTGATCATTGACTGGGTCCCGTCCCATTTCCCCAAGGATGATTTCAGCCTGGCCCGATTTGACGGCACCTGCCTGTACGAGCATGCCGATGCCCGCCAGGGCGAGCACAAGGAGTGGGGGACGCTGGTATTTAATTACGGGCGCCACGAGGTGCGGAGCTTCCTGATGTCCAACGCGCTTTTTTGGCTGGAGCAGTACCACGTGGACGGGATCAGGGTGGATGCGGTGGCCTCCATGCTCTACCTGGATTACAGCCGGAAGGAAGGGGAGTGGATACCCAACCGGTACGGCGGCCGGGAAAACCTGGAGGCAATAGAATTTTTAAAGGAGCTGAACGTGGTGACCCACGCCCAGTATCCCGGCGCCGTCATGATTGCGGAGGAATCGACCGCCTGGTTCGGGGTGTCGCGTCCCACCTATCTGGGAGGGCTGGGATTTGATTTTAAGTGGAACATGGGGTGGATGCACGACATGCTGGAGTACTTCTCAACCGATCCGATCCATCGAAAGTACAAGCATGACCTGCTCACCTTTGCCCTGCTCTATGCCTTCAATGAAAATTTTGTGCTGTCGCTCTCCCATGACGAGGTGGTGCACGGCAAGCGATCCCTGCTGAACAGGATGCCGGGGGATGAATGGCAACAATTCGCCAATCTGCGGGCGCTCTACGGGTACATGTTTGCTCAGCCGGGAAAGAAGCTCCTCTTCATGGGAAGCGAGTTCGGCCAGTGGAAAGAATGGGATCATGCCCAAAGCCTGGACTGGCACCTGTTGGAGCGGGATGGGTTCAACCGCGGCCTGCAGCGGTATGTCCGGGATGTCCAAAATGTCTACCGCGCGGAAGCGCCCCTTTTCGAGATTGACCATCATCACGAAGGGTTTCAGTGGATCGACTTCCACGATTGGGAGAAGAGTGTCGTATCCTTTGTCCGGTATGGCAGGGACCGGCGCAACCACGTGCTGTGCATTTTTAATTTTACCCCGGTGCCGCGGTTCGGCTACCGCATCGGCGTGCCCGCGGATGCCTATTACCGGGAGATCATCAACAGCGACTCCATGTATTACGGCGGAAGCAATCTCGGCAACGGCGGCGGAGTGCGGGCCGAAGGGATTCCTTTTTCAGTCTTTGCCCACTCCATTGCCGTAACCCTCCCGCCGCTCTCGGCAGTTTACTTCAAACCGGCGGAAGG
>CAZWCD010000033.1:0-12055 GCA_964632275.1 uncultured Thermodesulfobacteriota bacterium
TCCGCCCGCTGAACCAGGACCTTTTCCACATAGGCAACCTGTATGGTTTGATGAAAGCGCCCGAACAGCTCCTTCAGTTCGGGATAGATCATTTCCCGGTTTGCGATGGCCTTGACAAATCCGTTTTCATCCCCGTTGCTGGCATCTCCCCGTCGCGCATCCCATCCGGACGATTTATGCGCAGCCAGCGCCAGCCTGATCGACATGTCACGCGGTCCGCTTGCCGTGTCAGGGTCGATTTCCCCCAGGAAGAGCGTGCGCAAGGCGCGGGCGTTGCTGTCGGTCCGCAGGAATTCGGCGTACAGCCTTTCGATGAGCGGCATCTGTTCTGAAAGGGGCAATCCGCACTCCGACCACAACTTTATGACACCCACCTCGGTATTTCTTGCAATCCATTCAATCTTGCAATCATTCAGCGCGATGCTGTAAGTCGTCGCATTATCATTGATGCTTTGATCAACCACAACCGCCGGCGGATCGCTCTTCGGCTGTGCAGCCGGTGCGGCGGGATTGGCGGCACTGCCCGGGCTGAATGAGGCGAAGAAGAGAAGGCCCCCAAGTAAATAAATAAATCCGTGCCAGTAGTGCGGTCTTGCTCGCCGGTTGATCACACCGTTGCTCCTGGTTGAAGAACTTTTTTCTTGATGCCCGGCGGTATTATGTCATAATCCTGACCGGGTGGGGGAGGGCACAACGCCATCCGCGGAAGTCAATTGCAACAACCCCGAGCCGGGAGAGCATTGCATGGGTCTCAAAGCATGGGCGATCATCTGCGCATCAACCTTTGCGTTAATCATCGCCGCCGCCATCGCCGGTAACCTGCTTGAATCTTCCGGCGCCTTAAGCGAAGATGCCGTGCGCTATAAGGGTCAGAACATGGTGCAGTTTGCCTTTTTCATCCTCTTTCTGCTCCTCTGTTTTACCATCATTCCCTTCGTAATCAAACTGTTTATTTTCCTGCAGATCAAAATGGGCCATGGCGAGTTCTTTATGATCAGGTGGCTTCAGGCACACCAGCAGCAAGTCATCTATGTGCTCTGGGGCCTGCTCTTCATCGGGACCTGCTTTGCCATTCCAGCGGCGATCAAAGACGGGCTTTTCAAATAGCGCACAGCGCAAAGGTTGCACGAAAGGATGACTATGCATACCATGCAAGCAGGGAAAGTGCGAGGCGTCTTGTTGATCGCGCTGGCATTCCTGGCACTCGCCTCATGCGCGCCCATGCCGTCCATCTTGGGGAAATGGCAGGAGATCGGGACAACCGCAACCCTGGAATTTCATAAAGACGGCACCTTCGCTGCCGTCGATGACATGGACATGGCGGTGAGCGGCACCTATTCACACCGGAGGGACGGAAGGACGCGATTCGAAATTACTATCCCGGGATCGCCGCCTGACATCGTGTGGGGGAAAATAGACGTGCAGGGAGATGAGCTTATTGTGACCTCAGACGACGGCAATGAGGTGGACCGTTATCGAAGAACTCGCTGACATCAGGCAAAGAGGGTTGATTGAAATCAATCGTGTGTCATCCTGCGACTTGATCGCAGGATCCACACTCTAAGCACATTGCTGGATTTTGCGGTCAAGCCGCAGCATGACAGGTTGTAACACGCTGAATACAAAATCGCATCGCGGCACGTAAAGTAATCTGCTTCGCCCGAAGGCGAAGGGTATCAACCATCCCCGATAGCGCCACTAAATACTTTACAATGCCCGCTCAACTGGTGTATGTACTAGCAACCCTCGGCAGCCCGGGGGTGTTATGTAAATGATGCGGGGATTCACCTCCTGATGCAGTGAGGATAGTGTGAAACGCCTGTTTCGCCGGAAATTTATCCATCATGTCATTGAAGAAATTGACGTGGAGCAGCACCGGCTGCACCGGGCGCTTAATGCCTTCGACCTGACCGTTTTGGGAATCGGGGCGATCATCGGGGTGGGCATTTTTGTGCTGACCGGTACCGCGGCGGCCCATTACAGCGGTCCCGGCGTTGTGCTCTCGTTCGTGATATCGGGATTGGCCTGCCTGTTTACCGCCCTGTGCTATGCCGAATTTGCCTCGCTCATCCCGGTGTCGGGCAGCGCCTATAATTATGCCTATTCGACCCTGGGAGAGGCGATCGCCTGGATCATCGGCTGGGACCTCATCCTTGAATATATCGTGGCGTGCATCGCCATTGCCATCGGCTGGTCGGGCTATTTTGTCAATATTATGAAAGCGATGGGGCTTTCCCTTCCCGTCTGGTGCTCAAGCGCGCCGGGCACGATTCCCGGCGCCGTCATCAATCTACCCGCCATACTCATCGTGTTGTTCCTCACCGGCATGCTGGTGATCGGCATCAAGGAGAGCGTGCGCTTTACCGCCCTGATGGTGTTTGTCAAGCTGGTTACCGTCCTCATCTTCATCGGGGTGGGCGTAGTTAATATCCAGCCCGCCAACTGGGTGCCGTTTTTACCCTACGGATTGCACGGGGTGATGACCGGCGCGGCCATCATATTTTTTGCCTACATCGGATTTGACGCCGTCTCCACCGCGGCGGAGGAAACCAAAAACCCCCAGAAGAATATGCCCATCGGCATCATGCTATCGCTGGCGGTGTGTACGGTTCTGTATATCGTCGTGTCCGGCATCCTGACCGGCATCGTATCCTACAAGGAGCTCAACCATCCGGCGCCGGTGGCGCATGCGCTGAATCTCATCGGCTACAGCTGGGGATCGGCCCTGGTGTCGGTGGGGGCGGTGTCCGGCATAACCAGCGTGCTGCTGGTGATGCTGATGGGTCAGCCGCGCATCTTTTTTTCCATGTCCCGCGACGGTCTGCTCTGGCCGTGGATCTCCAAAGTGCATCCCCGCTTCCGCACCCCCTACGTGTCGCAGATCCTGACCGGCGTGGTGGTGGCCTGCTTTGCCGGTTTTCTCGACATCGGTACGGCGGCGGAGCTTTGCAATATCGGCACCCTGTTTGCCTTCAGCATTGTCTGCGGCGGGATCGTGGTGCTGCGCTATACCCATCCCGAGTTAAAGCGCTCCTTTAAGTGTCCCCTGGTGCCCTGGGTGCCGCTTTTGGGTATCAGCTTCTGCGCCGGGCTGATGCTCTCGCTTCCCCGCCTGACCTGGATACGCTTTGTGTCATGGCTCATCGCCGGGCTGGCCATCTATTTCTCATACGGCATCCGTCACAGCCGCATGGCGCAGCAGAAGTAGATTCCCTTCATCAGACACACCTGCTGTTCTGCATCGCAACCCCTCCCATCTTGATGTGTGCACTATTATTCCCTGGACGAAGACGCAGCAACTGGCGAGTGCCTGCCCGCGGTTACCAGGGGGAGGCAGAGAAGCGTGAGGATGCCTGAAAGGATGAAAGGGTAGTGGTAGCCATAATGCTCGCCCATCGGCCCGAAGATGAGCGAACCGAGGAGCCTGCCGGCAAGGGTGACCGTCAGCACCACCCCGGAGGTGCCGCCCAGGCGCTCCAGCGGGAAATAGCGGTGCATGCCCACCATGAGATACATCTCGAAGGAGGCATCGCCGCATTCATGGACCAGCCGGAAGAGATAGGAGAGCGGCAGCGAGGGGTAGGTAAAAAGGATGTGACCGATTCCCGAAAGCACAAGGCCGGGATAGATGATCCAGTGCAGCGGCGTTGATTCCTTGATGACCCGGCTGATGCCGAAAATGAACAGGGCAAACAGAATCCATATGGATCCCATGTACCAGGCGATGGCGCGCTGGGAGAGGGAAAAACCCTCCTTCAGCAGCAGCGAATATGAGGTGCCTTCCGCTCCCCAGTGCAGGGTAAAGACAAAAACCAGCATGAGGAAGAAGATAATCTCCTTCTTCCTGAGGTCGCCGCGGTAATGCCCGAGGGAATAACTGAAGGTGGCGATTTTCTTCAGCAGCAGGGCGAGAAGAATGGGGAGGAAAAATGAGCAGCCCAGCAGAAAAAAGACCTGCTGAAAGGGGAGCTGCGCTATCATCAACCCCCCGCCGAGCGCGCCAAGGCCGGCTGCCAGCTGTTTCAGGGTATTGAAAATGCCGATCCTGGCGCCGCCTTCCTTGCGGTCGCTTACCTTCAAAACAAAGCTGGTCATGGAAAGATCGGCAATGTTGTTGCCCAGCCCCCCGATAAACAGGCAGAGGGACATGACCCAGAAATGGTTCACCATGCTCAAGGTGATGAAGCAGATGATCAGCAGGGCAAAACTGCCGGCGGAGAGATAGCGCACCGGCAGCCGGTCGCTTAACAGGCCGGCCAGGAAGGATGAGAAAAGCGAGGTAATGGCAAAAAGCGAGAGGAGAAACCCGATCCTGAGGCCGGAGAAGCCCAGCCCGGCGAAATACAGGGGCAGGTAAAAGAGGATGGAAAAAACCAGAAAGTTCTTGGCCGCGATGATGAGGGTGGGCGTCAGTATGGAAGCAGCATTGTTTGCGGGTTGTGTCGTATCGGTCATGAGTGGCAATGTTATTTGCAACGAGATGGATAATGATAATGATGTGATGCTTATGGGGACGCGACGGAGCGCGTCCCCCCGGCGGATACGTTGTCACATCAGAAAATCGGTTTCCCTGTAATGTGCCGGCCGGGAGAACGTGACCGTCCCTGTCACGGCCATCGACTATAATGGGACGCCATGCGGCGCCGTCCTGCGAATAATCCGGTGCGCCAATTCCCTTGAAGGCGCCCGCCTTCTGTATTATGATTGAAGAGCTGATACTATCGCATCAGCGGCCGTTTTAAAAGATAATATTCAGGCACAGGTGGCGAACGACCATGACCATACTTGAATTTCCGCCGCGGGAGCTGAAGGCTGTCCTGGACGAGCTCAGGAATGACCGGACCTTTATGAAGCAGGTGGCCCTCTGGAAGGAGATGAAGCCGGCGGAGGCCCAGTACCGGGATTTCCCCGATACGGTTTCCCCAAAGCTGAAGTCGGCCCTGGCCTCCATGGGATTCAAACAGCTCTACTGCCACCAGGAAGAGGCATACCAATCGGTGCGGTCGGGAGAAAACGTGGTGGTGGTCACCCCCACCGCATCGGGAAAAACCCTCTGCTACAACCTCCCGGTGGTGCAGTCGATCCTGGAGGATCCGGCGGCGCGCGCGCTGTACCTGTTTCCCACCAAGGCCCTTTCCCAGGACCAGGTGGTCGAGCTGCAGGAAATAATCGACCTGCTCGAGGACGACATAAAGACCTACACCTTTGACGGGGACACGCCGCCCGCGGTGCGCACCACCATCCGCGCCGCCGGTCATATCGTGGTGACCAATCCCGACATGCTCCATCAGGGGATCTTGCCCCACCATACGCGCTGGGTAAAACTGTTTGAGAACCTGCGCTACGTGGTGATTGATGAGGTGCATCATTATCGCGGGGTGTTCGGCAGCCACCTGGCCAACGTCATCCGCCGCCTCAAGCGCATCTGCGCATTCTACCGTGCCCGGCCGCAGTTCATCTGCTGCTCCGCCACCATCGCCAATCCGCGGGAGCTGGCGGAGAAGATCATCGCGGAGCCGGCGCGGCTGATTGACCGAAACGGCGCCCCCCGCGAGACCAAGCATTTTATTTTCTACAATCCGCCGGTGGTCAACCGGCAGCTGGGCATACGGCGCTCGGTAATCCACGAGGCGACGCGCATCGCCCAGCGATTTCTCTCGGGCGGCATTCAGACCATTCTCTTTGCCAGGAGCCGCCTCAATGTGGAGATCCTGCTCACCTACCTGCGTGAAGCCATGACCCGGCAGCGCAAGCCGGCCGACCTCATCCGCGGCTACCGCAGCGGTTATCTGCCCAAAGAGCGCCGCGAGATCGAAGGCGGGCTGCGCAGCGGCAGCGTGCGCGGGGTGGTCAGCACCAATGCGCTGGAGCTGGGCATCGACATCGGCCGGCTTGACTGCTGCATCATGGTCGGCTACCCGGGGACGGTGAGCAGCACCTGGCAGCAGGCGGGTCGCGCCGGGAGAAAATCCGGCGTCTCCGCGGCGCTGCTGGTCGCCTCCAGCCACCCGCTCGACCAGTACATTGTCAATCACCCCGATTATTTTTTCCGCCAGTCGCCCGAGCGGGCGGTGATCAATCCCAACAACCTGGTGATCCTGATGAGCCATGTGAAATGCGCGGCGTTTGAGCTGCCCTTTGAGGACGGGGAGCGGTTCGGCATCGACACCACCGGCGAGCTGCTCGAGTATCTTGCAGAGCACGGGGTGCTGCACCACCAGGACGGACGGTTTCACTGGACCAGCGAGGTCTACCCCGCGGAGGAGGTCAGCCTGCGCAGCTCCAGCACCGATAACTTTGTCATCATCGATACCACCACCGCGGATCACCGGGTCATCGGCGAGATGGATCTCTTTAGCGCCCCTCTGCTGCTGCACCAGGAGGCCATCTACGTGCACCAGGGACGGCAGTGCCACGTGGATACACTGGACTGGGAGCGCCGGAAGGCCTACGTGCGCAGGGTGGATGTTGACTATTATACCGATGCCGAGGTGAAAACCGACATCAAAGTGCTCGACCTGTTCGGGGAGTCAGCCGAGGGGCCGGCCACCCGGGGGCACGGGGAGGTGTCCGTCACCACCACCCCCACCCAGTACAAGAAAATCAAGTTCGGCTCCCATGAAAATATCGGCTACGGCAAGATTACCCTTCCCGAGCTGGAAATGCATACCACCTCCTACATGTGGCGGCTCCAGGAGACCATCGAAGCAGAGCTGAAACGCGAGGGGTTGGATTTCGCCTCGGGCATGAAAGGGCTTGGCGCGGTGATGGGCACGGTGGCCGCGCTGTACGTGATGTGTGATCCCCAGGACATCAGGGCGGTGCCCATGCTCAAATCACCCTTCCACCGGCAGGCCACGCTCTTCATCTACGAATGCTATCCCGGCGGCGTGGGGTTCAGCGAAAAGCTCTACGAGATGCACCGGGACCTCCTCGAGGCGGCCCGCGACCTGATTCGCGCCTGCCCCTGCGAGGCCGGCTGCCCCTCCTGCGTCGGGCCGGCGCTGGAGGTGGGGCCCTCGGGCAAGCTGAGCACCGTGCGCATTATTGAGAAAGGGATGGGGCGCGGGTGAACCGATGCCGTCCGGGAGGCGGCAACCATGCAACGGGTGGGGCAGCAGGGTATGGACTTTAAGGAACGACTGGCGCGTCTGGATCCGAAAAAGAATGCTGCGGCGCCGCTAAACGACGCCGCGGAGCGCGATTATTCACGCTGGCTCCCGGGCAACCCCGGGAGCAATGCCTGCGGTTCCTTCTGGCAGATCAAAACCGAACTGAGCCTGGCGCACCGGCACGGCGCCTTCACCCTGGGAAATTTTCTGGAGCGCCGGTTTGAGGATCTTCGCTTTGCCGCAAAGCGCCGCCTGGCGCGCACCATCAGCCCGCGCAACCTTCTCTTCATGGATACGGAAACCACCGGCCTGGCGGGCGGCGCCGGCACCATGGCATTTCTGGTGGGCATCGGCTACTTCAGCGATGACGGTTTTATCATCGAGCAGTACTTTGTCCGGCGCTTTGCGGAGGAGCGGGCGGTGCTCGGCCAGTTTCTGGAACGGCTGGAACGGACGGCCGGGGCGGGGGGCGCGCTGGTTACCTTTAACGGAAAATGCTACGATCTTCCCCTCCTCCAGAACCGCGCGGTGCTGCAGCGATTTCCGGCCATGCCGGCGATTGACCCGCATATTGATCTGCTCTATCCGGCGCGCCGGCTGTGGCGGCGGCAGCTTCCCGACTGCGCCCTGAAGACCCTGGAGCGCGCCGTGTCGGGGGTGGTCCGGGAGGGTGACGTGCCGGCCTTCCTGATCCCGGAGCGCTATTTTCGCTACCTGCGCACCGCGGATCCAACCCCGCTGCAGGAGGTGTTTTATCACAATCAGCTCGACATCGTAAGCATGGTGGCAGTGCTGGACGCAATGCTGCGCCTCTTTTCGCAGGAGCCGGCGGGGGGGGCCTGCCTTCCCGTGGACCGGCTCTCCCTGGTGCGCCTGATGCAGGATGTCGACCGGGATGAGATGAACATTGCCGTCTATGATGCGCTGCTCGCGGCACAGGGCGGGGAGGCGGAACGAAAGCAGATCATGCTGCAAAAGGCGAGACTGTACAAGCGAAAGGGATGTGTTGCAGAGGCCGTTTCGCTCTGGGAGGAGGCGATCGGCTGCGGGGGTTTTTCCGCCGAACCCTACGAAGAGCTGGCCAAGGTCTATGAGCATCGCCTGGCGGACCTGGGCAAGGCGCGTGACTATACCGAGCGCGCCCTGGAGCAGACAACCATGGTCCGGTCGCTCCGACCGGGCCGGCTGCGGTCCTGTCTGCAGGAAAGCCTTCTGGAGCGGCTGCGGCGGATCAAACGAAAACAGCACCGGCAGGGAGTACACGGCACCTGAAGCGGGGGCCGGGACCACCTGTCCCGGCCCTGCGGTTTTTTTTACATGGGCTGATCAGCCGGCCGGGGAATCACCGGCGTATCGATGACATGGATGAGACCATTGCTGCAGGCGACATCGGTCTTTAACACCTTGGCGTTGTCCACCGCCTTGATATTGCCGCCGGTGGTGAATATGAGCTGCTGCCCGTTCACCGTATTCAGCTGTTTCATTTTCTCCACTTCAGCCGCGGTGAACTTGCCGGGCATCACGTGGTAGGTGAGGATGGATGCGAGCTTGGCCTTGTTTTCCGGTTTGAGCAGGTCGTCAAGCATGCCCTTGGGCAACCGGGCGAAGGCCGCATCATTGGGGGCGAACACAGTGAAGGGGCCGGCCCCCTTCAGGGTATCCATCAAATCAGCCGCCTGCAGGGCCTTGATCAAGGTGGTGAATGAGCCTTCCGCGCTCAGGTTGTCAACAATATTCTTTTCGGGAGCGAAATCTGCGGCGTATGAGCACAGGCAGCCGATCAGCATGAAGCTGATACAGGCGGCAATCGTTGTGGGGTACCCAATCCGGCGTTTCATAGCAATCCTCCGTGCGGTTGATGGTTGTTGACGGCACCGGGCCGTCGTTGGTTGCATGCAGCATCAATGAACTGATCACATATGTATCGCCTCCTTTGGACGGGCTGCAGTAAAGATGTTGACTTGCAAAACATTTTTGATATAGGTTGGATTGATTAAAAATTTTTTTTTGGTATACTACCACATGGTGAGATTTCGTCAAGTGTATACGCACCGGCTCGGTCATTTCCGACAGGCGTGGGATCTGCGGCGATCTGCCGCGCGGTCGGCCGGGCTGCGGCGCTGTCCGTTTTCCTTCTCGGACCGGCGCAGGGGAGATACGATATGGAAACCAGTGACGGAAACAAGGTTGCTTTTCCGCGGGAAAGTTACGCGGCGACCTTCAGGGATTGCTACAGCGAGCTGAACGGGGCCGATTCATTCAAGCATGTGCAGCACAACCATTCCGATGTGTGGTCGGCCAGCATCAGCCGTTCGTCGGGATTGTTTCTGGAAAAAGCCACCTTTTCCTTTTTGAACATCACCCACGGCGTTATCAATGGCGTTCCCGGCAGCATCAACCGGTTTGAAGCCATCATTTATCCGGCAAATCCAAAGATCCCGGCCCTGTTTATCATGACCGACTTTACCGATGTTGAGGATACGGACGCGTATATTGTCCTGTACACCGATCTGATAATCCAGGACGGGGAGCCGCGGGATGCTGAAAAGGAGCTTTTTTACCGGGCGGCGGAATCAGTCTGCCAGCGGCACGGGCACAACTTCGGCGAACTGAACGGGTTTATCCAGGGGCGGAGCACCTTTGGCGGCAGCGCCGGCGCCTGCGGACTGATGGGTTTTTTTGCAGAAAAAGATATTCCCTTTATTGACGATGTGGTGGCGGTGTCGGTTCCCACCTACCGGAAAATTATCGAGCTCCACGCCCAGGACCGGATGCGCGAGGATGATTACACCAGGATGTACGCGTCCCGCGCCCGGCTGGTTGAGTGGATGCTGGTGGACAGCCTCGGGACCCGGATCATGCGGGAGAACAATATTCCCATTGCGGTGATAGAGGCATCCAGCTTTCCGCCGGTGGTGCGGTATTAGCCGGGTCGATCGCTTCATGGGTATGAGGACGGATGCGGCAATGAATAAAGCATTAATCGGATTGATGATTTTTGGTACGCTGCTCGGCAGCGGCGGCTGCGGGGAAAATGCCGGAAGCTTGAATAAGCAGGCGCGGAAGGCATTTATGGTCGGTGATCAGGCCGAAGCCGCCCGCATCTTCGGCAGGGTTCTGGCGCTTGATCCCGACAATATGGACGCCCATTTTTATCTTGGCTGGATCTGCAAGATGCAGGGCAAGACCGACGAGGCGATCGCTGAATTTAAAAAGGCCAGTGCCATACAGCCCACGCACGGGGGCACCTACAATCACCTGGGGGACCTGTATCTGGAGCGGGGGCTGCTTGATGACGCGCTCGATGCCTATCAAAAATCGGTTCAATTCAGCCCCGAGGCTGCTACCGGCCATTATAAACTGGGCATTGCCTACCGTCGCAAGGGCAGCGCCGATGAAGCCGCCGATGCGTTTTTTGAAGCCGGAATTCTTGCCGTGGTCGCCGACAACAAGGAAATTGCATCAAATGCCTACCAACAGCTGCAGGAAACCGGCGACACCCAGCTGGCGGCTGAGCTGCGGGAGGTGCTGAACCCCTGGTTTGATCCGGCGGCGGCCACCGTGAACCGGGGCAGTAGTTCAACGGACTGACCACCGGCAATACCCGCCGCCCCAAGCTGCTCCCTCCTTGTTCCATACCATTCTACAGCGTACCGCGCGATGGTCGCGTACCCTTTCCCTGTTTTGCTTCAGGCGGTTATTTTTTCGGCAATGGACGGCAGTTCTGCCCTGAGCCGGTTAAGGTTATCGGCCAGCAGGTCGCCGGGCAGGCCCCAGAGGTTATGGTCGTGGATCCAGCGGTACAGCTGATCCACCTCGGCGTCGGAAAGAACGCGGGCGACCGGATATGTTTCCTTGCTGAACCCGAGATAGTGGGGGCTGTGAAAATAAAATGCCTGCTGCCAGAAGGCATTGTACTGGCTGTTGCCGTCACCCCCTTCAATCGCGGTTTTGCTTGCCCGGGCGGCTTTGTATCCGCAGCCCAGTGCGCCCTTGATGGCGGTTTCGGCGAAGGCGGCGCTGTCGCCGCAGCAGATGATCCTTCCGCGGGCGGGTTCCCGGATCGCCGGCCGCAGGGACATGGTGCATCCCAGCCGGTCGATGACGGTTGAGGCCTTGAACCACGGCGCAAAGGGGGAATCCCGCATCACCCGGTCCAAAACTCCGGCCAGATCCATATGGGTGAAGAGGGGGGCGGCAATGCCCAGATGGAAGGTGCGGTTCGTCCAGAGTCCCAGGTTGATCTGTCCCGGGAAGAGGGAGGGGGCGCACAGTTGCATATAATGGCCGGGGGAAAAGGGGCTCTCGACACGGTCAACAATGGCGGTGAGGAATTTCAGCCGCGGCCCTCCGGCGGGGCGGTCCCGGTTAAACCCCATGCCTTCAACCAGCCCGGAAAATGCGCCGTCCGCCAGGATGACCCGTTCCGCGGTGATGGTTTCCGCGCCGCGGAGACCGTTCAGCGTGAGCGTGACCCCCTGTGCGCTTTCCGCAAGGTTACGGCAGACGGTGGCGCATTGAACAGCGCATCCCGACTGTCGGCATTCCTGCTCAAGGCCGGCCAGGAGCGCCGCTTTGTCGATCTGAAAGCCGTAGATGTGGTTATCGTCAGCCTCGGTGCTGAAATGACCGCCCGAGGGAGACACCCAGGTCTCGTTGCAATACGGGGCAAGCATGCCCCGGTAGGTAATGGTCACCACATCATCGAGATTGTTCAGACGGAGAACGCAGGTTTTGTCGTCGATCTCAAAGGTGACCGAGATGCTTCTGATCACCATGTCAGTGGGGGTCTTGCGGGAACTGAAACCCCCGGTGCCGACCCGGATCATCTGGCTGCAGTAGCGACGGACATTGCTGATCTGCTTTCGCCTTTCAACCAGCAGAACATGAAGCCCATCACCGGCGGCAGTGCGCGCCGCCATCAGGCCGCCGGGCCCGGCGCC
>CAZWCD010000033.1:12155-20472 GCA_964632275.1 uncultured Thermodesulfobacteriota bacterium
GGCCGGCGGATGAAATAAATAAGCTGCAGCCATTGCGTCTCACCGACAATGGCGTTCAGCTCCACCCCTCCTGCGGTGCCGCCGCCGAATTCCCGTGTCCATTTCAGCGCGCCGCGCAGAATTATTGCTTCTGATTCCTGATCATTCGGCAGGGAAAAGGTCAGCAGTGCGTTTGGTGGCGGTGGCGTCGCTGCGGGAAATATCACCCCGATGCCCTTGCGGCTGATTTTGGTTATACGACATGATTGCCAGTGGCCGGGCGCGTCGTCCACGCAGCACCGTGCCTCAATGTGAACGTCGTAGCGGGGAAAGCATCTCTTTTTCATGGCAAAAGCCGCAGGTGCATGACAATGATAGTTTCAGGGCAACGCATCGCGCACTGATTTGTATCGAACGGGTACCCGGAAGGGACTCGATGAGCAGGATTCAATGTATATATGCGAAGCAATACCCGTACCAGAAGGGAAGGGCAGGCCCGCATACCCTTTTTGCCTCACCCCGGGCGTTGCGGTTGCAGATTATTATACGCTGCGCCTCCTAAATCATACCTGCCGCACTGCCGGAAAGCCGGCACCGCACCGTAAACGGCCGGCGGCGTTTTTAATTGACGGAGCCGGCGGTTTATATTATGTAGTAGGGCAAAAGCTGACGTTGCCACCTTTGAATTCAATGTGTGTTTCAGCGTGCCGTTGGGGAAGGGGGCTTTTTTTATTTGTGGCCGCATTCCGGCGGATGCGACGGTAGTGCCCGCGTCCGCTCCGGGAGCGCTCAGGTGTTGCCAACGGCGCTGTGCGAACCTCAGTGCGCAGTGCCGTTTCGGAGCTTCGGGTGAAAATCCTTGCCGTTGATGATGACCAGCAAATACGCGATATCTTTTATGAAATGCTTACCCGGTTCGGGTATCAATGCGGAACCGCAGCGGACGGCAGGGAGGCCCTTGCCGCGCTGCAGGAGGAGGGGGACATTCCCATTGTCATTGCGGATATCCGCATGCCGGGCATGGACGGCATAGAGTTGATTCGAGAGATTAAAGCACGGCATGCCGGGACTGACGTCATCAGCATCACCGGGTATGCCGGTGATTTTACCTTTACCGATGTCATCAATGCCGGGGCGAGCGATTTTATCCTCAAGCCGTTCACCGAAAACGAGGTGCAGGCCAAGCTCAACCGGGTTATGAGGGAGCGGCAGCTGCGGACCGACGGCATTACCACCAGCAGCCGCCTGCGGGAGCTGAATGAATACCTGGAAAATGTCATCGACAGCTCGCTTGACTGCATTATCATTGCCAATGGCGGCGGATTCATTACCCGGGTCAACACCTCATTCGTGCGGCTGATCGGCAGGGAAAAACAGGACATACTCAACAAAAACATACATGACGTCAATGCCTTTGTCCCTTCCGCCACCGGCATCTATCAGTCGGTCACCGGCGAACGCGTGGAAATAGATGCCCGCTTCATCGCTGATACGCAGGAGCATATCACCCGCCTGGAGCAGGAGGGGAAAATCGCCAATTGGGAGAGCTACTTTTTGCGCAGCGACGGATGCATCGTTCCGGTTGAGCAGAACATTCACTATTTGTACGGCGGGGACGGCGGCAAAATAGGAGCGGTGGGGATCATACGGGAAATCAGCGAGCGCAAAAAATCCCTTGAAGAAAAGGCGCGCATCGAAGAGCGCCTGCAAAACAAGGTGACCGAGCTTTCGATCATGAATGAGATCAGCGAGGTCCTGCTCAGCACCCGGGAACTCAATGAAATCCTGCACATGATCCTGATCGGGGCGACCGCCTACCAGGCTTTGGGTTTTAACCGCGCCTTCCTGTTTTTGATCTCCGATGACGCGACGGCGCTGGAAGGCAGGGTGGCCACCGGCGCACTCAGCGCCGATGCGGCCTATCAGATATGGAACCGGCTGACCCATGAGGAATCGACCCTCAAGGCGCTGCTCCAATCGCGGCAGGGGGAACTGTCCAAGGATGATGAGCCCATCAACCGGCTGGTCCGTCAGATGACCATCCCGCTGCAAGGGACCGAGTCCATTTTTACCAGATGCGTGTATGAAGGGACGTCATGTAATATCGTCAACGGCTTTGAGAACCCGCTGGTTGACAAGGATTTTCTTGCCCTTCTCGGTACCGGCGACTTTGCCCTGGTCCCCCTGGCGTCCCGCGGCAAGCCGCTGGGGGTGCTGCTGGCGGACAATTTCGTCAACCGGGAGGTGATCACCGATGAGGACGTGGAGCGGCTGCGGGCCTTCGCCAATCACGCCAGCCTGGCCATTGAAAACTCCAATCTCTACAAGACGCTCGAGGAAAAACTGCAGGAACTGAGCGACGCCTGCCATGAGCTGCAGGCAAACCGGGATAAGCTCATTCGCTATGAACGCCTTTCCGCCGTCGGCGAGCTGGCGGCCAAGGTGACCCACGAGATACGCAATCCCATGGTGGCCATCGGCGGGTTTGCCCGGCGCCTGCTGAAGAAGGACCTGGAGGGCGAAGAGCTCAACCGCAATTATTTACGGATCATCATCGAGGAAATCAGCAATCTTGAGAACATCTTGACCGACATACTCTATTTTGCCAAGCCCGCTGAACCGAAATGCGATTTTACCGACTGCAACGCCGTCATCGCCAATATTTTGGAGGTGCTGGCGGTTGAGCTGGAGGAAAATAAAATCAGCGTCGAATGCCGGCCCGCCGCGGCGCTCCCCCCGATCTGCATTGACCAGAACCAGATCCGGCGGGTCATCATCAACATCATCCGCAATGCCATACAGGCCATGCCCGATGGCGGGCACATAACCGTCAGCACGCGGCGGGAGGATCCGTGGCTGACGGTTGAAATTGCCGACACCGGGGTGGGGGTGGCCGAGGGCAGTATCGATAAATTGTTTGACGCCTTTTTCAGCAGCAAGTCGACCGGTTCAGGCCTGGGGCTGACGGTTTCGGCGCAAATCATCAATAACCACGGCGGAACCATTGAGGTTATGCGGGGGGCGCCCAAGGGGACGGTCTTCGTTGTCAGGCTGCCACTGGTATCGCCGCTTCAGGCGCCGAACACCTAGCAGGTTGTTGAACCACATAGCAATAAAGGAATCAATGACGGACTACACCTAACCGGAAACCGCGGGCGAAGCGGGAGCCGGACGAAGGAGTGAACATGCACGATGACACCAGGGAGATAACCGAGATTATACTGGCGGCGGGTGATAAGGCCCGGCGCGAAACCAAGGATGAGCCGGACCCGATGATCACCCGCACCGTGGAGTGGCCCCTCACCTGCACGGTGGGGCCGGGTCTTGAAGGGGCCATCGCCTGCGAGAGCCGGATCGGCTATGTCAACGGGGCCAAGGGGTGGCTGATCTACCGCGGCTACGACATCTTCGACCTCTGCGCCAACTCCACATACGAGGAGGTAAGCTATCTGCTCATGTACGGGGTTCTGCCGAGCGCACCCCAGCTGGCGGCGTATAAAAAGCGGCTGATCGGCTATCGCATGCTCAATAAGACGCTGCGCCTGCTCATGGGATTTGAGGTTGAAACCATGAATGCCATGTCCGCGCTCCGTCTCGGTACCAACCTGATGCGCCAGGAGTTTACCGTCGCGGACCAGGAGGAAGGAAAGCCCGGCACCGGTGACGCCATCGGCAGCGATGAAGATTCGATTCCCATGGAAACCGCGCCCCGCGGCGAAAAGAAGGCCATTTACGAGTTTAACCGTCCGGTCATTGCCGAGAAGGAGCCGGCCGGCATGCAATTGCATGATCCCAGCGGCCTTGAGGCGTGCTTCCACATCCTCTCCGGCGTCGCCACCATCACCGCGGCCATTGGCCGGGTGCGGCAGAACCGCATGCCGGTGGAGCCGGATCCAGAGCTCAGCCACGCCGCCAATCTCCTTTATATGCTCAGCGGCAGGAAACCCTCTCCCCTGGAAGAGCGCATCATGGATGTGGCGCTGATCCTGCACGCCGATCATGGCATGAACGCCAGCACCTTCGCGACCATGGTGGTTGCCTCCACCCTGTCGGACATCTATCTGTCGGTGGGCGCCGGTATCGCTGCCCTCCACGGACCGCTGCATGGCGGCGCCAATGAGGAGGTCATTCGCACCCTCATGGCCATCGGCGACGCAAAACGGGTGAGTGCGGTGCTGGACGAGGTCCTGGCGCGCAAGGGACGTATCCCCGGATTCGGACACCGCGTGTACAAGGCCTACGATCCGCGCGCCCGCATTCTCGGTCCGCTGGCGCAGTTTCTGGTTGAACAGAAGCGGCGCGACAAGAAGCCGCTCTTTGACATTGCCCGGGAGCTGGAGCGGGAAATGACCGCGCGCCTCGGCGCGGAAAAGAAGATCTTTCCCAACGTGGACTTTTTCTCGGGGATTGTTTACAGCTGCCTGGACATTGCGCCGGACATGTTTACCACCATGTTTGCAGTGAGCCGGACCGCCGGATGGACCGCGCGGGTCATGGAATATTTGCAGCATAACCGCATCTTCCGGCCCCGGGCCATGTACATCGGTGAGTTTAACAATACCTACGTGCCGCTGGCCGATCGCGCGGGATAGCGGCGGCGACGGCATGGCGGCGGCGGTCGGAATGAAGGCAGCTGCCGGGCGGCGTGATCAGCCCGGGGGCCTGCGCAGAACGGCGATGGTGGCGCCCCATCCCCCCGCCCCGGGCGGCGCCTGGTGCAGTCGCTCAACCAGGGGGTTGCGGCGCAGGCACTCGTGCACCCGCTCGCGGAGCGCGCCGGTTCCCTTGCCGTGGATTATCCGGATTCGGGGAAACCCCGCCTTTGCGCATTCACGCACATATTCCTCGAGCAGATCGGCAACCTCGCCGGGGGCAAAGGTATGCAGGTCAAGCCAGTCCTCCAGGGGAATCCTGATCGGTTCAGGGAAAAAGGAATCGTCGTCAGCGTTCATGGATGAACTATCCCTCCCCGCGGCTGGGGGCGGGCATGCGACTGCGGCTGCAAGCCGAGCGGAATGGAGATGCCGCCGGTGGCGGTTACCTTCACGAGTCTATTGGCTGCCGGTTCCGGAAAGCGGGATGGAGAGCATCCGGCTGATGATGGGCACGAGCGCGTTCACGTTTTTATCCAGCCGGTAGGTGAGATCCTGCGTTCCCTCTCCCCGTTCCACTTCAACGGTAAATTCCGTCTCGTCGCTCAGCTGATAGACCGCCGTCAGCACATCGGTGAGATCATTCACCTCCAGCCCGTTGACCCGCTTGATGATGTCATTGTTTTTCAGCCCGAGCTTCTCAAAGTCATTTCCTTCCTTTAAATGCCTGATCTTGAAACCGGCGGCCTCGCCGCGCTCGCGGTGCTGAAAGGCAATCACTTGCCCGGCATACTGATCGATATGGCTGACCATGTCGGAGGCCTTGTCCGCCGACACCAGCCAGGTGCTGTCGTCAATTTTGGTAAAAAAGGAATCGGCATCCGCTCGATTGCCGCCCGGCGCCATGGTGAGGGTCAGTGACCGGCTGCCGGAGGTCAGGGTAACGCTGTTCGCGTCGATCGCGCTAATGATATAGCCTTTTACGGCATCGCGCAGCCGGTATATCCCCCGGGTTTTCGCGTCAAGATCTTCAATAATCGCCGTGGATTTTTCCCTGAAGACGGTTGTTCCGATGAGCCGCAGATTCAAAACGGCGGGAAGCGGCACGCCACTGTTCTCCGGTGCGATTGGCGCCGGCAGCGGTTTGCCGGTTGCTTCTGAGGGAGCGGACGCGCCGGTCGGGGCGCCGGCGGCTTCGGGCGCGGTCGCCTGACGGCCGGATGGACCCGGGCGCAGCACGGTCCGGTCGACATAGGGAATGATAAGCAGGGCGATCAGCAGCGCTGCCCCGATCGAGCCAAGGATGATGGAGAAGTATTTTTTCATAACATCGTTGCGGTTTGAATGGTATGAACGGCTATGTGTAGCTGATGTCGACGGTACCGGTGCACAATTCCTGCAGCGCGTGCGTGTAGGCCTCAAAAGTCATCCGGTTGAAAAGCACGAACCGGACGATTGACAGTGTCGTGGTGCCCCTGAGGTGTGCAAGAACAGCGGCCAGGGCGATGTCGGCGGCCCGGTCAAGCGGGTATCCGTAGGCGCCGGTGCTGATGGAGGGAAAGGCGATGCTGCTCAGCCGGTGGGCAGCGGCCAGGGCAAGTGAATTGGCATAGGCCTTGGCCAGCAGCTTCGCTTCGCCGTGCGAGCCGCCCCGCCAGATTGGACCGACGGTATGAATCACCTGCCGGGCCGGAAGCATGCCCGCGGTGGTAATCACCGCTTCACCGGTGGGGCATCCCCCGATCTTTTTGCATTCCTCGAGTATGGCCGGCCCGCCGGCACGATGAATCGCGCCGTCAACGCCGCCGCCGCCCAGCAGGCTGCTGTTGGCGGCATTGACGATGGCATCAACCTGCTGGCGGGTAATATCCCCCTCTGTCAGTTCAATCGAGGAACGGCCGACGGTGATTTTCATGGTATGCTCCTATGATCCATCCGGATGAATCAATATCCTGTTTTGCGCCGTGTGTCAAGACCGGCCGGCGAGGCAATGAAGCCCGGCCGGCAGTTGAAAACCGTCCCCATGCCGCATGGCTGATTAACCGTAGTCTGCTATTTTGCTGAGGTCTTCCGGGGTGTTCAGGTTGATAAACGAGCGGTGCTCACGGTCCAGCGGGCGCAGTTCCGCGGCGGTGACCTCGCGCAGCCGCGCGTGAGAAAACACCTCGGTGATCTTCAATGTCCCGCCGCGGATGAGCTCCCCCATCGGTTTGATCAGGCGACGCGAATAGACGGCGTGCAGCGGATGGTAGCCGTCATCCAGCCGCGGGATAATCACATCGTGACCGGGGCAGAGTGAGACCAGGTACTCAATCACCGGACGGCTGATGAACGGCATGTCACAGCCGGCCACAAACGCATAGGGATGGGAGGAATAGTAGAGGCCGGTATAAATTCCCACCAGCGGACCGTTGGCAGGGATAAGGTCTGTGGCAATTTCAAGGTCGAGCGAGGCGTATGCAAGCGGCGCGTTGGTGACCAGAATGACCTGGCGGAACACTGTATTAAAGAGCGCGGCGGTCCGGTCAATAATCCTCTGGCCGTACACCGTCAAAAAAGCCTTGTTGACCCCCATCCTGATGTTTTTCCCTCCAGCCAGGATCATCCCGGCAAGGGGGGTGCTGTCTCTGCGCTGCTCGTGGTCCATACCTTGCTCCGATGTGAACTATATATACCACGGCGTCGGCCGATTGCAAAGGGCAATGATGCGGCGGAACGGCAGGGAAGCCGTCCGACAATTGTGTTGACAAATCAAAAGCTAATCATAATAATCGTAGGCATCCTACCATGGAACAACGAAAGGACAGAATGGTGCAGGTTTTTGCAGGTAGTGCCGTACGGCGGCTGTGTCTTCCCGGGTGCATGCTCTGGGTGCTGCTGTCGGGCTGTGCCGCCCACATACCGCCGGAGGATGTTTCGGATACCGAGGCGGTGCTGCGGGAGGCATTGGCCGCCGAAGCGACTCGATACGCGCCTGACGAATATGCCCGGGCCCAGGAAAACCTGTATCTGAGCAAACAGGCGATGGACAAGCACCGTTATAAAAAGGCGCACGAGCTGCTGGACAACGCGGAGCGGGATGCCCGGATGGCTTTGACCAGGGCAGAGGCGGGCAAGACCATCAAGCAGGCGCGCGACCGGCTCTATGGATCCGACTTGGGGCAATTGAAAAAATACATTACCGATGTCTGTGTCATCGCCGAAAAATCACTGAACCAGGCCGAGTCCGATTATGAATCCCATCGCTACGACATGGCCCGGGAAAACGCGGAGCTCTCGCTGCAATTGTCGCAGGAGCTGCCCCAGCTGCTGGAGGAGAAGATCCGCGAGGAGCAGAGTGCCGGCGGTAATCCGGACGACAGCACAAAGGTTTCACAACAGGCGCAGCGACTCCTTGAGAATGCCCAGCTGGAGGCGGCGACTATTATCGCCGATGCCAAGCGGAAGGCCGAGTCCATAACCGCGCATGCGCTGGAGAAGCGATACCCTTCTTCCTATACGGTAAAGGAGGGCGACCGGCTGCAGATAATCGCCGCCCGCAGGGAAATATATAATGACCTGTATCAATGGCCGCTCATCTATAAAGCCAACCGGGACCAGATACGGGATCCCCAGATCCTGTTTGTGGGACAGCAGCTGGTGGTTCCGCGAAAAGTTACCATTGAAGAAGTCCGGGAGGCGCGCCGGCAGGCCGGCGCCGAGGCGCCATACGACCCGCCCGCCGATGGATTCCATCCTTCAGATTA
>CAZWCD010000033.1:20572-21977 GCA_964632275.1 uncultured Thermodesulfobacteriota bacterium
TAGCCCAGCTGTCCGCAGGCCGCGGAGACGTCTTTGCCCTTGCTCTGGCGCAGCATGACGGTGAAGTGCCGCGCGGTGAGACAGTCACGAAATTGTTCTATGGCGGATGCATCCGGCGTTTTAAACGGCGCCCCCTCATGCTCGTTGAACGGTATCAGGTTGATCTTGCAGGGGATGCGCCGCAGGAGCGCGGCCAGGTGCCGCGCGTCATCCTCCGAGTCATTCACCCCTTTCATCAGGATATATTCGAAGGTGACGAGCTTGCGGGCGGGAAGGGGCAGACGGGCCGCCGCGGCGATCAACTCAGCGAGGGGATAGGACTGGTTGACCGGCATAAGCCTGGTGCGCAGGGTGTCGTCTGCCGCATTGAGCGAGATTGCCAGGTTGACCGGCAGGGCGCGGCTCAGCCGTTCCAGCTGGGGAAGCAGCCCCGCGGTGGAGACGGTGATCCGGCGGTGCGAGAGGTTGAAACCGGCGGGATCGGTCAGGAGGCGCAATGCCTTCAGGAGATTGTCGTAGTTGGCCAGGGGCTCTCCCATGCCCATGAAGACAAGATTGATAACCGCTCCGGCCGGAAGGCATTCCTGTCGGATGTGCAGCACCTGGTTGACAATTTCGGCAACCGAAAGATTGCGCAGCAGTCCTTTCATCCCCGACAGGCAGAAGGCGCAGCCCATGGCGCAGCCGAGCTGGGTTGATACGCAGATGGTGTGGTGCCTCTTTTCCGGTATGAGGACGGTTTCAATGCAATTGCCGTCCTCCATGACAAAAAGGAATTTATCGGTGCCGTCGACCGAGCGCGAGACGGTTTTGACCGAGAAGCGGCTGAGATACGCCTCGGCGGCGAGACGTTCGCGCAGCGCCTGCGGGAGATCGGTCATGCTCTCAAAGGAGGGTGCGCCGGCCGCATACATCCACCGCATGATCTGGCGGGCGCGATAGGGTTTCTCGCCCCGCGCAACGATCCACTCCTCGAGTGCCGGCAGGGTATACTGCTTCAGGTCTGTTTTCCCGCACGATCCCTTGCTCATGAGCATCCTGCTGCGCCGTTCCTTGACAGGGTTTTGCCCCTTTATATCACAGTTCCGCATCAGGGTAAAGAGCAGGGCTGAGCATCCACCGTATTCATGCACGGCACTCGTTCAGACGTGTCCAAAAACGAGATTGCCGCGTGCAGTATATCCTGAGTGCATACGAAGGGCTCGCAATGAAAAAATGCGGCAATGAGAAGTGAATAGTGTCGTTGCGAGGAGCATAAGCGACGAAGCACCCTCATGAAAAAGTGCAACATAAGTTAGGGTCAATTATCATCGTGTGGACTCTGCTGGCCTTCATCCTAAGAATAAACATAGGGGCGTACGGCAATACGCCCCCATGATACTTCCAAGGCATCTGCGGAAGAAGT
>CAZWCD010000034.1:0-21728 GCA_964632275.1 uncultured Thermodesulfobacteriota bacterium
ATGCGGCGCTTGGCAAAATAGTCCTTGGTGAAGTTTACCAGCTCGGTTGCAATCTTTTTGCCCTGCAAATCATCCAGTTTCTTGACGGGGGAGCTGTCGCGCACCGCCAGTACCCAGCGCGCCGGCTTCAGGCTGGCCTTTGAGTAAATCAGATCCGTAATCACCGTCACATCCGACCGGTTTTCCATGATCCAGTCCTTGCCGGTAAGGCCCAGATCCAGGGTCCCGTCTTCAACGTAGCGGGACATCTCCTGCGCCCTGATCAGGGTACAGGAGAGCGTTTCATCATTCACGTCGGGGAAATAGTTTCTGGAGCTGATGGATATCTTCCAGCCTGATTTCTTGAAGAGTTCGATGGTTGCATTCTCAAGACTTCCTTTGGGAATGCCCAGCTTGAGTTTTTTCATTGGTTTTACCTCCCGGGCATGACGAAACAATAGTAAGGAATGATACCCTGCAACTCAATTGATTTCACTACCATTATTGCCGACGATGCGTCAAGTTAAAAGAGTACACCCTTGCGCCTTCGAAGAGCCTGGAGAAGATATTCTTTCAACAAGCTACAATTATTTCTCAGAGACGCTGGCAACCGGGAGGAGCGGTTTTGCGCCGCGAACACATCGCGCCTGAAGGCGCTCCTACCGCGATGTCAATTACCGGTGACTGGCTTTACCCTCTCTTTTAGGCCTCAATCAGCTCAAGGCCCGTGCGGTAGCGCCGGGCAAGTTCCTGGTAGTGCTGCAGTCCGGCGGAGAATCTCTCCCTCCCTTTATCGTCCACCTCTTTCACGATCCGCCCCGGATTGCCGACCATGATTTTTCCCGCGGGAATGATAACATTTTCCCGGACAAGCGTTGCCGCCCCGATGACCGCCTCTTCTTCGGCAATCACGCCGTTCATGAGCAGAGCGCCCATTCCCACCAGCACCCGCGATTTTAAAATCACATCGTGGATGATGGCGCCATGCCCTATGATGATATTGTCGGAGATGACCACCCGCTTGTCAGCATGCACCATGCAATTGTCCTGGATGCTGGTGCCCTGCCCGATTTCAATGATGCCTAAATCGCCCCGCAGGACGGCGCCCGGGCCGATGAAGCAGGAACTTCCTATGGTAACCGCGCCGATGACGGTGGCGCGGGGATGGACATAGGCATCCGCGGCGATCTTCGGGGCTTTCCCTTCAAATGCATAGAGTGACATGTTAAAGTCTCCTTTACCAGAAAGAATCTCCCTCATTTTTTTAATCCCAGGTTGTCATTTTGATTTGAAAATAAATTATACCCCCGCACCCCAACCCTTTCCCCCGGTGGGGAGAGGGCCTCGCTTGGTTTTATTCATTTCTGAAAGAAAACGCACATCGATTTGTACTCCCCCGCCCCTTGGGGGAAAGGGTTGGGGTGCGGGGTAACGAATTCATTCACAATAGCAATTGCGTGCTTCATGGCGTTCCGAAAGGGAATGTGGGTTTACATCGGCACTATATGACGTGAAGATTATGCTGTCAACACCGGTTCTTACCCTTGAGGGTGGACAAGGTTTACTCCCTTGCTGTTCTGTGGTATAGGGATCAGTGTGGATTTTTTTCCGGGCACCCGATGAGTATTTGATCGTTTAAACAGGATGTTTGCATCACAGGAATTTATTGATGAAAAATATAAAAATGATCATTGCCTACGACGGCGGCAATTATAATGGGTGGCAGCTCCAGGCTGCAGATGCCACGATTCAGGGGGCAATCGAGTCGGCGCTGGGGCGGATTCTGAACCTTCCGACCAGGGTGATCGGCTCGGGGAGGACCGATGCCGGGGTGCATGCGCTCAACCAGGTTGCTCATTTTGCTACCGAATCAACCCTTGAGCTGGCGTCACTTCACCGGGGCATCAACAGCCTGCTCCCGCCGGACATTGTCATCAAAGAGATGACCGAGGCGCCGCAGGATTTTCATGCCCGCTACAGCGCGCGGAGCAGGGTCTACCAGTACCTTATCTGGAACAATCGTATGCGTTCCCCGTTTTACCGGCGATTTTCGTGGCAGGTGCATGATGGACTGGACGTGGAGACAATGCGTCAGACTTCCGGATGCCTGATGGGCTGGCATGACTTTGCCTCCTTTCAGGGAAGCGGCAGTATGTGCCGGACCAGTGAGCGGGAAGTCATGCGATTCACCGTCAGGGGGCGATCGGGCGGATGGATCATCTTTGCCATTGAGGCCAACTCCTTTCTACGGCACATGGTGCGCAATATCGTGGGCACCCTGGTCGAGGTGGGCAGGGGAGGCATGACTTCAGAGGAATTCAGGGCAATTCTCGATGCCCGGGACCGAAGCCGTGCGGGCATTACCGCCCCTCCCCAGGGATTGTTTCTGAAGGAAGTGAGGTACGAGCACAGGGCAGGAACTTTCTGATTTCGGATCTCGGATCGCGGAAGCGAAAAGAAAGAAGCTACTCATTGAGGCAGGAGACAGCAGTCAGCGATGCGAGATTTGAGATAAAAGCCCGGTAAAAGCTGCTTTAGCTGCGAAAACAAGCAGGCTTTGGAACATTTATACCCGGTGTTTGGGGTGTAAGATGCAAGAGAGAAGAAGCGTCTTTTGCACCCATCGCCCATCTCATATCCCACATCGCTATCGCACATCAGGGCTTTAATTTCTCCGCGAGTTTCCGTGAGAAGCTTTTCGTTTTCATGATGCTGGTCGTGAGCCTGATAATTTTGTTAATTTTTCTCGGCGGAATGCTCACTTCCGACAGTGCGATCCTGATAATCAGGGCGTAAATGTCGTTGAGGTTTGCCGACAGCTGCTTGTTGATAATGGCGAGCATCAGGGCCCTGGTCGCGCCGTGAATCGCCAGCACGTGGGCCTGGACCTGGCTCTCGGTACAATGAAGGTTCAGATCACGCAGCAGGTTTTTCATGCGCGCCACCTTGAGGCTGATCATAAAATTTTCGGCGGTTTCATTTTTGTAGACCGCATGGTAAAAATTGAACAGGCGCTTATATTTAAAGACCTCGCTTATCCCTACGGCGATGCCCAGGGCAAACCGGAGCGTCGGCTCATGGTATTTGACCGCGATGGCGTCGGTAAGACTGCTTATTTCAAGCAGGGCGTCCTTCAGGCTTACCAGAAGAATCTCCTCCTTGTTCCTAAAGAAGTGATACAGGCTTCCGGTGGACAGCCCTGCCTTTTTCAACACCTGCCGCACGGTGGTGTTCTCATATCCCTGCTCCAGGAAGAGGTTGCGGGAAATCTTTATTATTTTGTTTTTGACTGCGTCGCTGTCGGCCTTCGGAATTTTCATGGGTATGTCCCCCCTGTCGTGCATTGCGGGTGTGTTCGGCAAACCGGACTTAATTAGAACATGTTCTTTTCTGCTTGACAAGGGAAAAATAAATATGTTATTTAGAACATGTTCTATATCATCAGCCTATCGCTCGAATGAGCGGGCAGAAGAGGATAAAGTGAGGTGGGTATGGCACACATGGATGAGCTGAAAAAGATCGTGGGCGCGGATCGGGTGACAAGCGACCCGGCGGAGCTGGATGGATATTTCCGCGACCACAGCTTCATGCCGCAGCGGAGGCCGTTGCTGGCGGTGCAGCCGAAGAATGCGGATGAAGTCCAGCGGATCGTGGTCTGGGCCAACCGGACCGGAACGCCGCTGGTCCCGGTAAGCTCGGGCGCGCCGCACTTCCGCGGCGACACGGTTCCGGCAGCGGACGGGGCGGTCGTGGTCGATCTGGGCAGGATGAACCGGATCATCATGATGGACCGGAGAAACCGGGTGGCCATCGTTGAGCCCGGGGTGACCTTCAGCCAGCTCCAGCCGGAGCTGGTCAAACAGGGAATGAGGCTTTCCATGCCGCTGCTGCCGCGAGCCGCCAAGTCTGTTCTGGGCAGCGTCCTGGAGCGCGAGCCCATCACCAATCCCCGGTATGCCTGGTCGCTGAGCGAGCCGTTGCGCTGCCTGGAAACGGTCATGGGCAATGGGGATATATTCAGGACCGGCGAAATGGCCGGCGCCAGCATCAGCACCTCCACCGGCCAGGCGGCGAAGCTCATGCCGCTGGAGGAAGTGCTGGAAGCGCGTCGGAAAAAGCAGGAAACCGCGCTCTATCAATACGGACCGGGGCAGTTCAACTTCCACAAGCTGCTGTCGGCGGCGCAGGGAACCATGGGCATTGTGACCTGGGCATCGCTGCGCTGTGAGGTGCTGCCCAAGGTGCAGCGATTTTACCTGGCGCCCTCGCAAGGGCCTGAGAGCCTGATCAGCTTCGCCTATAAACTCCTGCGGATTCGGTTCCATGATGAGCTGCTGCTGGTCAACGCCTCCCATCTGGCGGCCATGCTTGGCGCATCGGCCGGAGAGATCCGCCAGCTGCGCGGCACGCTGCCTCCCTGGGTCCTCATCCTCGGGCTGACCGGGCGCGACCTGCTGCCGGAGGAGAGGGTCGCATTTCTGGAAAAGGACATCAGCGATATTGCCGGGCAATGCGGCGTCCGCCTGGAGTCGTCACTCCCCGGGGTGCAATCCGAACAGATAGCGGAAGCCGTTCTCAACCCTTCAGCTGAACCATACTGGAAGCTCCGCTCCAGGGGCGGTTTCCAGGACATCTTCTTTCTCACCACGCTGAACCGGACGCCGGAATTCATCAAGACCATGTGTTCACGGGCGGAAGCGCTTCAGTACCCGCTGTCCGACGTGGGAATGTACCTTCAGCCCACCCACCTGGGCACAAGCTGCCACGTTGAATTTACGTTGCCCTATGATCCCGGCGACACCGGGGAGGCGGCCAGGATGCAGGAACTCTTTACCCGGGCCAGCGAAGATCTGGACCGGCAGGGAGCGTTCTTTTCCCGGCCCTACGGCATCTGGGCGGAGATGGCGTATCGGAGAAATGCCGAGCACACCCGCGTGTCAAGAACGGTGAAAGAGCTGTTCGATCCCAACAACATATTGAACCCCGGCAGGCTCTGTTTCTAGCAGGCTGAAAGGCTTTGCTGAATCGTCTGGGGCTACACAACCCCACCCTTTGAGCCACGAGTCAAGGTATTGTTTTCAATAGCCTGCTCGGCAGCAACCATACCAAGGAGGAAGCAGCAGTGGCACTGGAAGATTATCGCGCTCTGGTACAAAGATGCAGCAGATGCTCATATTGCAAATGGATTCCCTTTGCACAGGTGAAAAGCTGGCGCTTTGCCAAAGGCTGTCCCAGCGTGGAGTACGGCAAGTTCCAGAGTTTCTCGGCCAGCGGCAAACTGGCGGTTTCCCTGGCGCTGCTCGAGGACCGGATCGGTTACACCGACGGGCTGCTGGACATCGTTTTCCAGTGCATGCTCGACGGCTGCTGTGACGTGGCCTGCAAGGTGTGCCGCTATGACCTGGAGCCGGTGGAGGTGATGCGCCAATTGCGCTTTAAATTGATTGACGACGGCCAATTCCCCTTCCAGGACATTCCCCTCATCGACAACCTCCGCAAGGAGGACAACACCATGATGATGCCCAAGGCCGATCGCGGCAAGTGGGCCGAGGGGCTGGACGTGAAAGACCTGACCCAGGAGAAGGGTGAGGTTGTTTTCCACGCCGGGTGTCGCTTCAGCTATGATGAGGAGCTGTGGCGAATACCCCGGACGGCGGTGACCCTGCTTCGGGATGCCGGGGTTGATGTGGGCATCCTGGGACGGGACGAGAACTGCTGCGGCGGCCGGCTGTGCGACATGGGATACCGGGGGGAATTCCTCAAGTACGCCGAGAATAACATCGACGCCTGGACCACGGCGGGGGTGAAAACGGTGGTGACCGCCTGCTCCGACGGATACCATGCGTTCAAGCGGCTCTATCCCGCCGAGATGAATTTCAAGTTCGAGGTCCTGCACATAACCCAATTTCTTGACCGCCTCATCAGGGAGGGAAAGATAAAATTCACCAAAAAGGTTCCCATGACCATCACCTATCATGATCCCTGCCACCTGGGAAGGCGGGGGGAACCGCATGTGCCGTGGAGCGGAGAGCAGAAGAAAATCCGCGGCCAGGTGCTGATCTATGAGCCGCGAAAGCCGCGCTATAACGGCGCCGCGGGCGTGTATGACCTGCCGCGGAATCTGCTCAAGAGCATCCCGGGCATCACGCTGGTCGAGATGGAGCGAAACCGGGAATATGCCTGGTGCTGCGGAGCGGGCGCCGGGGTGCGGGAGCGGTATCCGGAGTTTTCGTCGTGGACCGCGGGAGAGCGGATTGAAGAGGCTACCTTCACCGGGGCGGAGGCGATCGTGAGCGCCTGCCCCCATTGCGAGCGTAATTTCACCGACGCCATTGCCGATCGGAGCGGCGCGATGAAAGTGTATGACATTGTAGACCTGGTGCGAGAGGCACTCTGACAGGAGGGAGTTTTTCATGGCACTATCGCGCGAAGTATATGAGGCATTGGAAGCCATTGTGTGGCCGGGCAATATCACCGAGGAGCCGGCGACGCTGCACGCGTATGCCTATCAGTGGATGGCGGAGCTGGTATCCGACGTGTCCGGCGGAAGCAAGTTCTTTGACCGGCCCGAGGCGGTGCTGATGCCGGGCAGCGCCGAGGAGGTCCAGGCCATCGTCAAGGCCTGCAACCGCTACCAATTGCGGTTCCATGTTTACAGTACCGGCTGGGGGCCCTGGGCCGCGCCGCCCGCCAAGAATCAAATCCTTTTGGATTTGCGGCGGATGAATCACATACTGGAAATAGACGAACAAAACATGTTCGCGGTGGTTGAGCCGTATGTGGTGGCCGGCCAGCTCCAGGCCGAGGCCATGAAGCGGGGTTTGAACAATCATATAAGCGGCGCCGGCGCCGGCACCTCGGTGCTGGCCAATGCCTGCTGCTTTCAGGGCGGGGGACCGGACTGCATCTATTTTGCCTCCCCCCAGGACAGCATTCTCTCGATTGAGTGGGTTATGCCGACCGGGGAAATACTCCGGACCGGATCACTGGGGTCCGGCCTGGGCTGGTTCTGCGCGGAGGGGCCGGGACCAAGCACCCAGGGTATCATCAGGGGCGCCCTGGGCGGCGCCGGCGGCTGGGGGGTGGTGACCAAAATTGCCATTCGTCTGGTTCACTGGCCGGGCCCGGCGGTAATGCCCATTGAAGGCACCGTGCCGTCCTACGGATCACCGCTTCCCGAGGATCTTTTCAAGGCAGCGTTCCCGGCCTTCCCCAACTGGCAGGCCTATGCCGACGCCCTCTATCGCATTTATGATTCGGAGATTGGATATATTGCGCACCGGCAGTTCGTCATGTGGGGCGATGAACTTCAGGCGGTCTTCCTGAAGGTAGTAACCGACCCCACCCGCCAGCTCTGTGACCTGCAGGCGCTGCTGGAAGAGCCGGAGGTGCAGAAGCTTGCCGAGGAAATGCGACGGAACTTCCAGCTTATCCTGGCGGGCATGACGCCGCGGGACCTGGAATATCAGCGCAAGGTCCTGGACCAGATCCTGCGCGAGACCGGAGGATGGAACATCGCGGCGGTGGATGAGCCGACCCTGCAGCGGTACGTGCTGTTGTTTATGATCAAGCTGTGCTTCAAGAATCTCAATTTTACCGCCACTGGCGGCTTTATTGATACCTACAATTCGGTGGCATCTCCCGACGTGTGGGCATCGGGGGAAATCGAGGCAGGCAAGGCGTTATTGAAGAAATATGCCGGCAGAATCGCCGATGCCGGCGATCAGGCGATGGGACCGGTATCCGGCCAGGGCGGCGGGGGCGTCACCGGGTGGGAGGACTTTCTTTTCTATGATCCCCAGGATCCCGATTCGGCAAAGGCGGCGGTTGAAGTGTCCGACGAAGGGGACAGGCTGAAGGCCGCGCAAGGCAGGCCTCCCGGAGGGATGCTGCTGGGGCTGGCACGGGCCACCCATGCCGACGAACGGCTTCGCGCGCAGAAGCTGGCAAAAGTAGCGGAATACCGGTGGCAGCGCAAGCTCAAGGAAGCGCTCGATCCCAACGGGGTCGGCAGCGGCAACTATTTCTGGGGAGCGGAACCTTCGACGGAGGGAGATGGACTTTCTGAGACGACAGATATTCCCTCTGTTTGATTTGACAACGGTTTTGGAATACATGTGATTTCTGTTTCTCTTTGTATTAGAAACACTGTCATTTCGAACGCATGTGAGAAATCTTATAAGATTTCTCAGTCGCCAAGGCTCCTTCGAAATGACAAGGGTAGTTCAGCGAACCAAACGGGAGTTAATCGACATGAGAATAATTGTCTGTATGAAGCAGGTGCCTGACCCGTCGGCTTCCTCCTCGGGTACTAAGGTTGACACGGAGGCCAAGCGGGTAATACCGCCCCAGGGAACCCCGCCGGTGTTAAGTCCCTTCGATGAGAATGCGCTGGAGGCGGCGCTCAAGATAAAGGATGCCCAGGGGGCCCGGATAACCGTCATCAGCGCGGGGCGAAACCTGGCCAAGGCAGTCTTGCGGAAGACGCTGGCGGTGGGCGCGGATGAGCTGATCCTGCTGGAAGACAATGCCTTTGAACGGCTTGACAGTTATGCGACCGCCCATCTTTTAGCGGCGGCCATCAAGGAGGCAGGTGAATACGATCTCATCCTCTGCGGGAGACAGGCGGCGGACACCGACGCCGGCCAGGTGGGATCCGGCATCGCCGCGCTGTTGAAGATCCCCTGCATTACCGCTGCCTGTAAAATAGAATTAGCCGGCGGGAAGGTGATGGTGGATCGGGTGGTATCCGACGGCATTGAAACAGTCGAGGCCCCCCTGCCGGCACTGGTAACTGCGAGCAGCGAAATCGGCGATCTTCGATATCCCAGCCTGAAGAATGTCATGGCGGCGCAGAAGATGCCCATCACCGTTCGCACCGGGCAGGACCTGGGGGGGGTTGATGTTTCCCGGCTGCAGCGATTAAACATGGTCAGCCTCGTCCCGCCGGCGACGCGGAAAAGCGAGTGCCAGTTGATCCAGGGTGAAACGCCGGAGGCGGCCGGAGCTAATCTGGCCCTGAAAATGCGGGAAGCCCAAATCCTCTAATCCGTCATCAGGCAGCGGCAGCGTCTGCGCGGCCGAAGGATACAAAAAAACATTTTAACGAAAGTCAACTTGCACATCTGAAAAGGTACATCGTATGGCAGACTATAAAGGGGTCATGACCTATTGCGAAATCAGCGAAGGAAAATTGCCTTCCATCACCCATCAGGCGCTGGGCTTCGGCAGGCGGCTGGCTGATGATTTGGGGCAGGAATTATGCGCGGTGCTGGTCGGAAGCGGGGTGGGCGCTTTCGCGCAGAAAGCCGTCGCCCTGGGGGCGGATAGAGTATTGGTTGTCGATGATCCGCTGCTGAAGGAGTATCAGACCGATGCCTATGTCTCGGTGATGGAAAGCGTGGTGCGGCAGGTGATGCCGCGGGTCCTCATCATGGGGCAGACATCCGTCGGTCGTGACCTGGCGCCCATGCTGGCCTTCAGGCTGGAGACGACGGCAACGCTGGATTGCGTCGGACTTGCCATCGATCCTGAGACCAAGCTGCTGCTGCGCATCAAAAATGTCTTCGGAGGCAATGCCCAGGCCACCTTCACCAGTGATGCATATCCGCAGATAGCCACGGTGCGGGACAAGGTCATTGAGCCTCCCGCGCCCGACGCGTCACGAAAGGGAGAGGTCATTGCCATTGCTGCCGGACTGGATCCCGCGGCCATCAGAACCACGTTGCTGAAAAAGGTCAGGGAAGATGAAGGAGGAATCCGGCTGGAAGATGCCACAGTCGTGGTGAGCGGAGGAAGAGGCATGGGCAACGCCGAGGGCTTCAAGCAGCTTCAGGAGCTGGCAGCGCTGCTGAAAGGGGCGGTCGGCGCATCACGGCCCCCCTGCGACAATCGCTGGGTACCTTCCAACCTGCAGGTGGGGATTACCGGAAAAATTGTCAACCCGGATCTGTATATCGCTGTCGGTCTTTCCGGATCCATCCAGCATTTGAGCGGCTGCGGCCAGTCCAAGAAGATCATCGCTATCAATAAGGACCCCAAGGCCAGCATCTTCAATTATGCCGACTTTGGCGTGGTCGGCGACTGGAAAAAGGTGCTGCCCGCATTCAGGGACAAGCTCAAGGAGCTTCTGGCTACATAGGTTGAGCCGGTTAGCCCGTTAGCCGGAGTACAGGGGGCAGGGGGCAGGGGTCAGAAGAGATTCTTCATCCTGCATCATGTAGCTCGTGTCCTATTTTTCTCCTGATTTTTATTTAGCATGAGTAGCGGCAGGCCCCTGTGCCTGCCTGATTATTATGGGGCAATCACAGGAGGATTGCCCCTACACTTTTTTCTGCGCGGTTCAAAGGATAAAAAAAGAGTCGTTTGGGAGGAATGGTTTCTAAAAACCGGCCATGGAGGGACGCACTCCGTTGCGTCCGAATATGATTCGCGGCCACGACAGAGCGTGGCCCTCCATTCCAGCTGCTCGTTGTGGCATTTCGTTTTGGACAGGTGAGTTTTGGATTTTCAGATGCGATCTGCGATGGACACCGGAGCTTTTGCCTGACCCCGTACCCTGATCCTTGGCCCCTGCTCTTCGGATTTGTTTTTCTTCCAGTATCCAATATCGAGTATCCAGCATCCAGTCTCCTTCCCCTCTCTATCTTCCCTCTATGAGCCTCTCTGCAAGAAACGGCGGTAGTCCCGCGGCGATGATTTTTTCCCGCGTGCGTTTGTTGTCATAGGGCACCCTTTTCAGATGAAATGAGGCCTCATCCGGTTTATAGACTCCATAAGCGGCACGCGGGTCTCCGTCACGCGGCTGGCCGACGCTTCCCACATTGATAAGGTAGCGACACGAATCAAGCAGGGTAAAGGACTCGCTCCCAAGTACCGAGATGTCTCCCTCCTCGTCCTGCACAAAGGATATGGGATAGTGGGAATGGCCGGTAAAGCAGATATGTTGATCACAATGCCGGAAGCTTTGTGACGCATCTTCCAGGGAAAAGATATAATCCCATGCCTCAGGTTCGAAGGGGGTTGCATGCACCAGCAGCATGCCGGGCAAGCTCCCGGTGAGAGGCAGGCCCTTGAGAAAAGCGGCATGCTCGGCGGTAATGCTGCCGGTGGTCCATTCTATGGCGGCACGGGCAACCGGGTTGAAATAAGCGATATCGGTCAAACCCACCGCCGCCCAGTCGTGATTCCCGGCAACCATGTGCGGTGTAAGCCCGCGCAGGGTTTCTATGCACGGGCCGGGATCAGCGGCATAGCCCACAATATCACCCAGAAAGAGCACCTGATCAACCTGCTCATGCGCCATGTCCTTCAGGACCGCTTGGAATGCCTCAAGATTGCTGTGTATGTCCGAGAGGATGACCGTGCTCATACTGATTTTAGCTCTATCATTCCATTTAAGCAAAATTTACCTTTAAACGTAAAGCAAGTCAACCACGACATAGCCAACTCGCATATCACACTCACGGCCCTTTAGGGGCACAAGTTGACGCAACTTATAACTCATAATAAGAGGGACTTTATTCAACACCTCTTCTTTCTCAAAATCCCCATCAGCCGCACGCTGGGGGGGATTTTTTAATGGACAGATTTTGGGACTCTGGTATAAATGAGGCTTAATTAGTGTTCCTAAAAGGAGGGATTATGAAAAAAATATTGCTGATTACAATTCTATTGCTTGGTTTTATTCCCAATAGTCTAATTGCTGATACCTATTTGACTTATCAGCGTTATGGTGGCCAAGAGTATCAAACCCAATTGATCTTTGAAGATGATGGCAGTCTTGGTATATTAACGAAAGATGGTGTTTCTTGGGGAACTTATGAGCAATGTGGGATATTTTTTAAAGCTGAGTGTTCAGGGTTTAACAAGCAAGGTAACATTGCGTGTTGGTCTTATATCGGATTTTTTCTACAATCGTTTATTTTTGGATTTGAGAATGATTATCTAACTTGTGACTCAAAAGTAGTAGTCTTGAGGAGTATCTTTTGGGGATATCTATTATATTGAAGAAGTCTTCATCATCAAAGGAGGTCCGTTCTCATACATCGAACGACAGGCTTATAAGCACTGAAGAGAAAACCATAACAAGAGGGATTTAACCCACACCGATGTAATGGAAAGGGGTCGAAGAATGGCGCTAAAGATTTCAAAGTCCAAGCAGGAATGGGGTGCAGATGAAAAAACCATACATGAGGGATTGAAAGCAATTGCGAAAGAAACCGGAATATCAACGGATGAGTTGTTTTTATTTGGAATACGAGAAGTGTTCAATCACTATAATGGAATTATCATTGGTAAAGGCTATGAGTCCGATCTAACCGGGATATTTAAAGAACAACTGAGAAAGAAAAAAGGATCAAAAAAGACTGTCAAAAAGACCGTCAAGAAGATGGTCAAAAAAACGATTCGCAAGAAATAGGATTAGACTCCCTTATTCATTGTCCCCATCAGCCCGCGCGCTGGTGGGGAGTTTTTTTGTGAAATATGATGTCCGCACGTTCAGCGTCAAACGTGCGGATTTTTTTCAAGCGCAGCAGGGGTTTTGGCCGCAGTGCCCATGTGGAACTGAATGAAAAAACATTGATTTTTTTCGGAGGTTCATATATTGATAGTACACTTTCCAACGGTTGCTGCACCAACCGGCGCTGTGCCGGCGTTTACCAGGCAGGTTTCACTGAGCGCTTATTGTGAGGTGGCGATTTGAAGAAGCAAAGCGATCTTGATGGACTGCGCAATGAGATTGACCGGATTAACGGGGAGATTCTGAAGCTCCTCAACCGGCGCGCTGAGCTGGCCATAGAAGTCGGCGAGGTCAAGCGGGAGATGAAAAGCGACTTCCATGTGCTTGACCGCGAGCATAAAATCTATCAAAAACTTGAGAAGATGAACAGGGGACCTTTTCCCAACAGCGCCATCCGCCCGGTGTTCAGGGAAATCATTTCGGCGTCCCTCTCTTTGGAGCATGAGCTGCGCGTCGTATACCTGGGGCCCGAGGCCACCTTCTCTCATCTTGCCGCCATCAAGCAGTTCGGGCAGTCGGCGACCTTTGTGCAGAGCCGGAGCCTGAGGGACATTTTTACCATGGTGGAGCATGATGAATACGATTACGGCGTGGTGCCCATAGAAAACACCACCGAGGGCGTGGTGAATCCCACCCTGGACATGTTTATTGATTCGCCGCTTAAGATCGCGGCAGAGATTCTCCTGGTGGTTTCCCATCATCTTTTATCAAAGAAAGGGACGCTCAAGGGGATCAAGGAGATCCATTCCCATGCCCAGGCCATCGCCCAGTGCAGCGGCTGGCTGGATCGGAATGTGCCCACCATCCCCGCGATTGAGGTGTTCAGCACCGCCAAGGCCGCAGAGACCGCGGCCCACAATCCCCGGGTGGCGGCCATTGCCGGCGAATTTGCCGCGAACTTTTACGGACTCAAGCCCATCTATAAAAATATTGAAGACAATGACAAGAACATCACCCGCTTCTGGGTGATCAGCAAGCGGCCCACCGGTCCCACCGGCGAGGATAAAACCTCGATCATGCTGTCCATCAAGGACGGGGTGGGGGCCCTGCACAAAACGCTGCAGCCCTTTGCGCGGCACCGGATCAACATGACTAAAATTGAATCGCGTCCCTTCCGGCAGCGCCCCTGGGAGTACATCTTCTTCATTGATATCGAAGGCAATGCGGAGGATCCCGGTGTCAAAAAGGCGCTGGCGGCAGTGAAGCCGACGGTCCAGTTTTTGAAGATTCTCGGCTCGTATCCACGGAGCGAGTCAAAGACCTGAAGCATGGGATGAGTGCCCCCTGGCATACCGGGGAAAATGAAGATTTGATTTTAAGAAGCTTCCCCCCTCACCTCAATCCTCTCCCGCCAGGGGAGAGGAAGCAAAAATAGATTCCCTCTTCTTCAAGGTAGGGAAGGTTAAAAAAGGTTCCCTTTCCTACAAGGGAGAGAAGGTTAAAAAAGGTTCCCTCTCCCCACCGGGGGAGAGGGGTAGGGTGAGGGGGTATAATCGATATTCGAATGAAACGCACAATATTCGGACGCGACGGAGCGCGTCCCTCCATATAATTTAATTTATTTTCGTGACACAGATGAAACCGCTGGTCAAAGAGTGCATCGCGCGAATACCGGCCTATAAGCCCGGCAAGCCCATCGAAGAGCTTGAGCGGGAGCTGGGCATTGACGGGGCGATAAAGATTGCCTCCAATGAGAACCCGCTGGGTCCGTCGCCCAAAGCCATGGATGCCATCAGCAGGGCGCTCCCCGGGATCAACCGTTATCCTGACACGCACGCCTATTATTTGAAGGAGAAACTGGCCCGGAAGCTCGGTTTCTCACCGGATAGCATTATCATGGGCAATGGTTCGGATGAGATTATCCACATGATTGCCCAGACCTTCCTCCTGCCGGGTGAAGAGGTTATCATGGGTGATCCGACCTTCTCCTTCTACCGGATCGTGGTCGCAGCCGCCGGGGCAACCGAGGTCCCGGTTCCGCTTAAGAATTTTTCCTATGATCTGTACGCCATGGCCGGCGCTGTTTCCGAAAGAACAAAGCTGATTTTTATCAATACCCCGATCAATCCTACCGGCACCATCGTGCATAAGAATGAGTTCGAAACGTTCCTGGGAAAGCTGCCGGAGGATGTGATCCTGGTCATGGATGAGGCATATGTGGAGTATGTCACCGATCGCGCGTATCCCGACACCCTGCACTATGTAGGGCCCGGGAAAAAGGTGGTGGTGCTGCGCACCTTTTCAAAAATCTACGGCCTCGCCGGCCTGCGGATCGGATACGGCATCGCGGATCCTTATCTTATTGCCTGCTTGAATAAGATCAGAGGGCCCTTTAATACCAACCTTCTGGCGCAGGCGGCAGCCGCGGCCGCCCTTGACGACGATGAGCATGTGCAGCGGTCGCTCGCGGTGAATCAGGAGGGACTGCGCTACCTGTACGGTGAACTTGAGAAGCTGGGAATCGACTGTCTTCCCACCCAGGCCAATTTTTTTCTGGCCAGGATAGGGGAGGCGGCGGGGCGCTGCTATGAGGCGCTCCTGCGCGAAGGGGTGATTGTCCGCCACATGCCCGGCGGCATACTGGAAGAGCACTTGCGCATAACCGTGGGCCTGCCGGCGGAGAACGAACGGTTGGTCAGGGCATTGAAGAAGGTAATGAGCGCGTAGTGGCTTGCCCTACATGCTTCGATAGCTCATTTTAAATTTATTTAAATGAAAGTGAGAATTTATTATACCCCCTCACCCTAACCCCTGGTCGCCTTCGGCGCCGCCGGAGGCGGGTAAACCTCACCCCCCTGGCCGGAAACACCATGGATTATTGAACTGGCAACGGGCAGGCCGGAGGGGCGAGGGAATCAATTGTTTTTATCGATGCCCTCATTGGCAGTGAGAGTCAAAAATCCCCCTCTCCCCTTTGCGGGAGAGGGATGGGGTGAGGGGGTATAAAGTATTCAGAAAAAAATAGCTTAAGAGGTTTGTGCGCAATGGCTCTGCTGTTTAAACAAATGGCCGTGGTCGGGGTGGGATTGATCGGCGGTTCGCTCGCTCAGGCGGTGAAGCAGCGAAAGACAGTCGGCGAAATCCTGGGAATCGGCCGGGACGCCCAGCGGCTGGCCCGCGCACGGGAACTCGGCATCATCGATGCCTATGCTGCCCGGATCGATGAAACACTTGCCGGTGCGGACCTGGTGGTTGTCGCCACACCGGTTGGCATTATCGTTGATCTCATTAAGGAGATGGTTCCCTTTCTTAAGAAGGGAGCGATTATTACCGACGCCGGCAGCGTGAAAACCGCCATCGTGAAGGAGGCGGAAAAGTTCGTCCCCGGCACGCTGCACTTTGTCGGCAGTCATCCCATTGCCGGCACTGAGAACTCGGGATTTGAAAGCTCATTCCCATCCCTTTTCAACGACCGCAAGTGCATTATCACCCCGGTAGCCGGCACCGACCCGGGAGCGCTGGAGAAGGTCAAAGCGCTCTGGTCACTGGTCGGCGCCAATGTGGTGTGCATGGATTGCGAGGAGCACGACCGGATTTTTGCCGCGGTGAGCCATCTGCCGCACCTGGTTGCCTACAGCATGGTCAACTGCCTGCTTACCATCGAAGGATTTGAGGACAACATCTTTTCCTTTTCCGCCGGGGGATTCAAAGATTTCAGCCGCATCGCCGCCAGCCATCCGGAAATGTGGAAGGATATACTATTAATGAACAAGGACAAAGTGCTGCCCGCCCTTACCGTGTTCCAGAAATATGTGGGCGAGCTGAAGGACGCGATCGAGCGTGATGATGCGGACAAGCTGCTTGCCGAGTTTAACCGGGCCCGGGTATTCAGAAGGCTGCTCAAGTAGCAAGCAGGCTGTTGCAAAACGACCATCCCCTGCGTTACATGCTCATCCTTCGTCATTGCGCCGTACCTAAAAGTACGCCTCATTCCTCAGGATTTCGCGTGCCTTGCATCTGGATGTTTTTGAACAGCACGCTGAGACGGAGTGCCGCCGGCGGGATTGAGAGAGGCGCCGGACGATTTTTGCTTGACACTATTTGTAGCACTGATTAGTATGGCGCGATTCAAATTGGTAGGAGCGGCGTTAGGCCGCGAATGCATCGCACCTGAAGGTGCTCCAACCGCGAGATGCGGCTGTTGTGTGTAAGTGTTGTCGATTGAAATTTGAGATCGGTAGGAGCGGCGTTACGCCGCGAAGGTATCGCACCTAAAGGTGCTCCTACCCCGAAATGTGGTTGGTTTGTGCAAGTGTTGTCGATTGAAGTTTGTGACCGGTAGGAGCGGCTTCAGCCGCGATTAAGGATAGAGGAATCAGACATGATAGAAGTCACCAACCTCACCAAGTACTATGGAGAAGTGCGGGGGATAGATAACATATCCTTTTCAATCGGTCGCGGTGAGATTGCGGGCCTGCTCGGACCGAACGGCTCGGGCAAAACCACCACCATGCGCATCCTGACCTGCTTTTTCCCGCCCACCCGCGGGAGCGCCCGGGTCGCGGGATACGATGTGGTTGCCCAGCCCATGGAAGTGCGCCGGCGGATCGGCTACGTGCCGGAATCCGTTCCCCTGTACCCGGACATGAAGGTGGCGGGCTACCTGAACTTTGTCGCCGAGGCCAAGCGGATGAATGTGCGCCAGAGGAAGGCCCGGATCGGCGAAATCATGGAGCGCTGCGGTCTGGTGGATGTGGCGCACCGCCTGGTGGGAAACCTGTCCAAGGGATTCCGTCAGCGGGTGGGCCTGGCCCAGGCGCTGATCAATGACCCGGAGGTGCTCATCCTCGACGAGCCGACCATCGGTCTTGATCCCCGGCAGGTCGCGGAGATTCGCGAATTCATCAAGAGCCTCGCCGGAGAGCGCACCATCATCCTGAGCACCCATATTCTTCCCGAAGTGAGCATGACCTGCGAGCGCATCATCATCATTCACGAGGGTCAGATTGCGGCGGTGGACACGCCGGACAACCTGATGAAAAAACTCCAGAAGACCTCGAAGACGGTGGTGCTGATAAAAGGGCCGGCCGGGAGCATTCGGGAAAAGCTGCAGCTCCTCCCCGGGGTGATCGCCATTGTGGACAAGGGCGAATCATCGCCCGGCGTGTGCTGCTTCGAGGTGGAGGCGACGAAGGAGAGCGAGATCAGCGGCGAGCTGGCCCAGCTGGTGTACCTCAACAGCTGGAAGCTGGTGGAAATGCGAACCGAAAAAATGAGCCTGGAAAAGATCTTTATCGAGCTGACCAGGGAAGAAGGCGCTGCGTAAATGAATTTCTATCCCATTTTCAAAAAGGAACTGAAATCGTATTTTTCCTCCCTCGTTGCCTACATCGTGCTGGCGGTATTCCTGCTCATATCCGGCTATTACTTTTACACCGACCTGGCGCTGTTCGTGCTCTGGGGCGGGGCCAGCACCCAGGAAGGCCTGTGGCAGTATCTGTTCCATGACATCCGCCTGATCCTGCTTTTGACCATCCCGCTGCTTACCATGCGGCTTTTTGCCGAGGAGAAAAAGCTGGGCACCATAGAGCTGCTCTTCACCTATCCCTTCAGGGACAGCGAGATCCTGCTGGGGAAATTCCTGGCCTGCCTTGCGGTGTTTTCCCTGATGATCGGGCTGACCGTCATCTATCCGCTCCTGCTGGCCATGGTATACGAGGTGGAGGTGTTGCCGCTGGCCGCCAGCTACCTCGGCCTGTTTCTGCTCGGCGCTTCCTTCATCGCCTGCGGCATCATGGTCAGCTCGCTTACCGAGAACCAGATTGTCGCCGCGCTGGTCTCCTCCGGCGTGATCATGGTATTCTGGTTTATCGACTGGAACGAGGCGGCGGTGTCGCCGACCGTTGCCGAGGTGCTGCACCACATCTCCTTTTTTGAGCACTTCTACAATTTTGTCAGAGGGGTCATTGAGTCCAAGGATGTGATCTATTTTGTGCTGTTCACCTTTTTCTTTCTGTTTTTGACCCTGCGATCGCTTGAATCACGGCGGTGGAGAGGCATACGGTGAAGGGATTGAAAACCATCTTCGGTATCCTGTCGGCAGTGGTTATCCTGGTAAGCCTGGTGGTCTATCTGACGGTGGAGAGCCTGCTCACCCCCGCCGCCATCGGCCTGCTTGCCGGAATGGTATGCCTGCTCATGTATGTCGCGGTGAGCTTCCAGCAGCTGAGTCGCTTCTTTTCCCGCCAGTCAACCAGGCAGGGGCTGAATCTCCTGGTCTATGCCCTGGTCATCCTGGCGATGATCGGCATCGTTGAGGTTATTGCGGCGCGGCATAATAAGCGGTTTGACCTGACCAAGGAGAAGTCGTTGAGTCTTGCCCCCCTGACCCTGAAGGTGCTGCGGGAGCTGAAGCGTGATGTCAAGGTTACCGTGTTCTATCAGCGCGACCAGGTTTTTGAGTTCAGGGACCTGTTGAAACAATATGGGAATGAATCAGACCGGTTAACCTACCAGTTCTTCAACCTGGATCAAAATCCAGGCATGGCCAAGGAATACCGGGTCGCCAGTTACGGGGGCACGGTTGTTGAATCCGGGGCGAAGCGGAAAAATTTCACCTTCTGCACCGAAGAAAACATTACCAACGGCATTATTTCGGTTACCCGTGACAAGCAGGCGGTGGTCTATTTTCTCGTCGGCCACGGGGAAAGCGATTCCGAAAGCCCCGACAAGCGGGAAGGGTACAGCCAGGCCCGAACCGCCCTGACCACGGAAGGGTATGAGGTCAAAAGCCTGCTGCTGGTGCGGGAAGGTGCGGTGCCGTCCGATGCCTCGGTGGTTATTGTGAACGGACCGCGGCAGGAAATGACAGCGGGAGAACTGCGCGCCCTGGCGGACTATCTGGCCGGGGGCGGGAGGCTTCTCTTGTTGATTGATCCCTATACCGTGCCCGGCCTGGTTGCCTTCCTGAAGGACTATAATGTGCTGGTGGGCGCCAACATGGTGGTGGACAAGGAGAGCAAGCTGGTTGCCGGCGATGTCTTTTCGCCGGTGGTTCCCATCTACGCCAAGCATCCCATTACGCTGGATTTTGAGGTGGCCACGGTTTTCCCCCTGGTGTCTTCAGTGGAGCCGATGGATCCCCCCACCAATGAAAAGTTTACCGTCAATCCGCTGGCCCTGACCACCGAGGAAAGCTGGGCAGAGACCAGCAGGGAGAGCATCAGGCAGGGCGCCGTCTACTTCCAGGAGTGGGAGGATAAGAAGGGGCCGGTTTCCATCGCCGTTGTCGGGGAGTTTGCACCGGCTGCGAAGGCAGCGGACGCGAAGGACGAGGCGGAGAATCTGCCGGCCACCCCGCCCCCGGGCCGCATGATTGTCTGCGGCGATTCAGATTTTGCCAACAACCTCTATTTCACCGTGCTCGGGAACAAGGACTTTTTTCTCAACATGGTCGGCTGGCTGGCGCAGGCGGATGAACTCATCTCCATCCGGCATAAAAAAGAGCAAACCACACCCTTCTCGCCGCTCTTTCTCACCGAGAACCAGAAGAAGCTGATGTTCTGGCTTTCGACGGTGATGCTGCCGCTTATCATCCTGGCCATCGGAATTGTGGTGTATGTGCGGAGAAAGCTGCGGGGCTAGCAGGCTGTTGAAAAACGCCCATCCGCTGCAGTATGCTCATCACCGTCTCAGGACAAGCGTAAAATCCTCTTTGCATTTTCGCAGAATATTTTCTGTTTATCTCCCTCCGAGAGAAAATCTGCCTGCTTGACCGCCTTGATCGTTTCCTCAAAATTAAAAATCCCGTCGGATCCGAAGAGCACCCGCTGCGGCCCCCATGCCGCTATGAACTTGCGCAGGGTGGGCAGCAGCACCTCGTATCCCATCGCCCCCTCGATCTGCGGCAGGGTCGAGATATCGGCATACACATTGCCCGCATAGAGCCCGACCAGGATTGCCTCCTCCACCCAGGGATAGCCGGCGTGCGCCATGATGATGGTCATGTCCGGAAAATCCACCGCCACGTCATCAAGATAAAGGGGATGGCAGTATTTCACCCTCGTCCCCTCGGAAGGCGCCTTCACCCCGGTGTGAAACATGACCGGGATGCCGTGCTCGCTTGCCAGCTTGTACACCGGGTAGAGGCGTTCATCGTTGGGATAGTGCCCCGCGTGGGGATTGATCTTGATGCCCCGCAGCCCCAGGTCATGGACCGCGCGCTCCACCCGCCGGAGGTTGTGGTCGGCGCCGCGGTCGGGATGCACCGCGGTAAAGCCGATGAAGCGGTCGGGATGGGATTTTACAAAGGCAGCGGTCTCCTCATCCGGGAGATTTGATCCATGCTGGTCACCTAATTTCCCGTAATCCTTCCCGAGGATGACTGCTTTTTCCACCCCGTTTTCATCCATGGCCTTAAGATATTCCTCGACCGGGAGATGGTAGGGACTGCTCTTGACGGTTAGATGGTTGTGGACGTCGATGATCATGGTAGCCTCCTGTGGGGATGATGAGAGATTATTGTGCCGAGTAAACGGGGGCGTATGACAATACGTCCCTACCTGCTGCATGTGCTTGAGCCGGGGGAAAATGCACGCATGTGAGTGCCTGCGGCTCTGCCGCGGGGGAATTCACTATAACAAACAAGCATCATGTTTTTGTAGGGGCGTATTGCCATACGCCCGTGCCTGACGGTCACTTTTCTCATATCACGGGACGACTGGGCGGTCGCCTCTGCAATTCACCGGGTTTTCCTCGTCCAATTCCCACTGTAATGGATTGTTGAGGATATATTCACGGATTGCATGTAAATCATCATCAGTGCGAATGACATGTTCATAAAAATTATCTTGCCAGACAGGACTGCCGGGTGTGTTTCGCATCACATTTATTTGTGTGGTGGTGGCGGATTTGAATCCGCGAATTATTGCGCCAAGCGTTTGGGATGGTGATTTTAATTGGCGGGTATGGACAGGGGCGTATGGCAATACGCCCCTACGAAGAATATTAATTATTCCGTGCAGGTGATTGGGCATTACCACAAATTGATCCAATGCGATATTGTTCCGGATTTCTGCTGTCCTTAACCAGTGCAGGTGAACAATGTTTCCCAATTCATGCAATTGTACGGTTCCGTTGCTGATTGTTCCAAAAATGCATTCCCTGTTCCAGCTGCACACAGTTACAAAGTATGCCCCAGCATCGGCATAATCATAATGCTTCAATCGAATGGATCGCCGATGGTGTTGATCGGATGGGTGCGTCATCATGGAATTTTTCTGCTAGG
>CAZWCD010000035.1:0-2426 GCA_964632275.1 uncultured Thermodesulfobacteriota bacterium
AGCAGGAAGTCGTCAGGGAAGTAGTTCAGCAGCACCGCCGGCGGCTCGCCGGGCTTCCGGCCATCGAGGTGGCGGGAGTAATTCTCGATGCCGGTGCAGTAGCCCATCTCTTCAATCATTTCCAGGTCGAACCGGGTCCGCTCCTTGAGCCGCTGTTCCTCGAGCAGCTTGTTCTGAGCGTGCAGTTCCACCAGCCGTGTCTTGAGCTCCAGGCGAATGGAGCGGACGGCCGCCTCGAGTCGCTCCTTGCCGGTCACGTAATGGCTGTTGGGGTAGATGGGGATTTTATTGAGCTTGCGCAGGACCTTGCCGCGCAGCGGATCGATCTCCGAGATGCCGTCCACCGTATCGCCGAAGAACTCAACCCGGATGGCCCGGTCCTCCTCATAGGCGGGAAAGATTTCCACCACGTCCCCCCGCACCCGGAAGGTGCCCCGGCTGAAATCGTAGTCATTGCGCTCGTACTGTATCTCCACCAGCCGCGCCAGCACCTCGTCCCGCGAGACCTCCGCCTGCCGCTGGAAGAGCACCAGCATGTTCCGGTACTCCTCGGGCGAACCCAGCCCGTAGATACAGGAAACGCTGGCCACGATGATCACGTCCCTGCGCTCGAACAGCGAGTGGGTGGCGGCATGCCGCATCTTGTCGATGGTGTCGTTTATGGAAGCGTCTTTGGCGATGTAGGTGTCGGTGGTCGGCAGGTATGCTTCGGGCTGGTAATAATCGTAATAGCTGACAAAAAACTCAACCGCGTTCTCGGGAAAGAGCTCCTTGAACTCCCCGTAGAGCTGCGCGGCCAGGGTCTTGTTGGGGGCGATGACCAGGGTCGGCCGCTGCACCCGTTCAATCACCTTGGCCATGGTGAAGGTCTTGCCGGAGCCGGTCACACCCAGGAGCACCTGGTGCCGGTCTCCGCGCTCGACGCCCCGGCTCAGCTGTTCGATGGCCTGCGGCTGATCTCCCTGGGGATTAAAGGGAGAAACGATGGTAAACGGAGGCATAGCGGAGCCCTGCACTGTTACGTCTTCACCTTCCAGGTTGTCCCCTGCGGGCCGTCCTCCAGGATGATGCCTTTGCTTAAGAGTTCATCGCGGATCTCGTCGGCCCGTTTCCAGTTCTTCTGCGCCCGCGCGGCTTTTCTCTCCTCAATGGAGTGACGGATCTGCTCCTCGCTCAATGCCACATCCTTCATGCCCTCATCCTGCTTCTGCTTGAAATATTCCGCCGGATCCAACGTCAGGATGCCGAGCACCGCTCCCAGCCTCGTGAAGGTCGCAAATCCCTCATCCAGGAGCTTCGGGAGAAACCCGGTGGTTGCACTCTGCCGGGCCTCAGCGATGAGCCGGTTGAGGTCGCGGGTCGCGCGCTGCAGCACACCCAGGGCGGCAGCGGAATTAAAATCATCGTCCATGGCCTTTTCGAACTGCTCCGGCAGGGACCGCACCATCTCCTCCATCGCTGCCGCGCTTGAAGCCGGCGCTCCCGTGGCTTCACCCTGCAGTTCCTTCAGGTCCTTGAGCAGCGCGTACAGGCGGTCAAGGGCCTGCTGCGCCTCGCGCAGGCTCTGCTCGGAAAAATCCACCGGGCTGCGATAATGATTGGAGAGCAGAAACAGCCGCACCGCTTCGGGATGGCAGTAGCCCAGGATCTCCCGGATGGTGGAAAAATTCTTCAGCGACTTGGACATTTTCTCCTGGTTGATGGTGACAAATCCGTTGTGTATCCAGTAGCGGACAAACGGTTTCCCGGAGGCGCCCTCCGCCTGGGCAATCTCATTCTCGTGGTGGGGGAAAATCAGGTCGGCCCCTCCCCCGTGGATGTCAAAGGTTTCGCCGAGAAAGTGCTGGCCCATGGCCGAACACTCTATGTGCCAGCCCGGCCTCCCCTTGCCCCAGGGGCAGTCCCATTCCGGTTCACCGGGCTTGCTTGCCTTCCACAGGGCAAAATCCAGGGGATCCCGCTTCCGGTCGTCCACGTCCACCCGGGCGCCCGCCTGCAGCTGCTCGGTGTTCTTCCCCGAGAGCTTTCCATACGGGCCGAACTTGGATACCGCGAAATAGACGTCGCCATCCACTTCATAGCCGTACCCGTTTGCGATCAGCCGCTCGATGAGCTGAATCATTTCCGAAATATGCTCGGTTGCCCGCGGAGTATGGGAAGGCGTCGCGACATTGAGCGCCGCCATGTCCCGGTCATACTCGGCGATGTAGCGCTCGGCAATCTCCCGGGCGCTCACCCCTTCCTGATTGGCCTTGTTAATGATTTTGTCATCCACATCGGTATAATTCCTCACGTAGGTGACATCGTATCCCTTGTACTTCAGGTACCGGAAAATAATGTCAAACACAATCGCCGCCCGCGCATGCCCGATGTGGGAAAGGTCATACACGGTCACCCCGCAGACATACATCCCCACCTTGCCTTCT
>CAZWCD010000035.1:2526-12348 GCA_964632275.1 uncultured Thermodesulfobacteriota bacterium
GTGGGAAAGGTCATACACGGTCACCCCGCAGACATACATCCCCACCTTGCCTTCTTTGAGGGGCTGAAAGGGTTCCTTCTTCCCGGTCATGGTATTGTAAATGGTAAGCGCCATGAATGCATCCCCTAAGAGAGATCGTGGACTTTGAAATTTGTCATTATGACAGGGCCTCAACCGCCTTCATCAAAACCACGGCGTGGGCGGCAATGCCTTCGCCCCGCCCGAAGGGACCCAGCCCTTCAGCGGTGGTGGCCTTAATGCTGACCCGGCCGGAATCGATGCCGGCGGCCTTCGCAATGTTCTCCCGCATGGCGCCGGTGTAGGCGGCGATTTTCGGCCGCTCCGCCACCAGCGAAACATCAACATTGCCGACCGCATAGCCCTTTTCCCCGGCCATGCGAACCACCCTGCTTAACAGCTCCAGGCTGGCAATGTCCTTAAACCGGCCGTCCGTATCGGGAAAGTGCACCCCGATATCGCCCAGCGCCAGGGCGCCCAGAATCGCGTCGCAGACTGCGTGCAGCAGCACATCCGCATCGGAGTGGCCGTCAAGCCCCTGCGCGAAGGGTATAGGAACCCCGCCCAGCCTGAGCTTTCTGCCGGTGACCAGCCGGTGCACATCGTAGCCGTAGCCGATTCGCAGGGGCATGGTATGTGGCCTTTGAAGTGAGTTTACAGTTGTCAGTTTACGGTTTGCAGTTTCCAGGGTTCAATTCAGACGAATGAAATCCTAAGCACGAAACCTTAAATCCCAAACAAATTCTAATGACCAAAATTCAAAACGAGCTGTAGGGGCAACCCTCTGTGGTTGCCCTGAATACGGGCAGGCACGGGGGGCCTGACGTACTCAAAAATGTCCGTAGCCGCAGGCTTCAGCCTGCGAACGCAAGCTAAAGCTTGCGCCTACACCCACCTCTTCGGATCATTTGAACTTTGGATTTTCTCCTGCATCATGCATCCTGTATCGTGCATCATTCGCCCCGCATCCCGCCCGCCCTTCGCTTCACTATCATCTCCCCGATCGCCAGGTCCTCCGGCGTGGTGATTTTTATATTGTCATACGAGCCTTCAACAACCGTGATCGGCACCCCCAGCCGCTCCACCAGCGCGGCGTCATCGGTTGCGTAAAAGCCTTCACGCATCGCCTGCCGGTACGCCTCGAGCACGATGGCCTGCCTGAATGTCTGCGGTGTCTGCACCAGAAAGACACCCGCCCGGTCGGGCGTCTCCAGCACCTGCTTCTGTGCGGAAACCAGTTTAACCGTGTCCTTGGCCGGCACCCCGACAACGCTTGCCCCGCAGTCAATCGCCCCCTGCACCGCGCGCGCCAGAATCTCCTGGGTTACAAAAGGGCGCACCCCGTCATGCACCATGACCAGGTCGCAGTCATCGGCAATCGTTTTAAGCCCCTCCCACACCGAATCCTGGCGCTTCGGACCTCCGGCTCGCACTGCGCTTACCTTGGCAAGCCCGAAGGCTTCGACCACTGATGCCCGGGCGTGCTCAATCTCCCCGTGCTCCACCAGGAGCACCACGTCATCAATCAGCGGGCATTGCTCAAGCGCCAGGAGGGTGTGCAGCAGAATGGGCTTTTCATCCAGCAGGAGATAGGGCTTGCTCCGTGCGGCGCCCATTCGCTTCCCCTGCCCGGCGGCCGGAATGAGGGCAGTGCATTTCATCCGCGTTTACCTGTCAGCGTCGGAGGCATACTCAGCCGGCATAGTCAGCCGATTTCCTGCTCTTCAGTTCGGTAAAAATCATTCTTCCCGCCGTCGTCTGCAGGACGCTGGTGACGGTGACATCGGCGTTTTTGCCCATGAACCGTCTCCCGTTTTCCACCACCACCATGGTGCCGTCATCAAGATAGGCCACGCCCTGGCCCTGCTCCTTTCCTTCCCGCTGGATGTACACATTCATCTGCTCGCCGGGAAGGACAACCGGCCGAAGGGCGGTGGCCAGCTCATTCACGTTGAGCACCGCAACCCCCTGCAGTTCCGCAACCTTGTTGAGGTTGAAATCATTGGTGATGATCTTTCCCTCCATCTTTTTTGCCAGGGCGACCAGCTTGGCGTCCACCTCTTTGATCTTGGGAAAATCCTGATCAATGATCTTGACTTCTATATCCACCTGCTTTTGAATCTTGTTCAGGATGTCAAGCCCCCGCTTTCCCCTGACCCGCCGGAGCGGGTCCGAGGAATCGGCAATGTACACGAGTTCCTGCAGCACAAACTGCGGGATGATCAACGTGCCCTCAACAAAGCCGGTTTCAAAAATATCCGCTATTCGCCCGTCGATGATGGCGCTCGTATCCATGATCTTGATGTTCTGATTCGAGTCCGCTCCCCGCTGCCCGCCGGACCTGGCTCTCACCAGCTCATCGGCCTTGCCGACCCCTATTGCCAGCCCCAGAAATCCCAAGAGGACATTCAGCATAAGATAGACGGCGACGCTGACAAGCCCGTTTCCCGTATAGCGAAAAAGAAGTGCAAAGGAAAAAAGATTGGCCAGTACCAGGCCCGTGGCAAACCCTGCAACGCCTCCCACAATTACCTTTAAAGGGGTCTTTCTGACCTTGTGCTCAATGAGCACTGTCGCCGCCGCCAGGACAATCCCGGCCAATCCGCCCAATGAAGCGAGAAGTGCCGTCCCGAACAGGCCCCAGAAAAGGAAAGAACCGGCCGCGGCAGCACCTACAGCCAGCATGCATCTCAATAGCATCATTGTCTTCACCTCCTTTCATCTGTGCTGTGAAATCATCATGGTGTCAATGCACCATGCGGCGCATTACCGAATACGCCGCACAGGCTCCCCACCCGCAAGAGCCCGGTCTCTCATATGAATTATCGGATAAGATCCTTCGTGCGCGAGGAATACAATCATCGTTTTGAAGAGCTGCGCGTGAGAGGAAAGCAGGGGTTTTTGATCGGGTGAGGGGCAATGCTTCAGTAGTCAAAAATCTTTTTCAGCTCTTTTTCAATGGACTTCTCGGAGCTGTTCTTCACGATGGAAAGCTCTTTTATCAGCAGGTTTCTTGCCGTGTCCAGCATCCGGCGCTCGCCGAACGAAAGGTCTTTATCCAGCCGCAGCAGGAACAGGTCGCGCAATACGCCGGCAACCTCAAAAATGGACCCGGTTTTGATCTTGTCAACGTATTCGCGGTACCTCCGGTTCCAGGTCTGCGAATCAATCTCGATGTCTTTTTTCTTTAAGATCTTATACACCTTGGAGACCTGGTTCTCGGATATCACTTCCCTGAGCCCCACGGAATCAGCATTCTTGGTGGGAATCATGATGGTCATGCCGTTGCCCAACACCCGGAGCACATAAAAGGTGTGCTTATCGCCTGAAATTTCTTTGCTTTCTATGGACTCGATAACGCCCACGCCGTGAGTTGGATACACCGCCATATCACCAACTTTGAACACCCGATTCTCCTCCTTCCCACTAGTGATACAAAGAAATTCTAGAGAATACCTGATTCAATTTTAATTATACACGGAATGAGCTCTATAAGCAACCAAAATTATTATAAATTACTGATGCTTGTTTTACAGGAAGGATCACCGGGTACGGACGGGGCTGCGATGAAAATCGTATTATAAATCAATGACTAATGCAAGAGCAAGGGGATGAACAGGCGCTCTCTGCCCTCGCTTTTAATACCATCGGAAGGGTAGGGAGAATCCAGCCACGTCATGTACTGCCGGTTACTCGGTTTCATCCAAGAAAAAACCGCCCGGGGAGCGGTTTGGTGAGGCAGAACCATGTGGTAGGACAAAAAATTATATTAATCAACTACATAAACATCTCAATCGATGCCCTGGCAAGCTGCAGATAGCGGGACGGAAGAATGCCCATGTGCAGGGTAAAAAATGCGGTGATGATCAGCGCGGCAATCATCGGGAGCGAAAAGGACAGAGCGCCGACCTCCTTCACCGGGTCTCTCATGTACATGACCACGGTTACCCTGAGATAGTAATAAGCGGCGATGAGGCTATTGAGAACGCCGATGATGGCGAGCCAGATAAATCCCCCCTTGACCGCCGCGCTGAAAATATAAAATTTGCCGATAAAGCCGGCGAGCGGGGGAATGCCGGCCAGGGAAAACATAAAGACCGCCATGGCCGCCGACAGCCAGGGATATTTGAAACCCGCACCCGCATAATCGGTGACCAGGATATTCTCCTCGCCCTGTTTGCCGTAGATGATGACAATGGCGAACGCGCCCAGGTTCATGAGGGTGTAGGCCATCAGGTAATAGATAATGCTGGTGGTCGCCAGGCTCCCTCCCGCGGTCATCGCCACCAGGATATAGCCGGCATGGGCAATGCTGGAGTAGGCGAGCATCCGCTTGATGTTCTCCTGGCTTATGGCCACCAGGTTTCCCAGGGTCATGGTGAGCACGGAGAGCGTCCAGAAAATCATGGTCCAGTCCGGTCGCAGCGATGCAAACGCCGAGAGGAAGACCCGCAGGAAAGCGGAGAAGGCGGCCGCCTTGACCCCCACCGACATGAAGGCGGTGACGGAGGTCGGCGCCCCCTCGTACACATCAGGGGTCCACATGTGGAAGGGCACCAGCGCCACCTTGAAGCCGAATCCCACCAGGAGCAGCCCCATTGCCGCGAGCACCAGGAAATTGGAGGCAAGCAGCGGCGTGTTTTGAATGTACGCGGCGATGGCCGGAAGCCGGGTGGTGCCGGTCGCGCCGTAGATGAAGGCAATGCCGTAGAGGAGAAAGGCGCTGGAAAACGCGCCGAGCAGAAAATATTTCAGGGCGGATTCGTTCGACTTGAGGCTGTTGCGCAAAAAGCCCACCAGCACGTACACCGAAACCGAAAGCGTTTCCAGGCCGAGGAAGACGATCATCAGGTCATTGGCCTTGGCCATGAGCATCATTCCCACGGTTGCCAGCAGGATGAGCACGTAAAACTCCCCGTAATTGATCCCCTCCTGGCGGATGTAGGTGACGGACATGAGCACGGTGATGAATGCGGCCACGGCGAAGAGAGCGGTAAAAAAGAGGCTGAAGCGGTCCACCGCAATCATGGCGTTAAACGCCTGCCCGGCGGTGCCGTCCGCCCATATGCCGGCGGAGGCAACAAATGAGGTGGCCAGGCCGAGCAGCGTCACCCATGCCAGGGGCGTCTTGTTGTCCCTGCCCAGGGCGAGATCGGCGAGCAGCACCACCAGTGCGGTGATCACCACCATCAGTTCGGGCAGCACCGCCCGCATATCGATCAGCGGAATTACTATCGGTTCCATCATCGAACTCCTGTCCTCTCATGCCGCGCATCAGTACCGGTCGAGACCATCTTCATCCCTTCGGCGCCGCGCTTTGACGTTTTCGATTCCACCTGGCTCACCAGGTGCTTGACCGTGGCATCCATCCGTGACAGAAACGGCCGGGGATAAACGCCGATCTGAATGATAAAGAACACCAGCGGGAGCAGCACGCACACCTCCCGCAGCGAAAGATCCTTGAGCTTCAGGTTGGCTTCCTTGGTCACCTCTCCGAACATCACCCGCTGGAACATCCACAGCATGTACACCGCCGCAAAAATAACCCCCAGCGCGGCAAACACCGCGTAGGCGGCGTTGGCCCGGAACGTGCCGAGCAGGATGAGGAACTCTCCCACAAACCCGTTGAGCCCGGGCAGGCCCACCGACGACAGGGTGACGATCATGAAGAAGGTGGCAAACACCGGCATCACCTTGGAAAGTCCGCCGAACTCCTCGATGAGGCGGGTGTGCCGGCGTTCATAGATCATGCCCACGATGAGAAAGAGGGCGCCGGTTGAGAAGCCGTGGTTGAGCATCTGGAGGATGCCTCCTTCCAGGCCCTGCAGGTTCAGCGCGAAGATGCCCAGCACCACGAACCCCAGATGGCTCACGCTGGAAAACGCGATCATCCGCTTCAGATCCTTCTGCACGATGCAGACCAGGGCGCCGTAGACGATGCCGATAATCGCCAGGACGGACATGAGCGGGACGAAAGCCACGGTGGCCTCGGGGAAGAGGGGAAGGTTGAAGCGCAGGAATCCATAGGTCCCCATCTTCAGCAGCACCGCCGCCAGGAGCACGCTTCCCACCGTCGGCGCCTCGGTATGGGCGTCGGGCAGCCAGGTATGAAAGGGAAACATGGGCACCTTGATGGCAAAGGCCAGGGCAAAGGCCAGAAACAGCCAGATCTGCATGCCGTAGGGAATGGAGAGCTTGTACAGGTCCTCGAGCAGGAAGGTATAGGTGCCGGTCACGCTGTGGTTGTAAAAATAGATCACCAGGATGGCCACCAGCATCAGCAGGCTGCCGAACATGGTGAAGAGAAAGAACTTGACCGCCGCGTAAATTCGCCGCGCCGGCGCCCCCCAGACCCCGATGAGCAGGTACATGGGGATGAGCATGACCTCCCAGAAGATGTAGAAGAGAAAGAGATCCAGCGAGACAAAGACGCCGATGACCCCCGTCTCCAGCAGCAGCAGGCAGATCATGAATCCCTTCACCTTCTCCTGGATGTCCTTCCAGCAGGCGATCACCGAGATGGCCGTGAGGAAGGTGGTGAGCAGCACCAGGAAGAGGCTGATGCCGTCAATGCCCAGGTGGTAGCTGATGCCGTATTCTTCTACCCAGGGAACGGTGGTGGTGAACTGGAATTCATGGGTGGTGCTGTCGAAGGCCCGGTAGAGAAGCAGGGAAATGAGGAAATTCACCAGCGCCGTCAGAAAGGTGATGCCCTTGATCACGCCGGGCTTCTCCCTGCTGACGCCGGTTATGAGCAGTATGCCCGCCAGCGGCAGAAAAATCAAAACCGAGAGGATATCAAAACCGATGCTCGTCATTGTTACCCCTTTTCCCTCACATCATTTCATGATCACGTAGAGGATGATGGCCAGTCCGAACAGGATGGAGAGGGCATAGCTCTGAACAAGTCCGGTCTGGACATACTTGAGCAGGCCGCTTGCCTTCCGCACCAGCGCGGCGGACCCGTTCACCAGCGCCCCGTCCACCACCCCCTCGTCCAGTCCCTTCCAGAGGAAGGTGGCGATGCTTTTGAGCGGCGAGACCACCAGGGCGTCATAGAGTTCATCCACAAAATACTTGTTGATGAGCAGGCGATAATAGCCCTTGAAGCGCGCGGCAATTGCATCAGGCAGCTCCGGCCGCCGGATATACAGATAATAGGCGGTAATGATGCCGGCCAGGCCGATGGCAACCGAAACCCCCATCATCAGCAGCTCCAGGCCCGTCGAATGATGGGCGAGCGGCGCCGCTGCCGACGCCCCTTCAGAGGCGAAGGCCAGCCCCGCGTACGCCTTCTGCGCCACCTCAACCGCGTGCCCGGCCACCACCGGGGAGAGGAAGTCATGGATGCGGTTCAAGCCCGGAATAAGGGGAATGCCCACCAGGCCGCCGACCACCGACAGCACCGCCAGGATCAGCAGGGGGACGGTCATCACCGGGGGCGATTCATGCACATGGTGCTCAACCTCGGGATCCATGCGCGACGTCCCGTAAAAGGTCATGAAGACGGCGCGGAACATGTAAAAGGCGGTCATGAAGGCGGCGAAGGCGGCAACCGCCCAGAGCAGCAGGCTCTTCTGGAAGGCGTTCCAGAGAATCTCATCCTTGCTGAAAAATCCGGCGAAGGGCGGTATGCCGGCGATGGCCAGGCAGGCGATAAAGAAGGTCAGGAAGGTCACCGGCAGCCGGGACTTTAAGCCCCCCATTTTTCTCATGTCCAGCTCGCCGGACAGGGCGTGCATGACGCTGCCGGCGCAGAGGAAGAGCAGGGCCTTGAAAAAGGCGTGGGTCATCAGGTGGAAAATGCCGGCGGTAAACGACCCCACCCCGCAGGCGAGAAACATGTAGCCGAGCTGGCTGATGGTGGAGTAGGCCAGCACCCGCTTGATGTCGTTGGCCACGATGGCGATGGAGGCGGTAAAGATCGCGGTGAGCGCGCCGATGACCGCCACCACCTCCATGGACAGGGGCGCAAGCATGTAAAGGGCGCTGCACCGCGCCACCATGTAGACGCCGGCGGTGACCATGGTCGCCGCATGAATGAGGGCGCTGACCGGGGTCGGGCCCTCCATGGCATCGGGTAGCCAGACATAGAGCGGGATCTGGGCGGACTTGCCGCAGGCGCCGAGAAACAGGAGAAGGGTGATCAGCGTCACCGCGGCCTCCCCCCCCTTGAAAACCTGCGGGGCCTTATGGAGAACCGGCATAAAATCGAGGGTGCCGAAGACGACAAAGATCAGCATCATTGCCAGGAGAAAGCCGTAGTCCCCGATGCGGTTGACGATGAATGCCTTCTTGCCCGCGTCGGCGGGTGCCTTCTTCTGGTACCAGAAGCCGATGAGCAGGTAGCTGCACAGCCCCACCCCCTCCCAGCCGATGAACATGAGCAGGAAGCTGTTGGCGGAAACCAGGATGAGCATGAAAAAGACAAACAGGTTCAGGTAGGTAAAGTAGCGCCGGAACCCCGGGTCATCGTGCATGTAGCCCACCGAATAGACGTGAATGACGAAGGACACCCCGGAGACGGTGAGCATCATGATCAGCGAGAGGGCGTCCACCAGAAATCCGATGTTCACCTGCAGGTCGCCGCAGGGTATCCAGCGGTAGAGCAGGACCTCAAACACCCTCGCCCCGGGGTCGGTCTGCAGCACCTGGGCCATGATCAGGCAGGAAACCACAAAGGAAAGCAGGATCATGACCGATCCGATGAAGCCGGTCAGGGCTTTGGGGAAGCGTATGCCCGCAAGGCCGTTCAGCAGCACGCCGATGAGGGGAAACGCGGGAACCAGCCATACATAGTCGATCATGAGGATGCTCCTTCACCTACCACTTCATGAGATTGATGTCGTCAACGTTTAAGGTTTCCCGGTTCCGGTAGAGCGCGATGATGATGCCCAGTCCCACGGCGGCCTCGGCGGCGGCCACGGTCATGACGAAAAAGACGAACAGCTGGCCGTCGATAGAATCGAGATGGCGGGAAAAGGTTATGAAGGCCAGGTTGGCCGCGTTGAGCATCAGCTCGATACACATGAAAATGACGATGGCGTTGCGCCGGGTGAAGACCCCCCACACGCCGATGAAAAAGAGGATGATGCTCAAGATCAGATAATGGCTGAGAGGAACCATGGCTTGCATCCTTTCTACAGTTTCTTTTTGGCCAGCACCACCGCCCCGATGATGGCGGCGAGCAGCAGGACCGAGGTTATCTCAAAGGGCAGCAGGAAATCGGTAAAGAGCGACCTGCCGATCAGGGCGCTGTTGCCCATCGCGGCGACCTTCTCCGGGGGGTAATTTCCCCTGGCGCCGGTGAAGACGCTCATGGTGGTCGCGGATATGAACGAAACGGCGATGGCCACGCACAACAGCAGCGCCCAGAATTTCTGCAGCCCCCGCCCGCTTACCGTCGACGCTTCCCGCTCCACGTTGAGCAGCATGATCACGAACAGAAACAGCACCATGATCGCCCCGGCGTAGACGATCACCTGGATGGCGGCGATGAACTGGGCATTGAGCTGGAGAAAGATGCCCGCCAGGCACAAGAAGCCAAGGATCAGAAAGAGCGCGCTGTGCACCGGGTTCTTTCGCAAGATTACCATCAGCGATGAAATCACCATCACCGCAGCCAGAGGGTAAAAAATAAGCGCTTCCATAGACCAACCTTTCGGGTTAACGGTATGTATCTCACTCCCGGAGCAGGCGCTGCTTGGTGTAGATCATGCTCTCCCGGGTATAATCGGCCAGCTCATAGTCGCCGGTCAGCAGAATGGCGCCCACCGGGCAGGCCTCCACGCAGTACCCGCAGAA
>CAZWCD010000035.1:12448-21367 GCA_964632275.1 uncultured Thermodesulfobacteriota bacterium
CGCCGGTCAGCAGAATGGCGCCCACCGGGCAGGCCTCCACGCAGTACCCGCAGAAGATGCAGCGGGAGACGTCGACCTGGTAATGCTCGGCGTACTTGACGTTGTTCTCCTTCTCGCCGGCCTCAACCGTGATGCAGCGGGCGGGGCAGACCGCCGCGCACAAACCGCAGGCCACGCATTTTTCCCTGCCCTCCTCATCCCGCAACAGCAGGTGCAGCCCGTGAAAGCGGGGATATGGGGTCCGTCGCTCCTCGGGATAATTTTGGGTGATGGGCTTTCCCAGTATGGTCGTCCCGAGAAAATACCCGAGGGTTTCCTTCAGCCCCACCAGCAGCGCCCAGATGCGTTTGATCACAGAACCAACCATGCTATTCCCTTTGCCTAAAGCAGATTAACCATTTGCAGAACGGCGGTTATTACAATGTTGAGCAGCGCCAGCGGAAACAAAACCTTCCAGCCAAACTGCATCAACTGGTCATAGCGCAGCCGCGGATAGGTCGCCCGCAGCCAGATGAAGAAAAAGAGGCAGAGGAACACCTTGGTGCCGAAGACGCCCATGGGAATCAGGGCCACCGCCATCTGCCCCGCCAGGCCCGAGGGCTGGAAGCTGCTGATGTCGATGAAGGGCAGCTGCCACCCACCGAGAAAAAGGGTGGTGATGAGCGACGCCATGACGATCATGTGGGCATACTCGGCCATGAAGAAAAGGGCGAATTTCATGCTGGAATATTCCACGTGGAAGCCGGCCACCAGCTCGTTCTCGGCTTCGGGCAGATCAAAGGGCGAACGGTTGCACTCGGCGATGCCGCAGATGAGGAAGATGATGAACCCGATCGGCTGCAGCGCCACGAACCACACGTCGGACTGGGCCTTCACCACCTCGACCAGGCTCAGCGAACCGGTGAGCATGAGCACGCCGATCACCGAAAGCCCCATGGCTATTTCGTAGCTGATCATCTGCGCCGAGGAGCGGATCCCGCCCATCAGGGCATACTTGTTATTGGATGCCCATCCCGCCAGGGTCACGCCATACACGTTCATGGATCCGAGGGCAAAGATATAGAGGATGCCGATGTCCACGTCGGCGACCCGCAGGTCAATGGTATGGCCGAAGAGGGTGATCACGTTGCCGAAGGGAACCACCGCGAAGGAGGCGAAGGCGCACACCGCCACGATAAAGGGGGCCAGAACGTAAATGACCTTGTTGGCGCTCTCCACCACGATGTCCTCTTTGAAGAAGAGCTTGATGCCGTCGGCGATGGGCTGCAGCAGGCCGTGCCAGCCGGTCCGCATGGGACCGTAGCGCACCTGCATGTGGCCGAGCACCTTGCGCTCCAGCCAGGTGAGATAGGCGACGCAGGTGAGCAGCACCACAAACACCGCGATGACTTTAACCAGCATGATAATTACACTGAGCATAGGAAGCGGTTTCTCCTGCAGATTGACATAGGGCCAAATTTCAACAAATCTCGTAGGCTTAAAATCCGAAATCCGCATATCGAAATTCGAAACAAATCCAAATAACAAATGACCAAAAATTCCAAACCCGGTGGTGCCGTTTCGGGCATTTGAAAATTTGAATTTTTGATTTGTTTAGGATTTGGGATTTTTGATTTCGAGTTTGTCTCCTTTCGCGCTTCGAACCAGGTTACACATGTACCGGCTACAGTTTCTCCAGCCTGACCCGGGTCGGGGTGAGGTCCCGGCCGGTCAGCCGGTTGACCGGATGGGACGCGAAGTGGCAGGGCATATACACCATCCCCTTCACCTGCTTCCTGCTGATGGTAACCGTTGCCTCCAGCGATCCCTTCGCTGAGATAATCTTTACTTTTTGCCCCTCGCCGAGGCCCAGGGTCCCGGCATCGGCAGGCGACACCTCCACCCGGCCGCCCGGTCCGATTTCATTGAGCGCGGGGGAGTGGGTTGACAGCGAGCCTGAATGAAAGAGCATGCTGCCGGTGCGCAGCAGCAGGTAGTCGCCGTCCGTCCCGCCCGCCGGCTCGGCACGGTCAAGGGGGGTAAAGCTGTAGCTCTTGGGTGCGCCGGGCGTCACCGCCATTTTCCCTTTGTCTCCGAGGCTGCCGTAGGTCATGTCTCCATAGAGCGGCACCAGCGCGTTGATCTCCTGCATCACCTCTTCCGGACCTGATGCCGGCATGACATATCCCATCCTCCGGGAAAGCTCGCAAAAAATTTCCAGATCGGTCCTGGCCCCTTCCAGCACCGGCAGCGCCGGGGTCAGCATCTGTACCCTGCGCTCGAAGCTGGTATAGGTGCCTCGCTTCTCGGCAAAGCTTGCCACCGGCAGCACCACGTCGGCCAGCCGGGCGGTGGGGGTTAAGAACATGTCCTGCACCACCAGAAAATCCAGCGACTCGAGGGCCTTGTGGGTGTAGTCGCTCTCCGGATAGGTAAGCAGCGGATTTTCCCCCGCCAGGTACAGCGCCCGCAGACGTCCTTCCGCGGCGGCTTTGATCATGTCCATGGCGTTTGCCCCGGGCCGCGGGGAAAGCGATATCTTCCACGCTTCTTCAAAGGCGCCGCGCGCCTTTTCATCCTCCACGGAGCCGAATCCCGGGAGAAAACCGGGAAGCACCCCCATGTCCAAGGCGCCCTGGGAATTGCATTTCTCCCCCAGAAAGGCGATGCCGCATCCTTCCCGGCGGACCATCCCGGTGAGCAGGGCAAGATTGGCCACCGCCAGCCCCAGCACTTCATCATCGGCGGGGATGCCCAGGCCGGTGGAAACGATAATGCACAGGCGCTTGCTGCCGGCGATGAGGCGTGCGGCCTCCCGCAGGGTATCACGGTTGACGCCGGTCACACCCTCGCAGAATTCCGGGGTGTAGCGGGCGGCCGACTGCTGCAGGTTTTCGAGCCCGGTGGTCGAGGAAGAGACGAATTCCTTATCATACAGCCCCTCGCCGATAATGACATTGATCATGCCCTGGAGCAGCGCCAGCTCGGTGTCGGGCTGATGGATGAGCGCGCAGCTTGCCATCCGGCTGTGCTTGACCGGCCGCTCGCTGGCCACCACCAGCTTACGCTCGTCCCGCTTCACCGCCATGGTCACCTGGTATCCCACCACCGGATGGGTTTCGGCAAGGTGCGACCGCAGGATAAAGACGGTGTCGGCGTTGCGTATGTCGTTCAGCGTCGCCGTGCCCGCGGTCATGCCCAGCGCCGGCCGCAAGCCCTTCATCAGCCCGGAGTAGGTGTACCCGCCGGCGTGGTCGATATTATTGGTGCCGACGGCGGCGCGCAACAATTTCTGAAAAAGGTAGGCCTCCTCATTGGTCAGCCGGCCGGAGCAGATCCCGCCGATCGCATCAGGCCCGTATTTCTGCCTGACCGCGCTGAGGCCCTCCGCTACTTTCCCCAGCGCCTCATCCCAGGTCGCGCGCACCAGGCCCTCGGCGCCCTTTCTCACCAGGGGGCTGTTCATCCGCTCGGGGCTGGAAACATACCCGTAGCCGAACCGGCCTTTTGCGCAGAGGCTGCCCCGGTTGATCCCGATGCTGTCGTCTCCGATCACCCGGTAGATCCGGTTGTTCTTCACCCCCAGGGTAAGCGTGCAGCCGGTGCTGCAATAGGAGCAGACGGTGTCGGTCCGGGCCAGTTCCCAGGAGCGGGCCTTGTATTTGAACAGCTTGTCGGTGAGGGCGCCCACCGGGCAGATGTTGACGCACTCGCCGCAGAACTCGCAGTTGAGCACCCGTTCAAAGTCGGTGCCGATCCTGGTCTTGAATCCCCGGTTGACAAAGCTGATTTCGGACACCCCCACCATCTCATCGCACACCCGGGCGCACATCCCGCAGAGCACGCAGCGGTTCACATTCCGTTCAATGAGGTGGGACGCGGTTTCAGCCGGTTGGCTGAACTTGCGGTCCAGGAAGCGGTTGCTGCTCACCTCGTATTCATAAACCAGGTCCTGCAGCTTGCACTCACCGCCCTTGTCGCACACCGGACAATCCAGGGGATGGTGCACCAGCAGCAGTTCAAGCAGGGTTTTGCGGGCGCCGCGCACCGCGGGGGTGTTGGTATTCACCACCATGCCGTTGGCGGCGGGCGTGGAGCAGGAGGGAACCAGCCGGCCCTTCATCTGCTCAACCTCCACCACGCACATGCGGCACGCCCCGAAGGGCATCAGCCGCCGGTGATAGCAAAAGGTGGGAATATAAACCCCGGCGGCCTCAGCGGCCTCCAGGATGGTGGAGCCGTCCGCCACCTCTACTTCCCGATCGTCTATGGTCAAACTTATCATGGTACGCCTTCAACCTCGCAAATTTTTATATGAGATTGCTTCGTCGCTTACGCTCCCTGGCCGAAACGATGTTCCCACGCTTCTCCATGCAACCGGGCAGGCCTCGCAACGAACTTATTGCCGCGCCATTGCTACTCAATGGCATTGAACTTACAGGCCATGATGCAGTTCTTGCACTTGACGCACTTCTGAAGGTCAATCTCGGCCACCTGCTTCTTCTCCCAGGTGATCGCCCCGGAGGGGCAGGCCTTGAAGCACTGGCCGCACCGCTTGCAGAGCTCCGGATTCACCCTGAACTTGATCAGGGGGATGCAGGAGTGGGCGGGGCAGCGCTTCTCCCTCACGTGGGCCTCGTATTCATCGCGAAAATAGCGCATGGTGGTAAGCACCGGGTTGGGCGCGGTATTGCCCAGGCCGCAGAGCGCCGTGTTTTTGATGGTAGCCGCCAGATCCTGCAGGGTCTCCAGATCTTCCTCCCGCCCCTCGCCCTCGGTGATCCGGGTCAGGATGTCGAGCATCATCTTGGTCCCCACCCGGCAGGGTATGCACTTGCCGCAGGATTCCTCCTGGGTGAACCCGAGGAAGAATTTGGCGATATCAACCATGCAGGTGGTCTCGTCCATGACCACCATGCCGCCGGACCCCATGATGGCGCCGGTCTGATTGATCGACTCATAGTCCACCGGGGTGTCAATGAGCGACTCGGGAATGCAGCCGCCCGACGGGCCGCCCATCTGCACCGCCTTGAACTTGCGCTTCCCCTTGATGCCGCCGCCGATGTCGTAGATGATCGATCGAAGGCTGGTTCCCATGGGCACTTCCACCAGGCCGATGTTGTTGACCGCGCCGGTCAGGGCGAAGACCTTGGTGCCCTTGCTCTTTTCCGTCCCCAGCTCGCTGTACCAGCTGCCGCCGTGCAGGACGATGGGCGGAACATTGGCGTAGGTCTCCACGTTGTTCAATATGGTCGGCTTGCGCCAGAGCCCCTTGTATGCGGGGAACGGCGGCCGCGGCCGCGGCATGCCCCGCTTCCCTTCAATGGAGGTCATCAGCGCGGTTTCCTCGCCGCAGACAAACGCCCCGGCGCCCTGGTAAATGTCGATGTCAAAATCAAAGCCCGAATTGAGGATGTTGGTCCCGAGCAGCCCGTATTCACGCGCCTGCTGTATGGCGACCCTGAGCCGGGAAACGGCGAGCGGATATTCGGCGCGGACATAAATGTAGCCGTGGTGGGCGCCGATGGCCCGGGCGGCGATGGTCATGCCCTCCAGCACCGAATGGGGATCCGCCTCCAGAATGCTGCGGTCCATGAACGCGCCGGGGTCTCCCTCGTCGCCGTTGCAGAGCACATACTTCACGTCACCCCGCGCCTTGGCGCAGAACTCCCACTTCAGACCGGTGGGAAACCCCGCGCCGCCCCGACCCCGCAGACCGGACAGCTTGATTTCCTCGATGATCCCTTCCGGGGTCAGCGCGGTAAGGGCTTTGCCCAGGGCCTGGTATCCGTCGCGGGCGATGTACTCGTCAATCTTTTCGGCGTCGATGATGCCGCGGTTCCGCAAGGCGCGCAGCACCTGCAGCCCGAAGAAGGAGATGTCCTGCATGCGCGGCACCGCGGACTTCTTCGCCTCCTCCCGGTACATTAGCTTCTCGACCGGCCGGCCCTTCAGAAAATGCTCCGACACCAGCAGGGGGACGTCCTCCCTGGTCAGCTTCTGATAAAAGATGCCCTCGGGATAGACCACCATCACCGGGCCGACCGCGCAGAAGCCGTTGCACCCGGTAATCACCACCTGCACCTCTTCCTCCAGTCCGCATTTCTTGAGTTCTTCTTCCAGCGCCGTCCGCACCTGTAAGGACTTGTTGGCCACGCAGCCGGTTCCGGCGCAAATCAACGCATGTGAGCGAAAGGTTTTCATCTGCCGATTCCCATTCCTTCCTGCAGCTTAATACGTGGTTTCACTGCCCACTGCCAGGGCATACTTTTCCACCATCTTTCCGCCGATAACGTGCTCCACCAGGATCTCACGGGTTTTGGCGTCATCGAGATCCACATACTTGACCGGCGCTTCACCGAGCAGCTCCACCGTGGCCATGGGCTCACGGCTGCACAGCCCCGCGCACCCGGAGGTGGTGACGATGACATCCTGGAGCTGGCGCTTGGCAATCTCGTCCATGAAGGCGCTCATCACCGCCCGCGCTCCGGACGCGATGCCGCAGGTCCCCATGTGGACGGTTATCTTGACCCGCTGGCCGCCTTCCCGGAGGGTGGTCGCGGTCTTTGACTCCTCCTTGATCCGTTTCAAATCGTCGAGCGTCAGTTTCGGCATAGATCATCTCTCCTGAGCATAGCCTGCTTCCCGGCAGGCTGTTGAATAACACCCAACTGATTCGTGGCGACAAAAGCCCCTCCCCTTTGCGCCACCTACCATTCAGCACGATTGAGCAGCCTGCTAATAATTCTTTTTGATGGTGTCCAGCGCCGTTGCCGGCTCCAGCAGGCCATAGGTGTCTTCATTGACCATCATTGCCGGCGCCAGGCCGCAGCATCCGATGCAGCGCACCCCTTCCAGGGAAAATTTCAGGTCCGGCGTCACCTCGCCCTCGCGAATGCCCAGCTCCTGCTGCAGACGCCGGTAAATCTCCTCGCTGCGCTTGACGAAGCAGGCGGTGCCCAGGCAGACGCGGATATTGAATTTGCCCCGCGGCTTCATGGTAAAATAAGAGTAGAAGGAAACCACCCCGTATACCAGGCTGGGCGATATGTTCAGGCCCTCGGCGATCCTGCGCTGCACCTCGGCGGGCAGAAAGCCGCACACCTCCTGGCACTGCTGGAGGACGGGTATGAGGGAACCGGCCTTGCCGACGTTTGCGGCGATAACCTGGTCCACCTTTTCCCACTGCTCCGCGGTTATCTCCACGGTCACTTCCTGCTGCTTCTCCGCTGCTTCTGCGTTCATTGCTTGGAATACCTCCACCATGGGTGCCGTGAGGTTGTGTACGGCATGATTCGCACGGCACCTGTTTTTTATCGGCGCGGGGGGCTGGGTGCATGTTCAGCCACAACAATGGCAGCACGCTTCATTACACGCCCAATTGCGCCAGACCTTCCTCAAGATCGCCCCTGATCAGCCCAATCACCCGGGGATCGGAAACCGGAACGTCGCCCAGCTCCTCCCTGATCGCCCCCGTGTCCAGGCGGTAGGTGCGATCATCCCTGCGATGCTGATACAAGAAGCTGATCCCGGGGTTGCCCGCAATAAGGGTGATCAGGGTGTCGGCCATGCTTCCCCAGGGCTTGCGATCAATATGGCTCGCCTCAAAGGTGCCTTTAAGCGTTGTGCCCCGGCCGGGTTCTGATTCTATGCGTACATCACCGTTGCATGCCCGCGCCGCCTGGGCGAAGAGCGGCAATCCCAGGCCCACGTTCCGCGTTGTCCGCGTTGTCACAAAGGGATCCAGCGCCCTGCCGGCCATCTCCCTGCTCATGCCCCTGCCGTTGTCGATAATTTCTATGGTGAGCAGATCCCGGCTGCTGTCCTCGTCGATTCTGATCTCGATCCGCGTTGCCCCCGCGGTTATTGAATTCTCGGCAAGATCAAGAATGTGGAGGGAAAAATCCTGCACGTTTTGCCTATCCCCCGAGCACCTTTCTGCCTTCCCTCCCCGCAAGCGCCAGCTTTATCTCACCAACGCCGGCGGACGCCATTAAAAATGCGGTTGAGCCGCCGCCGATCCCGTCAAGGGAGTGGGCATCCGATGAGCTGATGAGGGGAAGGTGCTCAAGCCCGGGAAACCGCCGGCGCGCCTCTTCCAAACCGGCGCGGGGCGATACCTCCAGGGCATCCAGGGCCAGCCCCGGCGGAACAAAGCCGAGCTGGCTGATGATGCTGTATGCCTCGCGGTCGATGTGCGAAGCGACGGCGACACCGCCGCGGGCGTGAATGAGATCAACCACCGCTTCCAGTGGAAGGGTTGTCGCCCCGATCAGCAATTTTTTATTGAAGGAAACGACCTCCTCGTGTTCATTGACCACCACCTGGCAGCCGAAGGTCTTTTCGTCGTTCTCGCCGGGGAGATGCTCGTACACCACCGCCTGCACCGCGACGGCATCGGCTTCACCGTCAAAAAGGCCCAGAATGTGGATCTCCTCCCGGGTGGTAATCTCCATGCCCGCCAGCACCGTAAGCCCGGCCTCCCGCGCCGCATGATGCAGGGCGGGAAAATTCTCGCAGGAGTTATGGTCACACACCGCGATCAGATCCAGCCCCGCCTCCACCGACCGCTTCACAATGGCGCGGGGCGACATCTCGGCAGGTTCGGTGCAGGGGGAAAGAATGGAATGGATATGCAAATCCGCCCGATATGCTCTGAGCATCACCTCATTCCGGAAACGCCCAGGCCGTGCAACCTTCCGACGAACTCAAAGGTCTGCAGCCCGGTGACCATGAGGGGAATCCCTTCCTGCCGGGCCTTTTCCACGGTTTGCGCCTCGGGGATTCTGCCCTGCACGATGACGACGCCGGCCATGCCCTTGAGGGAGGCAACGGCGATGATGTTGGGATGCGCCTGCAGGGTCACCCAGAGATCTCCCTCCCGGCTGTTGGCCATCACATCGCTCAAGAGGTCGCTCGCGTACCCCCCGGCCACCTCCC
>CAZWCD010000036.1:0-5474 GCA_964632275.1 uncultured Thermodesulfobacteriota bacterium
TCTGGAAGCAGGCCCTCAGTAGCCACTCGTTTTTGAACAGCCTGAGGAAAACTGCTTTTTCAACAACCTGCTAGACAAAAGGCGCAAATTTTATTACAACCACAATGGCCGTTTCATACAGCAGGCACAGGTTCGGCAACCGCCATCATACCCCGGAACGTTATCCTCACATGAGCTCATTGCATAATCGCCACCCGTATTTCCATCATGTGTTCATTACCGCCTTTCTGTGTGTTCTGTCCTGCCATACGGTGTGCGCGGATTTTCCAACCAGTCCGACCCTCTCATGGCCCGCGGCGAGCACGCTTGACAGTAAAGTATATGAAGGAAAAAACCTGCTGCTGTTCTTCTACTCGATTGACGATTCCCGGGTGGTTGAAGCGGTGGGACTGATAAAAGAGCTCTACGCAATCCGGAATGATTATAATTTTGACCTGGCTGGCATCGCCCTTCCTCCGGACCGGCTTGAAGAGCTGCAGCAGTTCAATCAGAACCAGGGCATTCCGTTCCCGGTATACCTGGATTACGACCGTCAGCTCTCTGCAAAATTCAAGTTGGCGGGGGGTGTGGGTTTATACATCTATAACCGGCAGGGACAACTGATAGGCAGCAGGATGGGCAATGTTATTCCGCGGGAAAACAGCCTTGCGGACAACTGGCGGGCCTATGCGACCGAATATTTGAGGATCCCGTACCTCCCGGCTGACGAGCCGATCCTGGGGATCAAACCCCCGGTGCCTCTTTTTAAAGGAAACACCATCGGCGGCAGCATCATTGACATCAAAGAGGTCTATCAGGCCGGGCCGGTCATTATCCTGTTTTTTTCTCCCGGATGCAGCCACTGCCAGGATGAGCTGGCATTTTTAAACAGCCTGTACAACGCAGGAGAGCTGCAGGGAAAATTTGAAATTGTGGCTGTCAGCGTTTCGAACCAGGAGTTTACTGCAGACTTCATCAGCAGTCAAAACTATCTGTTTCCGGTCATGGTTGATGCGGGCAGGAAAATCACTTCCCTGTTTCCCTCCTATACCGGGACAATACCCATCAGCTTCCTGGTGGACCGGACGGGCTCTATCGTCAGTATGCACAAAGGCTTCAATGATCACATGCGCACTATTTACATGATGGAGCTTAAAAAGCTGGCCGGCCTGCCCAATCCCCCGCTTTTGTCCAAAAAAGGTTATTCCGGGGAATCGGCCTGCGTGATTTGTCATGAACAAGAACACATTCAGTGGAAGCTTACCCGGCATGCCGACGCATTCGCATCCATGGTGCGCAAGGGCACGGAAGACGATGAGACGTGCGTCAGCTGTCATGTGACCGGATACGGCGAGGCCGGCGGGTATAGTCTGAGCAGCAAACGCTATTCAAAGCACCTTGAAGGGGTCCAGTGCGAGGCCTGCCATGGACCGGGACATGAATCCTGCTCTGCATTCGCGGGAGAAAAGGCAAAGACGAAGAAAGCGGCGGAATGGAAAAAACGCTGTCTCGCCTGCCATACTGAAAAGGAATCCATTAATTTTGTATTTGCCAAACGCTATCCGAGAATTCTGCACGGCAACGCGCCCGACCTCACAAAAATGACCAGGGAAGAGCGTCTGCGCTTCCTGCTGTCCTATCGTGAGAAAAGCAATATTTTTGACAACCCCGCCCGGTATGTGGGCGCGGAATCGTGCAGGGGGTGCCACAGCAGGGAATACGAACATTGGAACAAAACCGCGCATGCAGCGACCCACACGACCGAAAAAGCCAAGACCGCCCCGCCGGAAAAGCAGTACCGCTATAACACCGGCGCCGGCAGCGCAGGCGGTTACCCGGAGCCCGGCCGGGAGGGGGTGCAGTGCGAGGCCTGCCATGGCCCGGGAGAAAATCATGTGGCCGAACCGGAGGCGAAGGGACAGGGTTATATTGTCGGACTCACCCGTGAATGCTCGAGCTGCGTGGTGGAGCAGATTTGCCGCCGGTGCCACTCATCGGAAGACGATCCCGATTTCGATTTTCAAAAGCAGCTGCTGAAAGTGCGTCACGGGTCACGCGTATCCCCGGAAGTATCAGCCGCCAATGAACATTCTGTTTCTAACCGGTGATTATCTTACCCAGCCCCTCGGGATTGCCTGCCTCTCGGCCGTTTTGACCCGCAACGGTCATTGTACCGAGGTCGCGGCGCTGCGTGACCTTTCCCGTCAGAAAAGGCTGTTGCGGGATTTCAGACCGCATATGCTCTGCCTATCCCTGGTTACCGGCCAGCATCCATTGTTCCTGCGTGTTGCCCGGCAGATGAAACAGGCCAAGCCGGACCTTCTGGTTGTAGCGGGAGGGCCGCACCCCACCTTCTATCCGGAGTTTATTTATGAAAATGGCATTGACGGAGTTTGCCGGGGAGAAGGGGACGTTGCCCTGCCGGTAATGGTGGAGGCAATCGCCGAACGGGGCAGGCTGCCTGACCGGGTGCCGAACTGGTGGATAAAGCGCTCCGACGGATCCGTTATCCAAAACGATGTCGCTCCCCTGGTGAAGGATTTGGATATGCTGCCCCATCCTGATCGCGGCCTCTTTGACCGCGCTCAGCCGGGGGTGCGCCGGCGAACGGTCTATGTCATGGCCTCCCGTGGATGTCCCTACCGGTGCAGCTATTGTTTTAACCACTCCTATAATGAGCTCTATCGCGGCAAAGGCCCGGTGTGCAGGCGCAGAAGCCTGGCCAGCCTTCTTGGAGAGCTTGCCTCTCTGAAGCGCATCTATCCGCTCCAGATTGTTGTGTTCCAGGATGACACCTTTAATCTCAACCGGGCGTGGCTGGAAGAATTCGCTGACCGCTATCCGAGGGAGGTGGGAATTCCCTTTCACTGCCACCTGCGGGCAGACCTGGTGGATGAAAAGACGGCGGTCATGCTCAAACGCGCCGGCTGCCTTTCGGTCAAGCTCGGTCTGGAGTCCGCGCGCGATCATGTGCGCAACGATATTCTGAACCGCGGCATGAGCCTTGAAGCGTTCCGGAACGCCTGCGCGCTTCTGCATGAGAACGGGATCCGCTTTGCGACGGAAAACATCCTGGCAATACCCGGCAGCTCGCTCGAAGACGACTTTTTTACCTACGAAATGAACCGCCGGATCAGGCCGCAGCACAGCTTCGCCACGCTCATGCAGGTTTACCCGCGCACCGGCATTGCTGCGTACGCCATACGGCATGGCTTTGCGGATTCTCAGCCGCGGGCATTCCCGCACACCTTCTACCATGATTCAAGCATAGCCATTGAAGACAAGGAGCGGCGGGGGCGCCTGCGGGCCCTTTTTGCGCTGGGGGTAAGCCTTCGATTGCCGGTGACGGTAATCAGTCGGCTCACGCAATTGAGGCTGCGTGGTTTCTATGAATGGATTGACAGGCTGTGGAAGGGCTACTGCCTCCGGTTCAGAATCTATCCCTACCGGCAGGGTCCGGTTGACTTTGCCCGGGAGACCGTGCAGTATCTGTTTAACAAATACTATTAATGACTGCGGGAGTTATGATCGTGGGGTATAGAAGTTGGAGTTCCCGCTCAACACCCTCCACTCCGCCTCTGTAAATATCGCGGCACAATCCGCAACCGACATGCCGCGCTTTCCCTCGGTTTCTTTTTCAGCGTCGCGGGGATTGGATCCGATTTCTGCCCACAACAGATTGGCGCCCGCCGCGGCCCCGGTCACATTGGGTTCGTGGGTACAGTTTCCTGAAACGGCGTATCCTAAAGCCAACCTCACCACGGCAAGGATGTGGGCCATTCGGGCCTCGCTTACCATCCCGCGGGAGGCCATTGCCGTGCCGGGCAGGGGGATGCGTCTCGCTGCGCCGCTATAGACCGGATGCGCCTCACGGGTAATAATGGTTTTTTCGACCAGTTCTCCGGTCGCGTGTTCAGGTCCGACCGGTTCCAGACAGGTGCCCAAGAGCAACCCCGCTTCCGCGGCATTCCGGAATGTCTGCAGCCGGGTTTCCACCGGAATCGAGGTGTCGGCGCCTTCGCCTAATCGCACCGCGTGATAAATGCCGGCAAAGCCCGCATCCTTGAGCCGCACCGCCCGTCCCCGAGTAAAATCCCCGACATTGGCCACCATGGTTGTTTCCGGGCGAAGCTTTTTTCTGACTTCCTGCGCCGTCTCGATGAATTTTTCAAAAGGGTAATCGCCCGTCACCATGAGATAGATGGCATTGGCGCCATCCCCCTCAAATTGTCCGGCTCGCGCCGCCGCTTCATCTGCAGAAAGTTCGGAATGCTCATTAAAAACCTTGTTGCTTGATGCAAACGAGCAGAAGGCGCAGTTCTTCGGACAGGGAGCGACATTCAACCCCACCTGCGCGTGAACTTCAGCCAGTCCGCGTGAAGCGATCCCGCTTTTCTTGCGGGAAGCGGCAAGAATGAGTGCCGAGTCATCGCTGAAAAGCGGTGCCCCGAACAGCGCAGCTATTTCCTCCGCCGTGAGACTCGCGTCATCCAGCGATTTTTTTATGATGTCTTGTATCATGCGGCACACGCCTGTCACGCTATGGTCATTTGTTCGAGGTGCTGCGGGGGTGGGTATTGCGGTGGTGCGGTTCTCCCGCGCTGCCGGAAGGGCGCTTTAATCCTTGTGATAGGCGAAACCTTCACATGAGGCGATGAGCTTTTTCCCTTTGCCGGTGACCTGGATTTTCCACAGACTCACCTTCCGGCCGGTGAACAGCGGTGTTGCCTCGGCGATGATCTTTTCCCCCACGACCGCCCCCCTGGTGAAGTTGACGGTAAAACTCAGGGCGATCCCCTTGTACCCGCCGGAACAGCAGGCTACCGCGAAGGCCTGGTCGGCGACCGCGTAGACGGAAATGCCGTGCGCCCGGTCCAGCGCGTTGAGATATTGGGGTTTGATTACCAGCGAGCAGCGGGCATATTCCTTCCGCACTGCCTCCACCTTGATGCCCAGATAGGTGGCCATCGGGTCCTTGCCCACAATGTCCCGCGCATAGTGCAGCGGGTCCTTTGCTGCTTTAGTCATTGCAATCTCCTCTCACATCTCGTACACTTGCTTTCCGGAAACAATTTTTACTCCCCGTGCGGACAGCACGCGTATGGCGCTGTCATTGTCATCAAAACGGAATATGATGATTGCGTCATCCGAACGGTGCTCCAGAAAGGCATACATGTATTCCACGTTGATCTTTTCCTGCTCCAATAAGGAAAGCACCTGTGCCAGTCCGCCCGGCTTGTCCGGCACCTCGACTGCGACAACCTCGGTTTTGCTCACGGTGATGCCGTTTTCCTTTAAGATCCTGACCGCCTTTTCGTTGTCGTTGACGATGCACCGCAGTATGCCGAAATCGGACGAATCGGAGATGGAGAGTGTCCTGATGTTAACTCCCGCATTTCCCAGGAGCCGGGCAACCTCCGATAACCTCCCAAACTTGTTTTCCAGAAAAATGGATATTTGCTCGACTTTCATGGTGGTTCTCCTGGACTGGATGC
>CAZWCD010000036.1:5574-6884 GCA_964632275.1 uncultured Thermodesulfobacteriota bacterium
ACCCGCGTCGCCTTGCCCTCGCTGCGCTCTATGGTTTTTGGCTCAACCAGCTTGCAGCGGCTGGTGATCCCCAGCATTTCCTTGATCTCTTTTTCAATCTTCTTTTCCAGCTTCTCCAGCTGTTTGAACTCGTCGGAAAATATCCGTTCGTTGAGCTCCACCTGAATCTCCAGGGTGTCGAGGAACCCTTCCCGGTCAACCAGGAGCTGGTAGTGGGGTTCGATGCCTTCAATGTGCATGAGCACGCTTTCAATCTGGGACGGAAACACGTTAACCCCCCTGATGATGATCATGTCGTCGGTCCGGCCGGTCACCTTTTCCATTCGCACGAAGGTTCTGCCGCACACGCATGGCTCGGGATGGAGCGTGGTGACGTCGCGGGTGCGGTAGCGAATGAGCGGATAGGCCTCCTTGCTGAGGGAGGTGAGGACCAGCTCGCCGCGCGACCCATAGGGAAGCGGCTGTCCCGTTTCCGGGTCGATGATTTCAGCGATGAAGTGATCCTCGAACAGGTGCAGCCCGGACTTCCCTTCGATGCACTCGTTGGCCACCCCCGGACCAATCACCTCGGTGAGCCCGTAGGTGTCGATGGCATTAATATTGAAACGCTGCTCCAGCGCGTTTCTCATGTTGCCCGACCAGGGTTCCGCGCCGAAGCACCCGGTTCTAAGCTTAAAATCCACCGAGGGATCAAGCCCCATGTCCTGCGCCACCTCGGCGAGATGAAGGGCGTAGGACGGCGTGCAGGCAAGGACCGTGGGGCCAAAGTCCTGCATGATGGTTATCTGCCGCTTGCTGTTGCCCCCGGACGCGGGGATGATCGAGGCGCCGATTTTTTCCGCCCCGTAGTGAAATCCCATGCCTCCGGTAAAAAGTCCGTAGGTGTATGCGTTATGAATGATGTCGCCCCGGTGAACGCCGGCGCAGGAGAGACCGCGGGCCATGAGCTCCGCCCAAAGCTCAACATCATGGCGGGTGTAGCCCACCACCATGGGCTTGCCCGTCGTTCCTGATGAAGCTTGCATCCTCACCACCTGCTCCAGGGGGACGCAGAACAGACCGAAGGGATAGCTGTCCCGCACATCGGCCTTGGTGGTGAAAGGAAGCAGCGACAGGTCCTTAAGTGCGCGGATGGCGGAAGGCTTGACGCCCTTATGATCCAGCTTTTTTCTGTAGAAGGGGCTGGCGGCATATACCCTTTCCAGCAGTGACCGAAGGCGCTTGAGCTGCAAAGCCTCCAGGGCCTCCCGGGGCAGCGTTTCGAATTCCTCATTCCAGATCATGCGTGAACCTCCATGCGAAATGCGATA
>CAZWCD010000036.1:6984-8259 GCA_964632275.1 uncultured Thermodesulfobacteriota bacterium
ACCTCCTGCCAGAGGCGCTTTTCCACGGCAAAGCAATTCGAGAGCGCGCCGATCAGCGCCACATTGACCGCCCTGGCGCTTCCCGCCTCCCGGGCCGCCTCCAGGGCATTGACCAGGGTGAAGCGGGGATAGCGTGCCTTCATCCGCCCGGGAATGTCAGGGGGATACACGTCCTTGCCCATGGTTACCGACGGCGGAAGAATTTTCTGGTCATTGACCAGGATGACGGAGTCGTCGTGCACAAAGTCAAGGTAGCGCAGCGTTTCCAGCTGTTCAAAGGAAAAGAGGATGTCCGCCTCGCCCCTGCTGATGATCGGGGAGTAGACCTTCGGTCCGAAGCGGACGTGGCTGGTGACGCTGCCTCCCCGCTGGGCCATGCCGTGCACCTCGCTTTTCTTCACATCATGGCCGGCGCGCATCATCACCGCCGCGATAATATCGCTGGCAAGGATGACCCCCTGGCCCCCGACCCCGACGATTAAAATATTGGTGACCTTAGCTTCTGCGTTCATTGGTTTTGACGATGGCTTCCCTGGGACAGATCTGTGCGCACAGCGCGCAGCCGACGCACAGGCTTTGATTGATGTGTGATCTGCCGGACCTGGCATCCAGCGGCCGCCACTCGATGGCGGGGCAGCCCAGCTGCAGGCATCCCCGGCACCCCACGCAGGTTTCTTCATGCACCGTGAACAGGGGGGTCGGCGCCTTGCTTCCCTTGCGCAGCAGGACACAGGGGGCCTCGGTAATGATAACCGACGGCTCGGGCCGGCCGGTTTCCTCTGAAATGACTGCGGCAATCTCATCCAGATTGTAGGGATTCACCTTTCGCACATGATCCGCGCCCAGCGCTTTGCAGAGCACTGCCAGGTCCACCTGCCGGGTTTTCTCTCCCGTGATGGTCAAGCCGGTGCCGGGATGCTCCTGCCGCCCGGTCATGGCGGTGGTTCGGTTGTCCAGGATGATGACGGTGCAGGCGCCCTTGTTATAGACGATATCCAGCAGCCCGGTCATCCCCGAGTGCAGGAAGGTTGAATCGCCGATGACCGCCACCGCCTTGCCCCGGCCGCCGGCGCCCAGCGCCTTTTCGATGCCCATTGCCTGACCGATGCTCGCGCCCATGCAGATGCAGGTATCCATGGCATTGAGCGGGGGAAGGGCGCCCAGGGTGTAGCAGCCGATGTCGCCGGTGACGAACAGCTTCTGTTTTTTCAGCGTGTAAAAGATGCCCCGGTGCGGGCATCCCGGGCACATGTTGGGGGGCCGGGCGGGAAGGGC
>CAZWCD010000036.1:8359-14858 GCA_964632275.1 uncultured Thermodesulfobacteriota bacterium
GCGTCGGGAAAGGCTTCCCGGGCGTACTGGTAGCATGCCCCGCCGGCGATGATGCCGATAGCGGCATCCCTCGTCTCTACTTCATTTTTTTCAAAGGTCTCGGCAAAGTCCTTGAGCTTCCGCAGCCGCTCTTCAATGATCGGATGCCGCAGCCGCGCGTACCGGGGAAGCATGACAAATTTATCCGGCCGCTTCTCCAGCTCAGGCAGCCCATCCCGCCGTTCCGGTTCGGCAAGGGCGGTGACCGACATGGAATGGGAGATGCGCGTGGTGGTGCGCAGCATGACCGGGGTGTCAAATCGCTCGCTTATCTCGAAGGCGCATTTCACAAAATCCTTCGCCTCCTGGCTGTCGGCCGGCTCGAGCATGGGTATCTTGGCGAAGCGGGCGTAGTTGCGGTTGTCCTGCTCGTTCTGGGAGCTGTGGATCTCCGGGTCATCCGCGGTGACGATGACCAGCCCGCCGCGCACGCCGGTGTACGAGAGGGTGAAGAGGGGATCGGCCGCGACATTGACGCCCACGTGCTTCATGCATGCCAGCGCGCGGCTTCCGGCGATGGAGGCGCCCATGGCCACCTCCAGGGCCACCTTTTCATTGGGGGACCACTCCGCGTAGATGCCGTCATAGGAGGCAATGGTTTCAAGGATCTCGGTGCTGGGCGTCCCGGGATAGGCGGTGGCGACCGCCACTCCGGCTTCATACGCGCCGCGGGCGATGGCCTGGTTGCCCGACAGGAGGGCCCTGGTTGCGGCGGTTGTGCCTTCGGATTCAGTGCGATTCTGTTCAGACATGGTGTGCGAAAACAGATTGTGCTATGGGACGCACTCGGTTGCGCCCGGTTATCAGGTGCGGCCACCACCGAGCGTGGCCCTCCATGCTGCTCGTATGCCGATCAGGATAAAGCGCTGTCGGCAGCCCCTGCGCAGGTGAAGGGTTCCAGTTATTTCGCTTGCAAAGGATCTCAAAAAATAATATAAGCTTACATTTCAGATTGCAAGATAAATCAGAATTTCATGGTGCAGGCAAGGAGAAAATACCATCAGTTCTTCAATAGCCATTGATACCGGTGGAACCTTCACCGATGGTTTTTTTGTGTTTGACGGCCGGGTGGAAACGGTCAAGGTATCAACCACACCGCATGATCTCACGGTTTGCTTCCTCGAGTGCATCCGGGCCGGCGCGCGCCGGCTCGGGATCGCGGTTGAGGACCTGCTCTACGGATCGGAACTCATCCGTTTTGCCAACACCATCGGCACCAACACCATCATCCAGCGGGACGGCAGCAAGATCGGCCTGATCCTTACCGCGGGGAAGGAGGGCCTGGCGCCGGTGCGCGGCAGCGGCGGCAAGGTCCCGCTGATCCAGCCGGACATGGTGTTCGGCCTGGACGAGGTGGTTGCCCCGGACGGCGCGCTGCGCCGGGCGCCCGATGAGCAGGCGGCGCTTTCCTGCGCCCAGGAACTCATCGACCGCGGCGCGCGCTGCCTGGTGGTGGCCTTCGCCAATTCCGAATTCAACCCCGAAAACGAGCGCCTCATCCGCCACGTGGTCAAGCGCGAGTATCCCCGCGACTTCCTCGGTTCGGTGCCGGTTTTTCTCTCCTCCGACATTTCCCGCCGGTCGGGTGAAGCGGAGCGCATCAACGCCGCGGTGCTCAATGCCTATATCCACGCCAAGCTGGTTCGGCTGCTCTACAAGGCGGGCGAGGAGCTGCGCCGCAGCCTCTACCGGAAGCATCTCTTCATCGTGCACAACAACGGCGCGGTGGCCCGGGTGGCCACGACCAGGGCCATCAACACCTATAACTCGGGGCCGGCGGCGGGGCTGCTCGGCGCGCGGAATGTCGGCCGGATCTACGGCAGGGAGCACCTCATCTCCGCCGACATGGGGGGCACGTCGTTTGACATCGGCTATGTCCGCGGCGGCCAGGTCAGCCTGGATCTGCGTCCGGAGGTGGAAGGCTTTGCCGTCAATGTGCCCATGCTGGCGGTCAGGGCCATCGGGGCGGGCGGCGGATCCATTGCCTCGGTGCATGACGGTGCGCTGACGGTTGGTCCCCGGTCCGCCGGCGCGCTTCCCGGTCCGGTCTGCTTTGACCTGGGCGGTGCGGAGCCGACGGTCACTGACGCCGACCTCATCCTGGGGATTCTTGACCCCGGATATTTCCTGGGCGGGTCCATGAAGCTCAATGAGCAGCGGGCCCTCGCGGTGATGGAGGAGAAAATCGGCACGCCCCTGGGGCTGCCCGCGGTGCAGGCGGCGCTGGCCATCAAGAACACCATTGATGAGGCCATGGGCCGGGAGATCCTGCGGCTCAAAAAGGAAATATGGCCGTCGGGAGAAAATCCTCCCCTGGTCATTTACGGAGGGGCGGGCCCCGCCCACTGCTGCCATCTGGCGGCGATTGCCGGCATTGATACCATCATCATCACCCCCTTCTCCGCGGTGTTTTCGGCATTCTCCGCGTCGGGCATGGATGTGGGGCATCTCTACTACCGCCGGGTTGATCTTTCCTTCTCCACGCTTGACCGGGGGGATGTTTTGCAGTCGCAGATTGCCGCCATGCACCGGGAGGCGACGCGTGACATGCGCGGGGAGGGGTTTGCGCCGGAGCGCACAACCGCGGAGCTGGATCTGCTGGTGAAGCCTGCCGATGGCGTACCCGAGGTGCAGCTGACGGTGGCGGGCGATTGCATCGGCGATCCGGCACGGATTGCCGACGAGGCCCGCGCCCTGCTGCAGGCTGCAGGGCACCGGGTTACCGGCGAATGGTGCCTGACCACGGTGAGCCTCAGGGTGCGGGCGGAAATACCGCACTATACGATGGATGAATACCTGCAGTCTTCACGGGCGGCCGAGCAGGCGATCAAGGGACGGCGGAAGGTTTTTCTTGCGCCGGACGGCGCTGCCGAGCTCAGCGTGTATGACGGGAGGCGGCTTGAGCATGGTCATGAGATCGCGGGTCCGGCGCTGGTGGAGACCGAGCATACCACCCTGCTGGTGGCCGCGGGCTGGAAGGCGGCGGTGGACCGGTATCACAACACCATACTGACGAGGACGGCGGGTGAAGGTTAGCATTACCGAATATCTCGAGATCGATCTGGACCACGAAATGTGGTGCTGCCGGCGATGCGGGGCGGCGCTCATTTCGGCGCGGGAGAATTACAAGCAGGGCTGCCTGGTGGCGGATCGGCCGCTGCAGGAAGTGCATCCTCCCCTGGTTGAGGGCGCTGCCTACAGCTTCTGTCCGGACAGTGATTTTTGCCGGCTGCTTGAGTTTTACTGCCCCTCCTGCGGCGTGATGATAGAAAATGAATACCTGCCGCCGGGTCATCCGGTGACCCATGATATTGAAATTGATATCGACGCGCTCAGGAAGCGATACGGAGTTTGAGGTGGAGACGGGACAAATTCTTTTCAGCCGATTTTTAAAAGGCGAGCCGGCAAGCCGGCCGGCGTTCGTTCCGCTCATCGGCGGGGTGCTGCCGCGGGTGGCGGGCATATCATTGAAGGAACTGACCGCTGATGCCACCCTCTGGGCCAACAGCCTGCAGAAGACGGTTGATCTGTTTAACTTTGACGGGGTGGTGCTCGGCTTTGATATCAGCCTGATGGCAGAGGCCTGCGGCTGCGGGATTTCCTGGGAGGAAGACCGCCCGGTGGTATCGTGCCCGGCGGTTACCGTGTGCCAGGTTCCCGAGGAAAACGGCCGGATGCAATATGCCCTCGAAGCGGGCCGGCGGGTGGTGAGCGTGTGCGGAAGCGACCGCGCCTGTATCGTCGCGCTGACCGGCCCGGCAACATTATCGGCCCAGCTGTTCGGCCGGGAGCAGGGCGCTGAGCGTGCGGCCGACTGCAAGGGACTGCTGGTGCGCGTAACCGAGGAATTTTGCCGGCTGCGGCCGCATGGGCTGGTGTTCATGGAGGAGGGCTCCCTGGTTGCGGCCGAGATGAATGCGGCCCAGCGCCGGATCTACAATACCCTCAAGAATATCGCCGGCTATTACAACATACCCGCCGGCCTGTACCTGCAGGGCTACCAGTACGGCGCCCTGCGCCCGTTTGCCGACCTCAAGATGGCGTTTTATATTCTGGGGCCGTCGCGGGAGGGCGGACTCCCGGTGCTCTCCGAACTGTGGGAACTGGGTGAGCATGCCCTGGGCGTGGGCATCGGCCTGCCGGTAGATAATTTAGAACAGACAAGGGAATTCATCAGGGAGGGCGTTGACTATTGCCGCGCCGGCGCCAACCGGGGATTATTTTTTACCAGCTGCGGCGAGGTTGACCGGTCGGTTGACCTGGGCTTGCTCCGTCAGGTGACGGAGGAGGTTCGTCAGGTCCGGCCATGACCCGCTGATCGCAGGGAACTAAAGATGGGCTTTAACATCAACATAGATATAGGCGGAACATTTACAGATTTTTTTACCCGGAGTGATGAGCGGGGAAGCCGGATAACCAAGACGCCCACCACCCACTATGATCTCTCAGTGGGTTTCATGCGCGGCATCCGCGAACTTGCCGGCGCTTACGATCTCTCATTTCAAAATTTCCTCGGCCAGACGGACCAGGTCCGCTACTGCACCACCCTGGGGACCAATTCACTCATCGAAAGAACCGGCCCCAAACTGGGGCTTATCACCACCGCCGGTTTTGAAGATGCCATATTCCTGGGCCGGGGTCGGAGCTGGGCCGATGGCATTATCGGCCAGGAGAACAAGGACCTTTCCCGTATCAACAAGCCGCTTCCCTTGATTTCGCGCGACATGGTGGTGGGCGTTCGCGAGCGCATTGACTCATTCGGCCAGGTTGTCTGCCCGCTCAATCGTGACGAGATCATTGAAAAGCTGCAGTACCTGGTTGACCAGGGCGCCATGGGATTTGTGGTTTGCCTGCTGTGGTCGTTTAACAATCCCGTTCATGAGCGCATGATTAAAGAGGTAATCGAGGAGGAGTACCCGGAAGATTACCTCGGCTCCATGTCAGTGACCCTGTCCAGCGAGGTCTCCGCCAAGTGCGGTGAGTACACCCGCTTTATAACCGCCATCGTCAACGCCTACATCCACGGGATCATGGCCGAAGAGCTGAATAAGCTGGTTAATGTATTGCGTGATGGTGGATATAAGAAACCATTGATTTTAGTGCATAATACGGGGGGTATGAAGAAGCTCTCCCGGACCAAGGCGGTCTTCACCCACAATGCCGGCCCGGTGGCCGGCCTGCACGGCGCGCTGGTGACCGGGAAGCAGTACGGCTTCAGCAACAGCATCTTCACCGACATGGGCGGCACCTCATATGATATCGGGGTAATAACCGGCGGCCAGCTCAAGACCTATGATTTCATCCCGGTGATCGATCGCTGGCGCACCAACATTCCGGCCATTGAGATTAAATCCATCGGCGCCGGCGGCGGATCCATTGCCTGGATCAATACATTAATGGGGAATGCCCTGCAGGTCGGCCCGCAGTCGGCGGGATCCATGCCCGGGCCCGCCTGTTACGACCAGGGCGGGCATGAACCGACGGTTACCGATGCCGATCTGGTGCTGGGCTATCTGAACCCTGACAACTACCTGGGCGGCAAGATTCTGCTTGACCCGGATTTGAGCCGCATGGCCATTGAAGAGAAGATAGCGCGTCCCCTGGGCATCGATGTGGTGGAGGCCGCCTCGCGCATCCGCCGGATCATTGACGCGTACATGGGCCAGGAGGTTTTCAAGGAAGTGGTGCTCAAGGGGCACGATCCCCGCGACCTTGCCCTCTTTGCCTGCGGCGGCGCCGGCCCTGCCCATGCCTGCAGCATCGCCCCCCATCTCGGGGTGAGCCGGGTCATCGTTCCTTCCCATTCGTCCGTTTCCGGCGCATTCGGCGCCTCGACCGTGAATATTCAGCAGGTCTGGGAGAAGTCGCGCACCCTGAAGATTTTCAAATGGACCACCCAGTCCTACTCGGACGATGTAAATCAATTCAACGGCGTGGTGGGTGAGCTGGTTGATCTGGCGCGGCGCGACCTCAGGCTTGAGGGTTTCAGCGACGAGCAGATCCGGTTCCGGCTGGAGCTGGACATGCGCTACGGCATGCAGTTCAACCTCACCAAGATTGTGTCACCCCGCCTGCAGGTCTCGTCGCACCTTGATTTCAAGGCCATCTGCGACACGTTTTCCGCGCAGTACGCGTCCATCTATTCGCCGGAGGCCACCTTTCCCCAGGGGGGGATCAACGTGGAGTGCTTTTACCTGACCGCCTACGTGGAGACCCGCGCCGCCGAGATCGTGCCGGTGAAGGCGGTCGCAAAGGAACCGCCGCCGGAATCGCGGGGGGCGTCGCGCCGGGTTTACTGGAGCAGCCTGCAGGATGTGAAGGAAACCCCGGTTTTTATTTTTGAGTCGCTTGCACCGGGGAGCAGCATGAGCGGGCCGGCGATCATCGAGGCGCGGGATACCACCTACGTGGTGGAGCCGGGCTGGCGCTTCACCCTGGATGGATATTATAACGGCGTGCT
>CAZWCD010000036.1:14958-21180 GCA_964632275.1 uncultured Thermodesulfobacteriota bacterium
ACGTGGTGGAGCCGGGCTGGCGCTTCACCCTGGATGGATATTATAACGGCGTGCTGGAGCTGGTTTAGATTCTTGCGCGGGTACCTCTGAGAGTGTTTCTCAGATATGACATTCGAAACAAACAAGTTCAAATACCAAATGACATAATTTTCAAAACCAGGGTTGCTGCTCAGGGGTTTTGGTCATTGAAACTTTTGAGTTTTGACATTGTTTCGGATTTCGAATTTCGTGCTTCGGATGTATACGTGGTCACTTGAAGATTTTAAACACATGTATCTAATGGTTATCCAAGCATAGGATCGAGCATGCAGGGTTTTACCTACGGACAAGACAGCGAGGTGGTCCAGCGTCTGAGGCCCGAGCCGATGACCCCGGAAGAGCAGGCGGCCCAGGGCAAAATTGAAGATGTGGATTTTGAAATCTTTGCCCACAAGATGAACATGATCGCCCAGGAAGGCAAGGAGACCACCATGAAGCTGGGCGCTTCCACCGGCATGCGCTGGGGGGATGTGGCCTTCGGCATTTATACCCTCAAGGGCGACCTCGCGGTGGTGGCGACGGGGATCTGGTTCCACGCGGTGCTCGGCCAGATTCCGGTCAAGTACATCGTCAAACACTGGCTCAACGAGCCGTCGGTGGGCATCAGGGAGGGAGACGCCTTTTTCTTTAATGATCCTTTCTACGGCGGCGTCCACCCGGCGGACATGGGGCTCTGCGTGCCGGTCTTTTACAAGGGGAGACTGGTCTGCTTTGCCGGCGCCATCGTCCATACCGGGGAAAACGGGGGAACCGACCCGGGGGGTATGAGCGCCATTGCACGGTCCAAGTACGATGAAGGGATTATCGTTCCCCCGGTCAAGATCGGCGAGAAGTATACCCTGAAGGAAGATGTCATGGCCATGTTTGCCGCCATGAATCGCGATGCCCGCACCATGATTCTGGACATCAAGGCGCGGCTGGCGGCGGCCCGCATCGCCGAGCGCCGCATCATTGAGCTGATCGATCAGAAGGGGCTCTCCTTCTTCCTGGGAGCGCTCAGAAAAATCCTGACGGTTACCGCTGCAGCGGCCAAAAAGAAGGTGAGCGAGTTGCATGACGGCACGTTCCGCCAGCCCCGCTTCATGGATACGGTGGGGCCGGAGCCGGGCCTGACAAAGCTTAATATAATAGTGGCCAAGCAGGGCGAGAAGATCAAGTTGAGCTTCGAGGATACCACGCCGCTGCTGCGCGACAAGCCGCTCAATACCTACTTCCAGGGCATCATCGGTCTGGCCATGGTCTATTTCTGCGGCTGGTTTTTCTATGACCTGCCCGCCAACAACGGCCTGCTGGAAGTGCTGGAGTGGGAATTCCCTGATGATGCGCTGATCAACGCGCGGGGCGATGCCCCCACCTCGCTTTCACCCTTCACCCAGGTCTGCTTTGCCCACGGCATGTTTCTCTGCGGCGCCCGCATGACCTACCACCGCGATCACCTGCGCGCGGTTGCCGCCTGGTTCCAGGGCTTCAGCGTTCCGGTGTTCGGCGGCATCAACCAGTGGGGTGAGCCGGTCGCCGACATCACCCCGGAAATCAACGCCACCGGCGCGGGGGCGCGGCCGGACATGGACGGGGTCGACGGGGCGGGTTCATTTTTTGCCACCATGAGCGACTGCTCCGACGTGGAAACCACCGAGTCGGACCGGCCCTTCCTCTATCTCTTCCGAAATTATTTCAAGAACTCCTACGGCCACGGTAAATTCCGCGGCGGGGCGGGCGTGGGCTACGGACTGATGACGCACCACGTCCCGGCGGTGGGCATGGGCTGCTTTGGTTTCGGCTCCAAGATACCGTCCACCATGGGCATCTTCGGGGGATACGCGGTGCCGCCGGTGTTCATCCAGATGGTGAGCGGCAGCACCATGAAATCGCTGCTCTCGCGGGGCGATGCTGCAATTCACGCCACGCTGGACCAGCTTTATGAAAGCACCGGCGTCGAGGAGGGGAATCGCGTCTACGAACACGTCACCATGAAGATTACCCCGCTCTTTAACGGCGACACCTTCTATGTGCCGGTGGGGGGAGGGGCCGGGTACGGCGATGCCCTGGAGCGCGATCCCCAGGCGGTGATGGATGACCTGCGCAACGGGCTGACCAGCCATTGGGCGGCGCGGAACATTTACCGGGTGGCATACGATGAAAAAACCCTGCGCCTGTCCCCGGATGAGACGGAGCGGCTGAGAGAGGAAACGCGGGAGGAGCGGAAACTCGTGGGCAGGCCCTATGCCGAGTTTCACAAGGAGTGGCGGGAGCTGCGGCCTCCGGCGCACGTGCTGAAATATTACGGCAGTTATCCCCATCCTGCCGACGGTATCGGAAAACCCCTGCCCGGGCCGGGAGCGCCGGGCGCAACCGGCGAGGAACACGTCTGATGACGCCACAGGACATGGTGCGCGAGAGGACCATTCACGGCCTGCTGAAGCAGCAGGTGAAGCGCTACGGCAGCCGCACCTTCTTTCACTATAAGGGCGAGGCATTCAGCTACGAGGACCTGGATCGGGAATCCGACCGGGTGGCCGCGGGCCTGCAGGCACTGGGCGTGGCGAAGGGGGACACGGTGGCCATCGTGATGAGCAACCGGCCCGAGTACCTCTTCATCTGGTTCGGACTGTGCAAGCTGGGAGCCATAGAAGTGCCGGTGAACACGGCGCACCGCGGGTCCATTCTTACCTACATGGTCGATCAGGCCGATTGCCGGCTGATGGTGGTGGAGGCTCCCTACCTGGACCGGGTGGCGCCGGTGCTTGGCTCGCTGCCCAAGGTTGAAACGGTCGTGGTGCTGCATGACAGCGGCGAGACGATTCCCGCGCTTGACAAGCCCGCACTAAACTACCGCGCGATCATGGACAACCGGGGCGACTATCGTGCAGCGGACGTGATCTGGTCCGACCCGTTCATCATCATGTATACATCCGGCACCACCGGGCCGTCCAAGGGCTCGCTGATGCCGCAGAATTACGCCGTTTACATGGGGGAGCTCACCTGCGCCGCCACCGGCTACGACGAAACGGACTGCCTCTATAACGCGCTGCCCCTCTTTCACGGCAACGCGCAGCTCCTGTCCACCATGCCCGCCCTTCTGAGCGGGGCGCGCATGGTCCTGGCCGAGCGCTTTTCCGCCAGCCGGTTCTGGGACGACGTCAAGCAGAACGGGTGCACCGAGTTTAACTATATCGGCGGCATCCTGCCCATTCTGCTCAAGGCGGAGCCCCGGCCCGATGACGCGGACAATCCCCTGCGCATCCTCTACGGCGGCGGGGCGTCCCCCGACATCTGGGAGGCGGTTGAAAAGCGGTTCGGGGTGACCATCATCGAAGGATACGGGATGAGCGAAATCGGCATCCCGCTCTTGAATACACCGCAGGCCCGCAAGCCCGGCACCTGCGGGAGGGTCCTGCCCGACTACGCGGTCAGGCTGGTCGATGACAACGGGGCGGAGGTCGGTCCGGATACCGCGGGAGAGCTGCTCATCCGACCGCTCAAGCCCTACTGCATGCTGCTCGAGTACTACAGGATGCCGGAGAAGACGGTGGAGGCCTGCCGCGACATGTGGTTTCACACCGGCGACTATCTCACCTATGATAAGGATGGATTCTTTCACTTCGTGGACCGGAAGAAGGATGCGATCCGGCGGCGGGGAGAAAACATTTCCTCCTACGAGGTGGAGAAGGTGATCAACTCCCACCCCGCGGTGAAGGAATCGGCGGCGGTGGCGGTCAAGTCCGAGATGGGAGAGGACGAGGTCATGGTGTGCCTGTCCTGCCGGGAAGGCAGGACGGTCGAGCCGCTCGAGCTGATCGGCTTTTGCGAAGAGCACATGGCCTATTTCATGATCCCGCGCTACCTGCGCATCCTGCCGGAGCTTCCCAAGACCCCCACCCAGCGGGTGAAAAAGTTCGAGCTGCGCGAGCAGGGGGTGACCCCCGACACCTGGGACCGCGAGAAGGCGGGATACAAGCTCAAGCGCTAAGTGACATTGCGGAATGCGGAATTCGGATTGCGGAATGAGAAGACGACAGAAGCGGCATTGCGATTTCAGATTGCGGAATTCGGATTGCAAGATACTTTTCTAATCTTCAGGTGGAGGGCCATGCTCCGTCATGGCCATATACAATAAAAGGACGCTGTTTGCATATTCTTTAATCCGCAATCCGCAATCCGAAATCCGAAATTGATGAGGGCTCACGAATGAAGGCGGTTGTCTTGCAGGGGAAGAATCAATTGGCCATCACGGATGTTCCCGAGCCGGCGCTGCAGCGGGAAAGCGACGTGCTGGTCCGGGTGACCACCGCCGCCATCTGCGGTTCCGACATTCACATCAAGCATGGGCTCGTGCCCGGCATCGGTCCGGGCACCATCATGGGGCATGAGTTTGTCGGCGTCGTTGAACAGGCGGGAAACGCGGTGACCCGCTTTAAGCGGGGTGACCGGGTGTCGGCACCGGCGGCGGTCTGGTGCGGCACCTGCGCTTTCTGCCGGCGGGGCGACGTTCAGTACTGTGAAAACGGCGGGGTCTGGGGCGGCGGCGAGTTTTTGGGAAGAGGATTGAGCGGCGTTCAGACGCACTATGTGCGCGTGCCTTATGCCGACGTGTGCCTTGCGCCCATCCCGGACTCGGTTCCCGATGACCAGGCGGTATTTGTGGGCGATGTCTTCAGCACCGGTTATTATGCTGCCCGCGAAGGGCGCATCTTGACCGGCGACACCGTGGCCGTCTTCGGCTGCGGGCCGATCGGGCTGGCTGCCCTGGTGTCGGCGTGGCAGTTTGGCGCGGCGATGGTCATATGCGCGGATATGTTTCCCAACCGCCTGGCGGTTGCCCGGCGCTACGGCGCCCTGACCATTGATGCCCGCGACGGGTCGGTGGCGGAACGGGTGCGGGAAGCTGCCGGGGGAGAAGGGGTTGACGTGGCCATTGAGGCGGTGGGAGCAAAGGAAACCTTTGAGTGCTCCTGGCGATCGGTGCGGAAGGGCGGCACCGTATCGGCGGTGGGCCTCTTTTTTGAGCCGGTGACATTCCCCCTCCATGAGCTGGTGACCCGGGGCCTGCGCCTTTCCATGGGGCTGGGCAATCTCGGGTTCATGAACCAGCTCATGTCCATGCTCGCCTCCGGGCGGGTTGATCTCTCGCCGCTGGTCACGCACACGTTCGCGCTTGATGATGCGCTTGACGCCTATGACCTGGTGGAGAACCGCAAGGAGAGCTGCATCAAGGTGCTGTTAAAACCGTGAGGGCGGTCAGGCTGTTGAAAAACACCCATCCCCTGCGTTACGCTCATCCTTCGTCATTGCAGCGTACTTGAAAGTACGCCTCATTCCTCAGGATTTCGCGTGCCTTGCATCTGGATGTTTTTGAACAGCCTGCGAAAATGCTTTTTAAACTTTAAACAACCTGCTAAAGGTAAGGATGCCTGCTCATGAACTCAGAACCATTTGATCTGCCGCCGGTGGCGAAGGGCGTTTTTGCCCTGCCCCCCGATGATCGGCAACCGCCGCGGCTGATCGGTTCAACCTGTCGGTCCTGCAATGAATATTTTTTCCCCGCAACCCCGTACTGCAGGAAATGCCTCGAGCCGACCGCTGAAGCCGACCTCGGCTCGGAAGGGGTGTTGTACAGCTGCACGGTGATTCGCACCAAGGCGCCGCTGGGGTTGCCCACGCCCTATGCGGTCGGCTATGTTGACCTGACAGTGAGTTCGCTTCGCATTTTTTTTCTGCTAGATCCGGATGTGATTGAACGGTTGAAGCCGGGACTTGCCGTCAGGCTGGCGGTCAAACCGCTGGGGGTTGATCAACAGGGGGCTCCCTGCCTGAGGCCCTATTTTACGCCGCAGCAATAATGAGGCTGTTGCAAAACACCCATCTGATTCGTGGCTAAAAAGCCCCTCCCCCTTGAGCCACAGATTATTCAGCAAGCTTTTGAAACGAGACACATCTGCAGCCTAGTCTTAACAGATCTGATTAGTTAATGGAGGGAGTTGCCTGAAATGGAACAGGTGGCAATCATTGGCATAGGTATGACCGCTTTCGGCAAGCACCCGCAGCGATTGCTGGTGGATCTCGCCGCGGAAGCCGCCCGGGATGCGCTCAAGGACGCCGGCATCAGGCCTGACCAGATCGGGGCCGGCTTTTTTGCCAACGGTCTTGCCGGCAGGCTGTTCGGGGATTTTACCATCGGACAGA
>CAZWCD010000037.1:0-20984 GCA_964632275.1 uncultured Thermodesulfobacteriota bacterium
AGGCACGCGAAATCCTGAGGAATGAGGCGCACATGCAAGTACGCTGCAGTGACGAAGGATGAGCGTGTAACGCAGGGGATGGGCGTTTTTCAACAGCCTGCCAGATAGTGCACTTCAAGGCCGCACAAGCATCGAAGCTGCTCAATGATGACCCGATGGAAGTGGCAAGCAGAGAGGGAAGGCAGCCGGCGAAATGATTCGGCCGCTGCATACAGGACAACCGCTTAGCCGGCCGGCGTGCAGGGGATGCTGATGGTGTGGATATTATTGTTGGGGTTTCGCACCACGGTGAGTGTCGCCCCATAGGGCTTCAACAGTTCGGTGACGTTTTCCAGCCGTCGCGCGCAGGAATCTTTGCAGGTGTTCCCGATATCCAGGCCGGTATCTTGAAATTCCAGGTGAATGGCTGAGTCATGCCGCCGGCTGGTAATGGCCAGCTCCTTTTTGTCGGCGCCGTTCAGGGAGTCCATTACGTTTCTGATGATCTGTATGATGCTCTGTGAAAAATGATGGTAGACGCCCTTCACCGCGGGAAGAGATTCATCAAGCGTGCAGGTCTTGGTTATTTCATGTTTGAACTTCATGTCCGCTTCCAGGAACTGAAGATCTTCCCGGATAAGCTGGTTGAGGCTGATCATCTGAGGCGCATCCTCATTCTCGTGCAGTCGTTTGTTCATCATGTTCTTTATATTGTCCGAAAGCTTGAGGGCGTTGGTTACAATGACCTCGGCATCGCGTATGCTCTTGTCCAGCTTTGAGAGCAGTGCATCATCAGCCCCGCCGGTCTGCGTCTCCTGCTTGAGCCCCTGCAGCCTGTCCCGAAGCATCTCCGCCCGGGCAACAACCGCCGATAACGGGGTGTTGAAATTATGCGCCAACCCGTCGAGCAGTTCCCCCATGCCGGCCAGGCGGTACATTTTACTCAATGCCTTTTGCCCGGCAGGCTCCTGCCATTCATCCCTGATGGTTTTTCCGGGTGGTGCAAATTCTCGCATGATGACTTCCCGCATGTATGGTTTTTAAAAGCTATTATACACGACCGGCTTTGACTGGCAAGATTCTTTTCACCGGCACCCCTTTACATGAACTCCGGTATCCGCAACACCATTTTCATTGAGCAGGGCATTCGGTGCACCTGTAGTCCTTATGACCTGCTTTTCAAGCTGTTGATTCTCACCCGCAGGCGCAAAATTGCCTTGGTATGAATCTGGGAGACGCGCGATTCGGTCAGATCCAGCACCTCACCGATTTCCTTCATGGTGAGCTCATCATAATAGTAAAGCGATATGACCTCTTTTTCTTTTTCAGGAAGATCTTCAATGGCGCGGGCAACCGAATCCTTGACCTCGTTCAGGCCCAGCACGCCAAACGCGTTGGATGACTTGGGATCAACAATGCAGCTCAAAATGTCCCGGCGTTTGTCATCGGGATCCATTGCCACGTCGAGGCTGATGAGCGGTACGCCGGCTGACTGCTTGAGCAGGCGGTAAAATTCATCCATCTGCACCCCGAGCTGATCAGCCATTTCTTCATCGCGGGCGGGCCTGCCCAGCTGCTGCTCCAGCTCATGGTATGCGTTCATCATCTGGTTAATCACCTTGCGGACTGACCGGGGGATCCAGTCCATCGACCGCAGTTCATCAAGAATGGCGCCCCTGATGCGGATCTCGGCGTAGGTCTTGAACTTGACCTCCTTGGTGGGATCGAACTTTTCCACCGCATCAATCAGGCCCAGAATGCCGGCATTGACCAGGTCCGCCACTTCAATGTGCGGCGGCAGCCTCATGGCAACACGGTTGGCGATGTATTTGACCAGGGGAGCATACTCCATGATCAGCCGTTCTCGTCTGGTGAAATCCTCTTTACCGTGCTGGTCATTCTCTGCAATCTGGTTGTGTAATCCTTTCATCTGTTTCCCCCCTTCGTTGAGGTGAGAGTGAACTGAACTACATCTTGGAAAGCGATAAAGGAAATGATTCGGGGTTTTCGAGGAAATGATGCCAGAAAAAGCGGAGGGCGCCCCGGGAGCCGGCATTGAGCCGGTGCTCACAGACTTTTTGCGCAAGCGCAAATATGCACTGGCTGGCGGCCGCTTCGGGATACAATTCAACCAGCGGCTTCTGCTGTCGGACCGCCTGTACCACATGCTCATCCCGTACGATGTGCCCCCAATAATCGATGGAGAGGTGGTGAAAGCGCTGCCCCACCAGGCTTATGTGGTTGTAGACCTCCTTGGCCTCTTCCGCGCTCTGCGCGCCATTGACCACGAGATTGAAATGATTCTCCCCATACTTTAAGCAAAGCACCTTCATCATGGCATATGCGTCGGTGATGGAAGTGGGCTCCGGCGACACCACCATGAGGATCTCGTGGGCAGCAAGGTTGAAGTACATAACGTTGGAAGAAATGCCTGCGCTGGTATCGATCAGAATGATGTCGATTCCGCGGGAGAGGGATTCCAGCTGGGAAAGGAGACACAGTTTCTGTGACTTGGTCAGCGCGGTGAGTTCCTGTATACCTGAACCTGCCGGAAGTATCATCATGCCTTCCGGTGTGGTTATGACTGCCTCGTTGATCGGCTTTTCACCGCTCAACACGTGCTCCACATTGTAGCGCGGGGAAAATCCCAGGATAACATCAAGGTTGGCTAGCCCGATATCGGCGTCCACGAGCAAGATCCGCTTGTTGAGCCGGGTCAGGGCATAGCCAAGATTAGCCACCACACTGGTCTTGCCAACCCCGCCCTTGCCGCTGGTCACTGCAATAACCTGGGTTCCGGTTACCTGATCTCTTGCTGCTTGACGCTCATGCTTCTTCCAGCCCACGTTGCATCCTGTTCGCTGTCCGTCCCTTTCTTTTATCGGGCTGCGCATGATGCCTTCCTGATTCATACTCTGTCCTTTCGCCATGTCAGCTAACAGAATGTTGCCTGGTAAAATATTTTGACAGGGGACATTGTCAAAATATTGACAGGCAGTCAGGTGTTTAAAGGTCAAATGTACGGCTTCTCATTTTTAAAAACTTTATATTTCAATTGGTTATTTAAATAATTGTGTATCGGAAAGGGCTGTTTCTATAACCGCATTTAAAAGACGCACACATAATGAGCAACTCATATGCCAACTGCCGCATCCGCTTGGAGCAGCTGATCCCGGCGCAGCTCCCAGGGATTATTTTTTTTCGCGGCGGTTATATGTGCCGATGAAGAGAGAGGAGATTGATGCTGGTATGAGCCGGGTTTCAGATGGAGAGAAGGTCTAATGCGCAGGGGCGACCGGCCGGTCGCCCCTGGAGTGCAATAGATGCTTTGGAAGAATGTCTCAAATTATTTTACGCAGGCTCATTGTCCTGTGAGAGGTGTATCTTCTTCATTTTTTCCACCAGCGTGGTCCGTTTAAGATGTAATAATTTTGCCGCCCGGTTCTTCACCCAGTTTGACTTTTTGAGCGCCCTGATAATCAGCTCTTTTTCAAACTCACTTACTGCCGTTGTCAATGATATCCCGTCATCAGGAATTTCAGTCGCAGGCAAAAGGCCCTCACGGGAAGCGCTTCCCGAAATCTTCTCAGGCAAATCTTCCCTTTCAATGGTCCCTGCCTCCTTCAGGATAACCAGCCGCTCAATCAGGTTCTCCAATTCTCTAACGTTGCCCGGCCAGTGATACTGCGTGAAACAGTTCATGGCTTCGGGCGAAATTCCCTTGATCGCCCGCTTTTTTTCCACGTTAAACTTTTCTATGAAATGGCGGACCAGCAGCGGAATGTCGTATTTCCGCTCCCGTAAAGGCGGAATGACCAGCGGTATCACGTTCAGCCGGTAAAAAAGGTCTTCCCTGAAGGTCCCCTTTTTGACCGCCAGTTCCAAATCCCGGTGAGTTGCGGCGATTACCCGGATATCAATCTTTATGGATTTGATGCCGCCAACCCTCTCAAACTCATGCTCCTGCAAAATCCGGAGTATTTTTACCTGCAATGCCGGGCTCATATCTCCGATTTCATCCAGAAAAATGGTGCCCCCATGAGCCAACTCAAATCTTCCTATTCTTGTTTTCAGGGCGCCGGTGAATGCCCCCTTTTCATAACCAAACAGCTCGCTCTCCAAAAGATCTTCCGGAATCGCGCCGCAATTGACCGGCACCATGGGCTGGTCCCGGCGATCGCTGTTATAATGGATGGCGCGGGCGACCAGTTCCTTGCCGGTGCCGCTTTCGCCGCAAATCAAAACGGTGCTGTTGGTTGAAGCTATTTTTTCAATCAGCTGAAACACCCGCTGCATTTCATCGCTGTCGCCTATCAAATTGGTGAAGCGGTATTTGGCTTTCAGCTGCCCCTGGAGAAACACATTCTCGGTTTTTAATTTTTGATACTCCAGGGCCCGCGCGATCACCAACTTGATCTCGTCAATTTTTATCGGCTTGGTTATATACTCAAAGGCGCCGAGCTTCATCGCCTTAACCGCGTTATCTACCGTGCCGAAGCCGGTGCAAATAATGACAATGGTATCATGATCAATCTTTTTTACTTCTTCGAGAACCTGCAGGCCATCCGCTCCGGGCATCTTCAGATCAGTAATGACAATGTTAAAACTGCTGTCTTGCATCATTTGAAGCGCTTCGGTACCATCTCTTGCACCCTGAACCTCAAAACCGGCCTCTGAAAGCAAATCAACCATGGTATCTCTGACCGCTTTGTCGTCTTCGGCTACAAGGATTCTTCTCATCATGTTTGGCAGGCCTCCTCTATCGGGTGAGTAAACAAGAAGTATAGGGTTATTATATTGACATAAATTATAAAATTAGTCAAATTTTTGACAATATTTTATTATTAAAATCATTTATGTCAACATAATAAGCATTAAGACAAAAAACCGACGATGCCGGCATTAAGTTTGTGCCGCATTTTGGTGTTGAAAATGCTGGAAATTTAAGTTATAAAATGATTCATTTAATTATCAGCGCTATGTAACAAGATGAAACAAATCGATCTGCTGTACAAAAAATTAATTGTATCACAGGATGGAGCTGACTCCACCATCAGCATTGATGAGCAGGTCAGGTCAAAACTATACAAGATTATCCTCGATGAATTAAAGAAGCTGAGAAAGAAACAGCAAAGAATCGATTATTCCACCGATGAATATGAAGAACTTGATCGCGAAATGCGGCAGCTTCTGCTGAAGGAAATCCAGGTTATTATGGATGAATACGTGCTGGCAAAGCAGAACAGCACCTTAAAGACCTGGCGGGAGATGTATGGGGAGATTAGCCATTATATACAAAATTTTTATTATTATCGGATGGATGAACAATACGAGGCAAAAAAGAAGCTCTTAACAGATTATAAGCTTTTGGATGATGAATAATGTCTGCCTCTTCAGGGGAGGGAAAACGGTGACAGAGGAACTCATTTCCAGGGCGGCGCGTGATATTCTACAGGCAAAAAAGGTGGTGGCCCTTACCGGGGCGGGCATGTCGGTCGAGAGCAATATTGCTCCCTTCCGGGGAAAGGGCGGCATCTGGGAGAAATATGACCCGGTGGAATACGCATACATTGATGTTTTAATTAGAAATCCCGGCAAGACCTGGATACTGCTGAGCGAGATGCAAAAAGAAATCCTCAAGGCAAAACCAAACCCCGGGCATGTGAGCCTGGCCGAACTGGAGCGCCTGGGTCACTTGAGTTCAATTATCACGCAGAATGTTGACGGGCTTCACCACGAGGCGGGGAATAAAAATATCATAGAATTTCACGGGAATCATCGGGACGCCTATTGCATGGAATGCAGCAAAAGAATCAAAGCCGAGATGATTTCCCTGGAATCCCTGCCACCCCGCTGTGAATGCGGCGGCGTCATCAGACCGGATGTGGTTTTCTTTGGAGAAGCCATACCCCACCAGGCCCTTACTCAATCTAATCAGGAGGCACGAAGCTGCAACGTCATGCTGGTAATCGGCACCTCGGCCGAGGTGCAGCCCGCGGCCAGCTTGCCGGATATCGCCAAATCCCACGGCGCAATCATTATTGAAATCAATATCGAGGCAACCGCCTTCACCGGTTACACCAGCAGCTATTTCATCAAGGGCAAGGCGGGAGAGATACTTCCCCAAATTGTCGCCCTGGTGAAGAGCACCTCCGCCAATCCCGCCGCCTAGCGCGCACACCTGATTTCAGTTTCTCGCCAAGGAGAGAAAACTGGTGACGTATACCATCGGATGGTTCTCAACCGGTCGCGGTCCCGGATCACGCAATCTCCTGCAATCCATCATGGATGCCATCACTGCCGGTGATATCAAGGCACGCATCGCCTACGTGTTTTGCAGCCGGGAGGAGGGTGAGGCTGAAGGAAGCGACCTGTATATCCGGATGGTCAGGGATTATGGTCTCAGCCTGGTGACCTGTTCATCGCGGGCATTTAAACCGGACATGAGAAAGCAGGGGAAACAGGATCCTGACCGTATGACGCAGTGGCGGCTGGAATACGACGGGGAAGTCATGGCACGATTAACCCCGTATTCGGCGCATGTCATTGTGCTTGCCGGTTACATGCTTATTGTCGGCGAAGAAATGTGCAAAAGGTATGATCTGATCAATCTGCATCCGGCGGCACCCGACGGACCTGCCGGTACCTGGCAGGAGGTCATCTGGAAACTCATGGAAGAAAAAGCTTCGGCGAGCGGGGTAATGATGCACTTGGTAACCCCGGAACTTGACAAAGGTCCCCGTCTTACCTATTGCACGTTTCCCCTCAGAGGCGCCGCAATCGATCCGCTGTGGGATGATTACGAACAGAAACTGAAGGTGCGAAAGAGCCTGGAAGCGATCATCAGGGAAGAGGGGGAGGAAAATCCGCTGTTCAAGGAAATAAGAAGAAGGGGCGCCGTCAGGGAACTTCCGCTGATTGTCCAAACCCTGAAGACCCTCTCGGAGGGAATTATTACCATACAGGATAAGCAGGTAGTGGTAGGCAACAAGGTATGTCATAAACCGTACTGCCTGACCGAAGCCATAGAAGCCTGCATAAAGAACAACCCTTCCCTGGCTTGAAGGCACGGGCAAGCCCGGACGCCATTACACATCCTTCAATGCTGGCCCGCAAACCGTCTGCCCCGGCTTAGCCTGCCGGGGCATGTGCCCTATCGTTTCAGAGGATTTAAGTGCTCATGATGAAGCCTTTTTACTGGTGGCTCTGTTATTGCATTCTGGCAATGCTGCTGATTTTCTTTTTTATGTTCGGCGTGTACCTGCTCCTCATCTCATTTAATTTAAAGGATCCCATGATTGTTGTCACCCTTATCTTTTCCTCATCACTGATGATCCTGATAAGCCTCAGCCTCATTGCCGGCCTTGTAGTCAGGGGAATGGCCCGGATTAAAAGCGGTAAGTAGTCTGACCCGGCCTGCGGGTATGTGGTACCGTCCCGACCGGTGGATATGATAACCATTGACATTTCTTAAAGGAATTATTATAATTTGGCACTTAAATTGGGGGAGTGCTAAATAGACAGGAGGTAGGTAGCGTGCCGATTTATGAATATAAATGCTCGGATTGCGGCAAATGCTTTGAGCGTATGCAGAAAATCACCGAAGAACCGTTGTCTTCGTGTCCCTTCTGTTCGGGCAGGGTTAAAAAACTGGTTTCCAACTGTTCCTTTCAGCTGAAAGGAACCGGCTGGTATGTAACCGACTACGGGAAGAAAGACGGCGCCAACGGGAAAAAGAAGGAGAGGAAAAAGGAAAGCAGCACAGAAAGCAGCACAGAAAGCAGCACCGAAGCAAGCACTGAAACAAGCTCACCTAAAGAATCAGCTGCTGAAAGCTCAGTCCATACCTAATGATTGGCGGGGCAGCGCTTAAACCGCTACATCTCATCGCTTAAAGTTTTTTTGCAGCCCGGGCAGGCTTTGCTCTCTTCCGGAAGTTCAATCCCGCAAAAAGGGCAGGTAGAAACATTTTCGTTATCCGAAATGCTCACCCTGCCCGCCGCTAAATCATTCTCCAGAGATGCTATCAATTCAAGAGCCCGTTGTTTGTCCTTTTCGGGCACCCTCACTTCACCCCACCCTTTCTGGGGTATATAGATACCATCGTAGGCGGTATCCCTGAAGTTCCGTATCAGGACGGTAATGCCCTCCTTTTCCAACTCCCGGGTGATTAAGTCCGCTTCGAATTTATTGTTGAGCGTGAATATCTTCACCAGGGTTTTTGTGTCGCGCTGGAACTGCTCCTCCTGAATCTTTCTCCGCTCGAACTCTCCCTGGCTTATAAGCCGCTCGTTACAGTCCGAGCACGTATCAATGGCATCACGATACTCAGCGTTGCATACAGGACAGTATTTCATGGCTTGCCCCCCCCCCTCATAATGCTGTTTTTGCATGTCAATCGATATAATATTCCAGTCCCAGGTGAGTGATCTGCTCCTCGCCCATGAGAAACCGCAGGGTATTTTTGAGCTTCATCAGCTGGATAAAAAGATCATGCTCCGGATACAGCCCCTCGGCATGCATGGGGCTCTTGAAATAAAATGAGAGCCACTCCTGGATGCCGCTCAAGCCGCTCCTTTTTGCAAAGTCGGTGAACAGCAGAAGGTCCAGGGCAACCGGGGCGGCGAGAATGCTGTCCCGGCAGAGAAAATTGATTTTTATCTGCATGGGATATCCTAGCCAGCCGAAAATGTCGACGCAATCCCATCCTTCTTTATTGTCGCCCCGCGGCGGATAATAATTGATGGCCACCTTATGGTAGAAATCTCCGTAGAGGTCGGGATACACATCGGGCTGTAATATCTGCTTCAGCACGGAAAGCTTGCTTTCTTCCTTGGTTTTAAAGGAGCCCGCGTCGTCCAGCACCGCCCCATCCCGGTTGCCGAGAATGTTGGTTGAGTACCATCCCTGAAGGCCCAGCATGCGCGCTTTCAATCCCGGCGCCAGGATGGTTTTCATCAGGGTCTGCCCGGTTTTAAAATCCTTGCCGCTGACGGGCACTTCGTGTTTTTTAGCAAGCTGCACCATCGCAGGAATATCCACCGTCAGACTGGGCGAACCGTTGATGTACGGTATGCCGCTGGTTATCGCCGCGTAGGCATAGAGCATGCTCGGAGCAATCGCCGGGTCATTCTTTTTCAGCCCCTTTTCGAACTTGGCGATGCTGCTGTGCACGTCCTGGGGCGCCAGATACGACTCAGTGCTGGCGCACCAGAGCATGATGCATCGGTCGATATCGTTCTTTTTCTTGAAGTTCTGTATGTCATCCTTTAATGCCTCAACCAGCTCAAGGTGCTTTTTCTGCTTCTTGATGTTGGTCCCATCAAGATTCTTAACAAACTCCCTGCGGAACACGGCAGGGAGCGGCTTCAATTGCTGCAGCGGATATTTAACGCTTTCAATCAGGCTCCGCTCGAGGACCCCGGCCTTTATGGCCCCGTCGTAGCAATTATCCGCGTAGACGTCCCACCCGCAAAACATTAGATCCCGCAGGGAGGCAAGGTTGATAAAATCTTTAATCATGGGAACGCGGTATTCATCCCGCTTGCCGAGCCTGATGGTGCCTATTTGGGTTAAGGACCCGAAGGGTTTGGCAAGGCCCTGCTTCACTGCCTCCAGACCCGCTATGAAGGTCGTGCTCACCGCTCCCCCGATCCCGGGAATGAGCACGCCGATTTTTCCCTTCGCTTTAGCGATACCGTCCTTTTTTTTGATGCTGTTTTTTTTCATGCCATTTACCCCCTTATCTAGAGTTCCTTTACTGCTGACTAGCTTCCTATCAGTGTTTTCATCTTTTTCCCGCCCATGCGCTCGGCCTCGATCCTGAATATCTTGAGGGCGGCCGGATTATCAATGGTTTTCCTGTACATGGCCATCCGCTTGTCCAGATAGGTAGCGGGATCCAATCCAACCTTCTCCATATTTGCCTTTACCACAAGCTCGATCTCCTGGAGATCCTTCACCTGCACTATCCTGCCGTCAATCACCACCGACGACCACTCGCTGTGGTCACCATTCCAGCAAAACACATTGAAGCATACCCGGTTATTTTTATTAATGATCTCCCATTTCCTGCCCATGGGGAAAAGCGACAGATAGACCGTGTCCTGTAAATACACAAAGCCGAAGGGAATGCAATAAGGCACATCACCGCTCGAAAGCGCCAAGACGCCATCGCCAACCGTCTTCAGCAGGTGATCCATTTCTTCTTTGGTCATGGTTTTTATCATATACTCCGCCGGCAGCATACTGAGCTGGTTTTCCCATGCAGTCCAAGGGCATGCTCTAATGCTTCACTAAATCTTATGAAAACTGCATCAATCATCTCAGATCGCACATCCCACATCGCAGCTTGTGTGTTCATTATCCTTAAAAAGGGGATATAGTCAAGAATGATTATGGATTGTTGCAGCAATACTGGTGGGTATACCTTTGATGCGGGCGCCTTGCAGGCATGAGGGCGGGAAGACGGCGGTGCAAGCGAATTACCCCGCGGTGTGGCCGCGGGGTAAGGCAGGAACATATACATCTGACCATGATGCGGTACGCATCTGTCACTCAACGCCCATCATTTCTCCAGACATGTTTTTTGGAGGAGAAGTCGGGGTGATATTCCTTTAAGATAATGTGGTCTGGCGTGATTTTGATTATATTAAGCGACTCAAAGCCCTTCTTGTAGAACTTGTCCAATGCTTCTCCTGAGAGATGTTGGCTTTTCGTCAGGGGGGACAGAAGCTTTTCCATGACATGAGCTATGTTGTATTTTTTTGCTTTAGCACGGTACAGTTTTGGATTGTTCCGAATGTTGATTAATGCTGCCGTTCCGAAAATCTGAATACTGGCTTGCCGCTTTGAATGGTCGAGCGGCTGCTCATAGATGACCGCTGACACCCGGGGGTTCCTCTTTATGTTCGCAATTTTGCCGCCGGGCTCCCCGAAAATGTAGAGCGTAAGGCCTTCGTTAAAAAATTCAAGCACGGTGGCCCGGGGGGTGTCTTTTGCGGAAGTGGCAAGCACAAGGGCATTTTTATGGATCATCCCGCAGCTCTTCTTGCCGGGCTTTGTGTCAACCCGCCCTGACGTTCTGTCCAGGAAAGCAATGATTTTCCTTCTGACCCCTGCCTTGGAAAGCTCCTTTGCTGGCGCCATGGTTCATCTCCTTTCAAGCAATCAGTTTAGTGCTTTTCTTGTGTCTGATTGGGTCCCGCGATCAAAGCGCAGGATGGCCTTTGATGATGGAGGGCCATGCTCTGTCATGGCCGCATAGAGAGCTTTCTAATTACAGCTGGGGACTGTAGCTGTTGATGTAATCCGCGGTCGGCTTGATCTGATCAGCTATTTCCAGCAATTTACCATAGGGAAAGGTGTAGGTGAGTTCGTCCCGGCCCAACCCGCCGAACACCCGCCAGGCCGTGTCGCTCACTGAAAAACAGGGATCGCCGGTCACAAATGAATAGCGGATGTTGAAGATGCAGGAGCCGCTGCCCCCGAACCCCCGGCTGTAATCGCCCAGATAGGAACGGCAGCGGTTCAGGATGTCGGTCTGGTGGGGCGTAACAATGAGAAAGACCAGATCCGGATGATCAATCTTTGCCAGAGGGCCGACCGCGACCCCGCTTCCGGCGTGCTCGGGATATTTGAAAAAGTCATCCACCTTGTTGTAATAGGATATAACCGTTTCATTATCACGATGCATGCGGTACATGTCGTTCTGGCTGATCATGAATTTAAGATAGGCGTCCCGGGAGAGCTGTTTACAGGTTCCGGTTCCGGCAAGCGACATAAAGCAGCCGAGGTTCTTTTTGGTCACATACCATGCCTTTCCTTCCTGCAGGATTTCCCCCAGCAGCGCGCACATTCCCGGCATGGCCTGGCCTTCATAAGGTGGAATATCGGGAGGAGGTTCTTGCACCGCTTTGAGCGCAACAATTTCCTTTTTTACCTGGAGATCTTCTTTGAGTGTCCGTATGAGTTCTTCCCTGGTCATCTGATCCCCCGCGCTATGAAATAAGGGCCGTGCTGAAATACCGCTCTATCCGGTCGGGCAGGATGGTTACCACTTTATTGCGGCCGTTGTCCATGTGCAGCGCCACGAAAACATTTGCGCCGGAGGAGGTGCCCGCCAGCAGCCCTTCCTCCTTGGAAAGCCTGCGGGTTGTTTCAATGGCTTCCTCGTCGGTAACGGTGAATACCATGTCAACCATTTTTAAATCGAGCACATCAGGGATAAAGCCGTCACCAATGCCCTGAATCTGGTGCAACCCCGGCTCTCTTCCGAGGAGGGCGGCGCTGTTCTTGGGTTCAACCGCAACGATTTTGATGCTCGGCTTCTTTTCCTTTAAAAACTTGCCGATACCCTGGAGGGTGCCGCCGCTTCCCACGCCCGCGACAAAAATATCAACCTCGCCGTTCATATCCTCCCAGATTTCAGGCCCTGTTTGTGAATAATGAATATCAGGATTATCGGGATTGGCAAACTGGTCGGCGACGAAATATTTGTCAGGCGCGGCCATGAGTATTTCCTGCATCTTCTTCAGGCAGCCTGAAAGGCTTTCTGAAGCGGAGGTGTAGACAATCTCGCCGCCGAATGCCTGGATGATTTTTCGCCGCTCCACGCTCATGTTTTCAGGCATTACGCAGATTACCGGGTACCCCTTCTGCACGCCGACCAGGCTCAGGCCGATACCGGTGTTGCCGGAAGTGGATTCGATGATGGTCATGCCCGGCTTGAGCTTCCCCTTTTTTTCCGCCTGCTCGATGATGTGTTTCGCCACCCGGTCCTTGATGCTCCCCCCGGGGTTGAGGAACTCGGCCTTTCCGAATACGTTACCTGAAGACATCTTCTTGAGCCGTACCAGCGGTGTCCTGCCCATTGCGTCTAATATGGAATTTATCATCATAGAGGATCCTTCTTTGAACTGTTCATTGCGTGTGAGCCCCACAGCGAGCTGATGATTATTTCCGTTTTATATCGGCATATCGGTCGTCCGCCTTGAGACGGGCTTTTTTCTTTCCCAAGGCCTTTTCAAACCATCCCACGCTTTGCGAATCGGGCGCGTCAAATCGGGGAACATACGGTTTGATATCAAGGAGCGGGGTGCCGTCCAGCACATCCAGCGAAGCCACCTCAAGCTTATTACCACGAATCTTTTTTACTTTCACTATGGAAATTCCTATGGGATTAGGTCTTGCGGGAGCGCGCGTGGCAAATACTCCTCTTTGCACCTCGTCCAAAAAGGGGCGGCACAAGAGACGATAGCCCTTTGATTTATGAAATTGATAGATGAGCATGACGTGAGAAAAGCCCTCGAGGTCCTGCAGCCCCTGCTTAAACTCAGGCAGCAGCTCCACGGTCCCATTTCCCTTCTTGGAGAATGCTGCCTGTATGGGCATACCCACCAGCTTTTTAAAAGGAGATCGGATAATGCCGATGGGTTTGATTCGAAGTATCTTTTTTCGTAAAGCAATGCTTAGCGTTTTCATCTTAATAATATCAGCGACTTTGACTCGCAAACAAGCCGCGCAATGCCCTCGGGAAGTCCGGTCAAAGTTTCCTGCAGTCATCATGTGACTTGATCGCAGGATCCAATAAAAAAATAGCAACTGGATTCCGCGGTCAAGCCGCAGAATGACATGCTTACGGTATTACCTTTAACAAGATATTTATTACACCACAGTACTTGTCCCTGCCTGGGCAAAAAAGAACCGGTCACCAAACTCCTGAAAAAGCCGTGCCGCCGCCTTTGGTCCCGTACAGTGGGAAGCTCCCAGCTGCTTGAAATCAACTTTTTTTAAATCAGCAATAGTTTTATCCAGTTGATCATCGGTAAGAAAATCCAGATGGGTGCCTCCCACGATGGTGTGAATCCGTTCAGGCGAGAAATGCCCGCCGATATGTCTTAAGGTATTGATCAGACCGGCATGCGCACAACCCAGCACAATTAACAATCCTTGATCGGTTTTTATCACCAGTGACTGGTCATCAAGAAGGGGATCAGGAAAAATTGTGCCTTTCTTCTCCACCAGGAGACGGACATCCCCCTTTTCATAATTGGTTAGACGCGGGACTTCACCTGTCAAATAAATATCCTTCGCCACTTCTTTGCATGCGGTATCCAGGGTAAATGCTGCGCCCAGTCTTTCCAGTTCGCCCCGTTCATGCTGTATTCCCACGTACTTTTTGTTTTCCTGGCCGTTAGTTTTCACCTCTGCATATTTTTTTGCGAAAATGTCGGGATGGGCAAAAACGTGAACGCGCCCCTTAACCTTCACCACATGTGCAAGTCCTCCGGTGTGATCGTAGTGACCGTGGCTGAGGAAGACGCTGTTAATCGTGGAAAGATCTTTTTTAAGATATTTTGCATTGTGGGACAGCGACAATCCCTGGCCGGTATCAAAAAGGTAGTTGCCATGGTCTGTTTCAATAAAGGCAGCGAAACCATGTTCACCCAATACCGGAAGGGGGGAGGAAACGGAGTTTTCACAGAGAATGGTTATCCGTACTTTCATTCCTGGCAGAACCTCTGAAAACAGGCGCCGGCAAGCAGCATCGCGGCTCCCCTGTTTTCAATAATGATGCAAGCCGTTTTCCAGACTGGGCATTGCTATTTCTTGCAGCATTCTCCCCCGGACGGACTGCCACATCTTTCGTCCCGCCCGCAGCAGGTTTTCCCTGCGGGACGTGCAGGCATCCGGGGAATTGAGACAACCGACAGCCTTTTGTCAAGCTCGCTGCTCCCGCAGTGCCCACACGAAATTTCACCCGTTGCAGCATGCCCGGATGAAATAATTTCGCTCACCTTCCCGCAGGCTTTGCATTGATACTCGTAAATCGGCATAAGCGTTCCTTTCTCATGAAAATTGTTGCTTGCAAACGGGGTGTTGTGCAGCGGGCAGAAAGGCGGAACAACATCCGGCTGATTGTGTCAGCGGGATATCATGATATTCACCTTTTTGATGAAACCCTTAAAAAACCTCATGCCTTTGCCCTCGCTGATGATGCGCAGAATTGAAACCGGATCGGTAATGATGACACCTGAAAGATGCGTTACACCATAGCTTTTGAAAATATACGGCGCCAGCGGGGTCGATGCTCCGAGTACTGCAACGATGCGGGAATTACCGGCCGCGCGAGCGATAGAGCCGAACGTGTCATTAATAATCGATGTTGCGGTTATGATTGCAACTGAACAGGAGGGCAGCAGCTCAGGAACCTGCTCATCAGAACAGAGGCCGGCTGCCCGATCCGGATTTTTTTCGAAAACGAGGACTTCACCCGCCCGCTTCCTTAATTCGGATAAAATGGGCGCAAACAATCCCACCATTCCCACCCGGTCCTCCCTGGTGACCGTTATCGTATCCAGCAGGTCTCCATAGAGCATTGTACATCCCTGCGTGTTTCCTTCCACCCCCTTCCCATTGAGCAAACTGTTTGCCGTGGCAATGCCCACGGTCCGCTCAATGAGATTTCCTGAAGCAATGAGATCAACCACATCCCCTGCCGGATTTCCTGCCAACTGTTTGTCGCTCAGCACGGAACAGCCATGTCCGGCCTTATCCCTGAAGGTATAGGCCACTCCGGCGCTTCCATCGTCAAGCATGACACCGGTATAGCCGAGCCCGATTCTGACGTCGCTCACCTTTTTATCAGCTGCCTTGTCCAGGGCGGCCCTTTTTAACTCATCAATCAACATCGCCGCTGTCCCATTGTAAAAGACAGTTCAACCTGTACTGGAGATTCTTTTGCCGGCTGCCTGCCAGGGAAAGGATATCGCGCGCAGTTGGTTCACTGCGGCGATGAGCATTTCACCGGTATATTCGATTTCCTCTTCGGTATTCTGCCGGCCCAGAGAAAATCTGATCGTTCCCTGGGCAATCTCGGGTGATACGCCCATTGCGGTGAGGACATGAGATGGTTCAGGTTCACCGGTCGTGCAGGCGGAACCCGAGGAGGCCGCAATCCCTTTGAGATCCAGGTGCAGGAGAATGGATTCCGCCTCCACCGCTGCGAATCCCATGCAGCTGGTATGCGGCAACCGATCCGCGCCGGCGCTGTGCAGGGCAACTCCCTCCATGCCCGTGAGCAGCTTCGATTCCAGCTTATTCCGCAGCTGAAGCACCCGCGTCCTGTAGATGTCCGCTTCATCAACGGCCAGTTCCAGGGCCCGGGCAAAGCCGACAATAGCCGGTATATTTTCCGTTCCCGCCCGCAGGCCCTTCTCGTGATGTCCCCCGGTTATAAGCGGTGAGAGGGTCATCCCCTTTTTTACAAACAGGGCGCCCATTCCCTTGGGGCCATAGATTTTGTGCGCTGACAGTGAGAGCAGATCGGCATGCAGTGAGTCGACATCCACCGGGATTTTCCCCATCGCCTGGACAGCGTCGCAGTGAAAGGGGATTCCGCGTTCCCGGGCAATCAAGCCTATTTCCGGGATGGGTTCAATAACCCCCGTTTCATTATTGGCGAGCATTACGCTGATAAGAATGGTATCCCGCCTCAGCGCCCTTTTCACCTCATCAGGATCAACCACACCCCGCCGGTCCACCGGAAGGAAGGTGACTGTAAAACCAGCTCCTGCCAGGGCATTACAGGTTCTCAGCACTGCATGATGTTCAACAGAGGAGGCAATAATATGCCCGCTTCCCTTTTGATGCGCGATCCCCCGCAACGCCAGATTATCAGATTCGGTCCCGCCGCTGGTAAAAATGATCTCATCCGGTTGTGCCCCGATTATCTTTGCCGCCAGCGCTCTCGATGCTTCCAGTGCCTGCTTTGCCTGGCGACCATAGTAATGCATGCTTGAGGCGTTGCCAAAGCACTCTGCAAGGTACGGCTGCATTGCCTCTAAAACCCGGGGATCCAACGGGGTTGTGGCATTGTGATCAAGATATACCCTTCTCATTTTTTCTTTCCGCGCGTAAGCGTGCCTTTTTTGAAACAATCTTCTATAGCCCCGCGCAAACCGGTAACACCCATCAGGGAGCAGTGCTTCTTTCTTTCCGGAATGCCTCCCAGGGCGATGACAACGTCGTCGTCAGTGAGTTCGAGCGCTTCCTCGATGGTTTTCCCTTTTACCAATTCCGTCATCATGCTGCTGGTGGCAATGGCGCCGGGACATCCATAGGATTTGAACTTTATATCCACGATGCGATTATCACAAACCTTGATGTTCACCTTCATCTGATCGCCGCATGAGGGATCGCCGACGACCACCTCACCGTCAGGATTTGCAAGCTCGCCCACATTACGGGGATTGGTAAAGTGATCAATGACCAGCTCGGTGTAAAAGAGCAGCGGTCCCGTATGCTGAACATCAGGCTCTTGGGCGTTTTTGTAGAGATCTTTCCAATTGTCATTCACTGCTCTGTTTCTCCTCCGGATAGAACATCCCCCGTTCATCAAAATCAACCACCCGTACGGGCCCTTTGCCGGTAAAGGTGGTAATAATGTTCCCGATATTCCGTGCGTTATCTTTCAAAATCAACCGGCAATTCTGAAAGCGGCATGATTTCAGCTCGGTGTCCCCCTGTCTCAGGACTATCATGCATTCCCTGAACTCACAGTTTTTAAATGCGTGCCCATCCAGCTCCACCACCTCTTTGGTGAAAATCTTATTCTGATACTTGACCTTATACATGCAGCACCACTGCTCCCGGAAATCTATAGCACGGCTAGACGCTATGATCAGTGATGAAAGGCATATGCGAGAACCAGCATGAGCGTGAGACCGGCAACAAGGCAGCCAAAGTGCAGAAGCGCACCGGGCAACTTGCCATGTCCCTTGATTTCCGGAATTAAATCTGAGGCGGCGATGTATATGAAGCTGCCCGCCCCGAAGAGCACCAGTCCTGACACGCGCAGGTGCTGCGAGACCAGGTAGGCAAGCAGCGCCCCCAACGGGAAGGTAAGGCCGGATAGAAAGTTCCATATAAGAGCCTGGCGCCGGGGCCAGCCCCCGTGGACCAGTATTCCAAAGTCCCCGAGTTCCTGGGGCACCTCATGCGCTGCGGCGGCGAACCAGGCAATGATTCCGGTCTTCGCATCAAGGAGAAATGTGCTTGCAATGCCCAGGCCGCCGAGAAAGTTGTGAATTGCATCACCTATAAGAATTAGATAGGTCACCGGCTTCCGGCATTCGGCATCATTTTGGTGGGAATGGTGCCAGTGAAGAAACTGCTCAAGACCGAGAAACGTAACAAAGCCGCCCATGAGCCACACCGCTGCACGGAGGGCTCCCAAGGAATCGCTTCCTTCAGGGACCATGTGAAAGAACGCCCCGCCAAGGAGCGTCCCTGCAGCGAGAGCTACCAACGGCAACAATAGCTTCTCGAATGTCGCGGGTCGAAACAGAGTCGCAACACCGCCAACCATGGCAATTGCGCTCATCAGGAGCCCGCCCAGAATGATCCACACGAGGTCGGCCATGCAGGAACCCTCTCGCCGATTCCACCAGGAAAATAGTATCAGTCTCTCGCGCACGCCCCGGATGAACAGGGCGGTTTGTCACAGCGCTCTTCTCTCCCGCAGCAGGTTTTGCCCCTCGGGCGTGAAGAAACAGTGGCAACACCTGCAAAAGCGGGAATTTTCTCCAAAGCATCACTCCCACAGAATTTGCATTCCATGGGATCATCTTCATCACACACCCCTATCATAATTTCTGATATTTTTCCACATTTACTGCATCGGTACTCATGGATCGACATAATCGCTACTGCTCCTTTAAATATCGGTTAATTTCATCGGCCATGCCGTGATCTATAATGTTGATGCAGAGACCTTCGCCCCCATTCAGGTCCAGGAGTGCATCTCTTATTTTGAGGGCAAGCGGTAAGGCAAGGGGACAGGCCGGGGAGGAAGGCTGAAAATCAAGGGTTATTTTCCCGTCTTCACCTATGTCGAGATTTTTAATCAGCCCCATGCTCACCACGTCAGTCAATGTCCCGGGATCTATTACCTCTTGCAATCTGCTCAACACCTTTTCTCTCAAGTCCACCGGTTATGCCCCTTGGTTTCCCAATTGTTTACCCACTTTTTCCCAGAGTCTGGTCGCCTCTTCGGTTACCTCGCCACAGGGATACTCGATGATCGATTTTTTATTGACCATGGCTTTGGTAACATTTTTTTCGTACGGAATCTTGCCGGCTACCGCCAGGCCGTTTTTCCCGCAGAATGCTTCTATTTTAGCAGCATTGAGCGGATTGATGTCATACTTGTTAATGCATACCATGACCGGAACATTAAAGTGCTGTGCCACGCCAACCACTCTTTCCAGATCATGGATGCCGGAGAGGGTGGGTTCCGTAACCGCAAGCAGGAGATCCACCCCGGTGATGGCCGCGATAACCGGACATCCTATGCCCGGAGGACCGTCGATAATAACGAGTTCTTTGTGCTCCTTTTCAGCAATGAGCTTTGCCTGCTGCCGCACCAGGGTTACCAGTTTTCCCGAGTTCTCCTCCGCAATACCCAGCCTGGCATGAACCATGTGTCCGGCCCGGGTGCGTGAAACAAACCACTGTCCTGAAACATGTTGCTGCATGCTCACCGCACCCTGCGGGCATACCTGTGCGCACACCCCGCATCCCTCGCAGGAAATTGCATCCACGGTGTAATCGTGTATTGCCTCAAACCGGCACATTCTGGTGCACTCGTTGCACTGGGTGCAGGTATCCGCATTGATGAATGCCGTTTTTCCGCCCTTAAAGTCCTCACATCTTTCCACGGTCGGTTCTAAAATAAGATGTAGGTCTGCGGCATCCACGTCACAGTCAGCCAGCACGTGAGAACGGGAAAGGGTGGCTATGGCTGCGGTAAGGGTTGTTTTTCCCGTTCCACCTTTACCGCTGATAACGGTTAGCTGCTTCATGTGTTCACTTCCTTTCGTATTGTCTCATATAAACGGGAGAAGCTGCCTGTATAATGTGGCAGGGCTTCCACCAAAGGCATGCCGGTTGAATAGGCTGCCGCTATCTTTCTATCCCAGGGAATAGTCATCAGGACGGGAATTCCTTCGCGCTTACAGTACTTAACCACCTCGTCATCACCTATGTCGGCACAATTAATCACCACACCGCAGGGAATGGCAAGCTTGCTCAGCATTGCCACCGCCAGGGTCAGATCGTTGAGGCCGAAAGGGGTAGGTTCAGTCACCAGCACGCAGAAATCACTTCCGTTAACCGCCTCGACGACCGGACAGGAGGTCCCCGGAGATGCATCAATAATCACACAGGCGCATGTATGATCAATCTGCTTCTTGACCTGCCTGATGAGCGGGGGGGCCATCGGCTCACCTATGTTGAGGACCCCGTGAATAAAATCAATGGTTCCTGCACGACCCTTTTCAATGACCCCGATGGGCTTTTCCACCTCCCGGATTGCAGCTTCAGGACAGATGTATGTACATCCCCCGCACCCGTGACACAAATCGGGAAAAACCAGCACCTTCTTCTTGATGACCACGATGGCGTTGAACTCGCACACCTGTGCGCACTTTCCGCAGAAGGTGCACCTTGATTCATCAACCTTGGGCACAGGTATACCAACAGGTATCCGCTCCCGTATTTGTGGTTTCAGAAAGATATGGGCGTTGGGCTCCTCGACATCACAGTCCAGAAACTGCACCTCTCCGAGAGACAGGGCCAGACTGGTTGCTATCGTGGTCTTGCCGGTTCCTCCCTTGCCGCTCGCAACTGATATAATCATCGTTCCTCTACTTTCTCACCATTGATGCACTGCACCGAGGACGCTCCATGTGATACAACAAAGTCCTTTCTAGTGTCGTGTCTCAGAAATAAAATGAATAATTTACTTGACTTGCCTGGCAACGTAAAACTTTGAAATATTTAAATAATCATAGTCCAATAATATTCAATTACAGCTTCGATTTATTCAACTTATTTGCAAGACGCGACACTAGCAGGCTGTTGAAAAACACCCATCTGCTGCGTTACGCTCATCCTTCGTCATTGCAGCGTACTTGCATGTACGCCTCATTCCTCAGGATTTC
>CAZWCD010000038.1:0-6341 GCA_964632275.1 uncultured Thermodesulfobacteriota bacterium
CCGTCCTGCATCACGCTCCCCTGAAGCGAGGTAAAACTTGTTGCCACTTCAGGAAATTTTTCCATAAATTTCGCCATATAAACAAAGAATTCATCAAACTTTTCATTCACATTTTCCCCGGCCATGGCTTCCTCCTGTTTGGTTGTTGTAGAGCTTAATCATTCGTTGAGCATACTCTATCAAGCAATTGATTACTATAATATTATTTTCGAGTTGCTTCATTGCCATTCCAGGGGCAAGAATATGTTTCGCGGCTGAAGCCGCTCCTACCGGGAAGGATGGCACAATTGGATTCTTAAGGGCCATGCCCTGCCATGGCTGCACGCGTCGGAGCGCGTCCCTCCATATGATTTTTTGTGTCAGATTGGTTAATTTTTCTGCCAGGTCTCAAATTCTTTAGACCGCAATACAGGCTCCCCCGTTTACATATTCAAAACACTCATTCTTACCTCCAAAATCAGATAAGGACAGCAACCCTTTGACTCCTCCTTTAGGTTGCTGTCCTTATCATTTTATGCGCGCATTTGAGAGACGAATGACTTACTCAAACCCCCATGCCCTTATTTGGAAATCATGCATGAAAACAGGTTCCAGCTCTTATGCCCACTCACCTCAATCCTCTACCCTCCGGGAAGAGGGTTAGGGTGAGGGGATATCCTAAATTTATTTCCGAATTAAAACAAAGAAAGAGCACACATCAGCTGCACCCGCTGGTTGCACCGCAGCTCATGCACTTCAGGCAGGTCCCGTTTCTCACCAGGGTAAACTGCTGGCATTCCGGGCAGGGGTCACCTTCGTAGCCCTTTGCCCTCGCCTCACGCACCTCCACCAGGGAAACCGTCTTGGGAATGCCGCCGCCCAGGGCTACCGCCGCAACGGCGCCATGATATGCCTTTACCTGGGCTTCGGCAGCTTCAGGCTTGGCCACCCGTTTGGCATCATCCTCGGTACCCAGGGCATCGTGCCGCAGGTCCTCTTCCAGCAGATCATGCCCCAGATCAGCGCGCCCCAGATAGGTTATGGCCAGATCCCGGAAAATGTAGTCGATCACCGAGGTGGCCATTTTGATGTGGTCGCTGCCGCTCACCATTCCGTTCGGCTCGAAGCGGCTGAACACAAAGGCGTCGACGAATTCCTCCAGCGGGACGCCATACTGCAGGCCGAGACTGATGGCAATGGCAAAGCTGTTCATCAGGCTCCTGAATGCCGCCCCTTCCTTGTGCATGTCAATGAAGATCTCTCCTAGGCGCCCGTCCTGGTACTCGCCGGTGCGCAGGTATACCTTGTGACCGCCGACCGTCGCCTTCTGGGTATACCCCGTCCGCCGGTTAGGCAATCGCTCCCGCTGCATCATTCTCAGCCGCTGCACCACGGCGGTGCTCACCCGCTGGGCCCTGACCGCATCCGGTTCGCCCACAATCGCTTCGATATCATCAAACAGCTCGGCAACCGCCGACAGGGGCTGGCTGAGCTTGGAGCCGTCGCGGTACAGCGCAATGGCCTTCAGCCCCAGCTTCCAGCTGAGCATGTAGGCGTCCTTTATTTCCTGTACGATGATGTGGTTGGGCATGTTGATGGTCTTTGAAATAGCGCCGGAAATGAAGGGCTGGCAGGCGGCCACCATCCGGATGTGCGCCTCGTAGGGAATGAAGCGCTTGCCCTTGCGCCCGCAGCGGCTGGCGCAGTCAAAGATGGGATAATGCTCCTCCGCGAGAAAGGGCGCCCCCTCAACCGTCATGGTGCCGCACACATAGTCATTGGCGGCATCAACCTCCTCCTGGGTAAAGCCGATGGCCAGCAACAGATTGGAGGCGGGATTGGCCAGCACGTGCTCGGGGATCTTCAGCACTGATCGCAGGAAGTCCACGCCCAGGTTCCAGGGGCTGAAGGCATAATTGATATCAAAGGACGAGGGAAGCGCGTCCTCCACCTTCTCGATGATCTCATCGGTAAACCCCTTCTCCTTGAGGCTGCTCTTGTTGATGCAGGGCGCTCCCTGCAGCGTGCCGTGACCCTGGGCATAGCAGGTGATGGCCCTGATCTCCTCCTCGCCGTAGCCGAGGCATTTGAGCGACAGGGGAACCGATTGATTGATAATCTTGAACGAGCCGCCGCCGGCAAGCGTCTTGAACTTGACCAGCGCATAGTCCGGCTCTATGCCGGTGGTGTCACAATCCATCACCAGGCCGATGGTTCCGGTGGGGGCGGCAACCGACACCTGGGCATTGCGGTAGCCGTGCTGCCGGCCCAGCTCCAGCGCCTCATCCCACTGGCGGCGCGCCGCCTGCACCACGTAGTCCGGACAAAATGCCGGATCCAGGAACACCGGGGGAATGTGCAGGCCTTCATAGCGTTCCGGGCTCTCGGCATAGGCCGCCCGCCGGTGGTTGCGGATCACCCGGAGCATTGATTCACTGTTGTCCCGGTACCGGTTAAACGGCCCCTGCTCCTGTGCCATCTCCGCGCTGGTGCGGTAGGCGTTCGCGGTCATGATTGCCATGAGCCCCGCCGCCATGTTCCGGCCCTGCTTGCTGTCATAGGGCAGCCCCATGACCATCAGCAAGGCGCCCAGGTTGGCGCACCCCAGCCCCAGAGTCCGGAACAGGTAGCTGTTCTGCGCGATCGCCCTGCTGGGATACTGCGCCATGGCCACGCTGATTTCGAGGGTGATGGTCCAGAGGCGTACGGCGTGCAGGTATTCGTCAAGGTTGATCCTGCAGGGCCCGGGCTTGAAAAATTTCATCAGGTTGAGGCTGGCCAGGTTGCACGCGGTATCATCCAGAAACATGTATTCCGAGCAGGGGTTGGAGGCATTGATCCGGCCGTCGCCGGGACAGGTGTGCCAGTCGTTGATAACCGTGTCAAACTGAAGCCCCGGGTCGGCGCACTGCCAGGTGGCTTCGGCGATCTCATTCAGCAGGCTCCGGGCGTTCACCGTCCTGGCGATCGACCCGTCGGTGCGGCTGGTCAGGTGCCAGACCGCGTCATTCTGGACCGCTTCCATGAACTGGTCATTGACCCTGACCGAATTGTTCGCGTTCTGGCCGCTCACCGTCTGGTAGGAATCCGAATCCCAGTTGGTGTTGTAGGTGCCGAAGGAGATGTCATCGTATCCCTGCCGGGCAAACTGGATGACCCGGTGGATGTAATTGACCGGCACCGCATCGCTGCTGGCATTTTTTATGGCGCGGGCCAGGGCTCCGTTGCGCGCCGGGTCATGACGCTCAGCCTCATCGAGCCCGGGGATATGGCAGGCCTTCATGATCTCCTTCAGGTGGCGCTCGCACAGGGCGCTGCCGGTCACCAGCGCCGCCACCTTCTGCTCCTCGGTCACCTTCCAGTTGATGAAGGCCTCGATATCGGGGTGGTCGATGTCGACAATGACCATCTTTGCCGCGCGCCGCGTTGTCCCGCCGCTCTTGATGGCGCCGGCGGCGCGGTCGCCGATCTTCAAAAAGCTGAGCAGGCCGCTGGATTGGCCTCCGCCCGAGAGGGCCTCACCCTCGCCGCGGATGGCGGAAAAATTGCTGCCGGTCCCGGAACCGTATTTAAACAGCCGCGCCTCACGAACCCAGAGGTCCATGATGCCGCCTTCGTTGATCAGGTCATCCTTCACCTTTTGAATGAAACAGGCGTGGGGCTGGGGATGCTGATACGCGCTTTCCGACTGCTTCACCTCGCCGCTTGCATGATCCACGTAATAGTGGCCCTGGGCCGGGCCATCGATGCCGTACGCCCAGTGCAGGCCGGTGTTAAACCACTGGGGGGAATTGGGAGCGGCCATCTGGTGGGCGAGCATGAAGGCAATTTCATCGTGATAATTTTTCGCGTCCTCCTCGCTGCCGAAGTAGCCGCACTTCCAGCCCCAGTAGGTCAGGCAGCCGGCCATCCGGTTGAACACCTCCCGGGCGTCCTCTTCGCCGCGATACCGGTCATCGGGCTTCATGCATTCCAGCGCCTCATCATCGGCCACGCTGCACTGCAGCCAGAGTGGCACCCCCTTTTCCCTCTTTTTTTTCAGCGCCGACGGTATTCCCGCCTTGCGAAAATATTTCTGTGCCAGTATATCCGTGGCCACCTGGCTCCAGAAGGACGGCACGATCACCTTCTTCATCCGTCGCACCACCGAGCCGTCACTATTTTTTATCTCGCTGGTACGCGTTTCAAAGGCAATGCCTTCGTAGGGCGATGACAGGTTCCGGGTAAAAACGCGTTCTATTTTCATAAGCACTACCCCCTCTTGTTTCGCGCAGCGCGCCGCATGAGCGGAGCGCACTGCAATCTCTTCGCTCTAATAAGAGTATCGGCCGGCTTTAGGAAACCAACAGCCCGAAATTCCTCTGACTCAAGGCCTAACGGGCATGATCTTTCCGCAGCAAAACCGGATTTGACTTCATCGTTGCTGAGTATTGGATTCTAGCCAAAAGAAAAGGCATTGTCAACTTATTGTGTATTATTTTTTTATTTTGCACAAGATGTTGTATTTTATGGGATTTTTAACAGGGCGGTCGGAAGTGAAATAAAGATATTTTATATTCTTTCAAAAGTGATATAAAATGCCTCCACAACAGCGATTGCCATAAACGGGCCGACACGCACGGAATGAGACTATGACAGAAGAATACATGCCCATCGATCGTCATTTTTGGCGGCGCTTTGTCCAGAGCGTTAAGAATTTCGTCTTCGCGGAGCAGGTCGGCCATAAAGCGCTCTGGCTCTTTGCGGTGCTGTTTCTTTTCTTGTTCGGCATCAACGGCTTAAACGTTTTCAATAGCTACGTCGGTCGGGATTTCATGACCGCCATTGAAAACCGCAACATGAGCGCATTCATGCAGCAGGCGCTCCTGTACCTCTGCGTATTCGCCGCTTCCACCTTTGTTGCGGTCATCCACCGCTACGTCGAGGAGCGCCTGGGGATGCTCTGGCGGGAATGGCTGACCCGCCGCTTTATCATCGGCTATGCCAATGACCGGGTGTATTACCGGCTCAAAGTACGGGGTGAGGTGGCAAACCCCGACCAGCGCATTGCCGATGATGTGCGTGCCTATTGCACCACCACCCTCTCGTTCGTGCTGATGCTGCTGAACGGCACCCTGACGGTGATTGCCTTTTCGGGCGTCATGTGGACCATCAGCCCGCTGCTCTTCGTGGTTGCCGTGCTCTACGCCTCCGCCGGAACCTATTTCACCTTCATCCTCGGCCGCCCCCTGGTGCACCTGAACTATGATCAGCTGGACAAGGAGGCGAACTTCCGGGCTTCGCTCACCTACCTCCGGGCCAACGCCGAATCAGTGGCGGTCTCATGCCGCGAAGGCGGCCTGATTCAGCTGAGCATGCGAATGCTCGACGATCTGCTGAGCAACTTCCGCCGGATCATCAATGTAAACCGCAATCTCAATTTTTTTACCACCGGCTACAACTGGCTGATTCAGATTATCCCCGCCCTGATTATCGCGCCCCTCTTCATCAAGGGAAAGGTGGAGTTCGGCGTGATCACCCAGTCGGCCATGGCCTTCACCCAGCTGCTCGGGGCCTTTTCGCTCATCGTCACCCAGTTCCAGTCCATTTCTTCCTATGCGGCGGTCATATCCCGGCTGTCCAATTTCATGGATGCGCGTACCAGGGAATTGAAGGAGAACCTATCCGCAATTACATTTTCAAAAGATCCCGAGCGGATTGACTACCGGCAACTGACCCTGCGCTCGCCCCGAAGCGGCCGCGTGCTGATAAAAGAGCTGACGCTTGCCATTCCCCATGGAAGGCGGGTGCTGGTGCTGGGCCAGGATAAGACCGCGCGAACCGCCCTGGCCTATGCCACGGTCGGACTATGGGAGGCGGGCGAAGGGCATATCGCCCGGCCGGGCCTTGACAAACTCCTGCTGCTGCCGGAACTGCCTTTTTTGCCGCCCGCCACTCTCCGCGAACTGCTTCTCGGTCCCTGGCCGGAGGAAGACGGTCCTGTGGATCGCCGCCTGAAGGAGATCCAGGTTTCTGATGAAGCGATGATGAAAACCCTGACCGACCTGAAAATCGAAACGCTGCCGACCGGATTCGGCGGCCTGGATAAGCGGCATCACTGGGAAAACACCCTTCCCCTGTCCGACCAGCAACTCCTGGTAGTTGCCCGACTACTTCTGGCCAGGCCCCGCTTTGCCTTCCTGCATCGGCCGAGCGCATCACTGAGCCCGGAGCAGGTTGACTGGATACTCGGCTTGCTGCATGAACGCGCCATATCGTACGTGACCTTCGAAGAGGAACCGGGCAATTGCAATTTGTATGACGATGTGCTGGAGCTGCAGGGCAACGGCGCCTGGACCTACAAGCCGGTCGGGGGCTGATTC
>CAZWCD010000038.1:6441-15191 GCA_964632275.1 uncultured Thermodesulfobacteriota bacterium
GCTGGAGCTGCAGGGCAACGGCGCCTGGACCTACAAGCCGGTCGGGGGCTGATTCCTGCTTGTTTTGAATCCAACACCCATGCCTGAAAGGGGCGACACGAAGTGCAAAAGTGTAATGCTATAGACGCGTCATTATGCGGCTTGACCGCAGAAGCCAGTTCTTGTTTTTTTTATTGGATCCTGCGATCAAGTCGCAGGATGACCCTTGATGTTGGAGGGCCATGCTCTGTCATGGCCGCGCCTAATAAACAGCAAATTTATTTACCCCTCACCCCATCCCTCTCCCGCAAAGGGGAGAGGGAGCCCCTTGATTTTCTCTTCTCATTAGTGCATCGAGGAAAAAAATTATTCCCTCGCCCCACCGGGGGAGAGGGTTAGGGTGAGGGGGTATTCTAAATCTAGTTTCACTTTAAAAGAGGGCTGCCATGCAGAAAACCGTGCTTGACGACTTTGCGGACCTCTCCGGCTGGACCGCCATTACCTCGGGTCAGTCACAGCTTAGCATTACCCGGGACCAGGGACCTCACGGCAATTCCCTGCGGCTTGATTTTGATTTTTGCGGCGGCGGCGGTTTTGTGGTTGCCCGCAAGCTGTTCCCGCTCGAGCTCCCCGAAAGCTACTCATTCAGTTTCCGGATCAGGGGTGACGCGCCCAGCAACATATTCGAGTTCAAGCTCATGGATCCCTCGGATAAAAATGTCTGGCGCTACCGGGTGGAGTCCTTCGATTTCAAGAAAGAGTGGCAGCCGGTGCACATCGGGAACAACCAGATTGAGTTTGCCTGGGGGCCGCTCGGCGGCGGCCCGGCAACCACGGTCACTGCCATCGAGCTGGTCATTGCCGCCGGGCCGGGAGGTAGGGGCACGGTATGGATAGACAGCATTTATTACAGCGACGACACCTATCGCCTGACCCCGTCGGTTAAGGCTTCGAGCGCGCTGCCCGGGTATACGCCGGACCTCGCGCTTGACCCGTCATCGGACACATCCTGGAGGAGTGCCGCAGAGGATGATGCGCCGTGGCTGCTGATTGATTTTTTGCAGGATCGTGACTACGGCGGGCTTATCATTCAATGGGAGGAAGGTCTTGCGCCGGCGAACTTCAGCGTGGACATATCCTCCGACGCCTCTGCCTGGGAAGCTGCCTATACGTCGCAGCAGGCGGCGCGCGACCGAAACTATCTCTATCTCCCCCGCACCCGCTCGCGCCACCTGCGGCTCAATTTTCTTCGCAGCGCCGAAAGCGAAAGGGTGGGCATCACATCCCTGACGGTAAAGCCCTTCGACTTCTCGCGTTCCCTCAACCAGTTCTTCCAGTCCATCGCCCAGGAAGAGCAACCGGGGCTTTATCCGGCATACCTGTATAACCGGCAGACCTATTGGACCCCGGTCGGCAGCGGCGAGGGCGATGGGCAGGCCCTGTTCAATGAAGAAGGCATGGTGGAAGCGGACGCGGGCACCTTTTCCATCGTGCCGTTCCTCTACCGGGATGGCAGGCTTATTACCTGGGCGGATGCCGAACGCAATCAAACGCTGGAAAATGAGTACCTGCCCATACCTACCGCTGAATGGCGGATCGGCTGCCTGGTCATGAAAATCACCGCTTATGTGACCGGGGAACCCGGCACACCGGTGCTGATCATTCGCTATCGTGTTGACAACAACGGGGATGAGAGAGAATCGGTAACGCTCTTTGCCGCGCTGATGCCGTTCCAAGTAACGCCCACCTGGCAGAACTGGCGGGCTTTCGGCGGCGCCAGCCGCATCGATGACCTTGCCATCAGCGAAGGCGTGGTCTGGGTCAACAACACCAGGGCCATTATCCCGCTCAATGAGCCCGCCGGCTTTGGGGCAGCGGCGTTTGACCAGGGAACGGTGGGAAAGCATCTGTCGGCCGGTGATCTACCTTCACAGAAGCAGGTGCATGACCACTTCGGATATGCTTCAGGCGCCCTGCGGTTTGACTTGCAACCGGCGCCGGGGGCGTCAGCGGAAGCCGCGCTTGCCATTCCCTTCGGCCCCATCGACCGGGCATCGAGCGGGCCGATGCTATCACGGGTGCGGGGGCTCGTTGCCGGTGAGCAGTTTGATCAGGCGGTTCGCAGCTGGGAAACACGGCTCGGCTCCAGCGCCATCACCCTTCCACCCGGCGCGCTGGATATCGCTTACACGCTGAAGACCGCCGCCGCCCACATTCTGATCAACCGCGACGGCCCCGCCCTGCATCCCGGGCCGCGCCGCTACGCGCGGTCATGGATACGGGACGGTGTCATCATGGGCGCCGCGCTGCTCCGCCTGGGCTGCACCGATGCCCTGCGTGACTTTATCCGCTGGTACGCCCCCTACCAGGCGGAAGACGGGGCCCTTCCGGATTGCGTGGACCGGGAAGGCGCCGAGTGGCTACCGGAATTCGACGCCTACGGACAGCTCCTGTTCGCCGTTATGGAATACTACCGCTTCACCGGCGATAAGGCGTTTCTGGAGGAGATGCGGCCGGCGGTGCGGAAAACGGTTGCCTACCTGGAACACCTGCGCAGCAGCCGTTTGACCGATGAATACCGGACCGCCGACAAACGTGCCTGCTACGGTTTGCTTCCCGAATCCATGAGCCACGAGGGATACATGGCGCATCCGGTGCATGCCTACTGGGATGATTTCTGGGCCATCCGCGGGCTGGCAGACGCGGCATGGCTCGAGTCCGAGCTGGGCAATGCAGAGGAGGCATTGCATCTTGCCGCGATGCATGATGCATTAAGCGAAGACGTGCGCGCGTCGCTCTCGGCGACCATCACCCGGCACGGCATCGATTTTGTGCCGGGTTCGGTTGAGTTCGGTGACTTTGATCCCACGGCCACCTCAAACGCCATCGGGCTCCTCGACCTGCTGCACCTGATGCCCCCGGCAGAGACGCAAAACACCTTTGACAAATACCTGGCAGGCTTCCGGGAGCGGACCGGCGGCGCCCTGGAGTGGAACAATTACACCGCCTATGAGATCCGCATCATCGGGGCGCTGGTCAGGCTGGGCAGGCGCCGTGACGCGCTGGAGGTGGCGGCGTTCATGCTCTCCGACCGGCGCATCCCGCCCTGGAACCAGTGGCCGGAAATTACCTGGCGGGATCAGCGCAGCCCCAGCTTCATGGGTGATCTTCCCCATACCTGGATCAGCGCAGAGTATATCCTGTCCGTCTGCAGCATGTTCGCCTATGAGCGCGAGGCAGACCGGTCACTTGTCCTGGCCGCAGGGATGTCGCCGGAGTGGCTCGAAGATGGATTTGAAGTGGTGGTTGAGGGGCTTGCAACCTATTACGGAAAGTTCTCATACTCGCTGCGCATGGATGATTCTGAAACCCTGCACTTCAAGCTTGGAGAGGGAATCAGTGTGCCGCCGGGAGGAGTTGTGGTGAGACCGCCGCTGGCGCTGCCCATCAGGGAGGTTGAAGTCAACGGCAGGACAAGCGACAGTTTTACCGATGATAGCTTTACGATCAGCGAATGTCCCGCCAGAGTGGTGGTAAGGTTGTAGGTTTTAAGGAAGGAGGCAACCCTGCCAGTCACCGCTACTCACACTGCAGTTCGAAATCAAGTTCGATCCTGCCGTAGCAGTTGACATGCTTATAGCGCAATGTCCGGTTGCGCTCGTCCAGCCAGCCGTGGGTTCTATATCGTTGCAAGCGCCCCAGGCCGCAGCTCACCCATTCACAGAAGCGGAGCGAGGAGAAGGTCTGATAGATGAACGAGGGGGATGAGGGGTCGAAGCTGTTCGACCAGTTCCGACCGAAATGTTCCTGGGTGATGAAATCACCCGTGGCGGGGTCAGTAAACCCGATGCTCCCTCCGATATAATAGATGGTGTCCCACCGGTACGAGCTGTCATACGCTTCGTCCCTTCGGTCATCAACGTCCCTGCCCTTCACCACGCATACATCAGCCGATCCGAGGGTAATCTCGGCCTTTCCCGAAACGTTGGGATTTTTCACCACCGTGCATCGCGCAATATCAGCATGGTCTACCGGCAGCAGCGACGGATCATCGCACATGGAGGCGGGTGCGTCGGCAACCCATCCCATAAGCGCAATGAGAAGCATGCAGTGCAGGAAAAGGAACTCATAAATATGTGCCGGCAGGGTTTTCATAATCGTATCACCCCTCCCTGATAGACATCATCCCAGGTACACCTCAAGCCGGTTGACGTCCGCGGTGAGATGCCTCCTGATTTCCTCCTGGGAAATCCTGGCTGCCCCGATGCGGTAGGGATTGCTACCGCGGGTAAAGTGCAGATCCGCACCGTTTACGATAACCTTCGAGGGTCCGCATCCCGCCCCTGTACTATTATAGGTCACATCAAACAGGGACGCCATCAGTTTCAGCCTGACCCTCAATCCATCAAGGGCCGACGGCATCACCGGATCAACCACCAGCTCTGATTTTTCCAGGCGAAAGCCGAACAGGCATCGCATGATCAGTCCGGTTGCAATGCCTGCCCCGCTCGAATACACCCGCCAGCCCCCTTCAAGCGGAACCCCGCCTTTCATCACCTTCTCATACTCGACATACGCCTGGTAGCGGTCGGCGAACGCCGCATCGGAGCTTGAGTAATAACAGTTGGCCTGACGGCGGGCAGCGGGAGGCACCAGCTCTTCCATGCCCACAGGGTTGGCCTGGCACAGGGCATGGAAAAACCCATCGGCATCGCCGTAATGGGCAAGCGCTTCCGCGTAACGAAGGTGGGCGTGAGTGTACATCAGGCCGTTTTCCCGGCCAAAAAAAGAGGTGCTTTCCGCCCGCTGGAAATAACGCTGTATGCCGCCCGCGTATTGCACCGGGCGGTCAAAGAGGCGGGCGCCATCGGGACCGATCAGATGATCCCGGATGATCCGGAGTTGCGCCTGTGCCTGCTGCGGAGTCAAAAGATCATTGATAATGGCGTGAATCATGGGCAGCAGGCTGTAGGAAAGGCCGGTGGTGCGGTCGCGGGGATGCAGCAGGTATTCGATGGTCCCGTCCTCCTGGAAAAAGGCAAATCCGGCCACGACCTCATCAACCAGCAAAAGCCGCCTGAAGTCATCCAGGGCTCCCGCCGCCATGGCGTCACAGCGGTCTGCATCCTTCACCAAGCCCAGCCCGCGCAGGGCCGCGGCAAGCGTGGTCATAGTCTGGTAATGGAGGGTCACCGTCCAGCTGCTGCAGAGGTGCTCGCGCATGGCCGGCTGCACCGGCTGCAGCGAGTCATTCCAATCGCCGTGGCCGTAAGCTGCGAGCCGGGTGCCGCCTATGACCCGGGAACCAATCACCGCGAGGGCTCGCTCAACGTGCTGCCACACCGTGGCACGCTCGGCATGCCGATCACCCTCGGGATGAAAGAAAACCGCCTGCTCCTGAAGCAGTTCCGCGTCGCCCGAAGCAATCAGGTACTGGGCCAGTGCCAACAAAGGCCAGAAGACGATGTCGCCGTGGGAATCGCCCGGCCTGATGTTGCGCTCCCGTTCGAAAAACATGAACCACTGTGGCCAGTCCCCGTCCGGATTCTGCGTCCGGAAAACGCGCAGCAAAAGGTCGCACACCGGCTCGAAGCGGCCCAGGGCAAGCAGGAGTTCCACCGGCCCCTGGCAGACATCGCGCACTCCCCAACCGCCCCCGGAATACTGCTCCAGGCCGCGCGGCGCCAGGTAATGAACAAATGCATTCTGGATGTACCAGGGCAGGATGGTCTGCAGATGCTGCAACCACCCCGCCAGGGGGCTCGCCGGCGGAGCAACACTCAGCAGCGGTGTTACCGCATCCCTAAACTGTTCGCCGGGCAGTGCGACCGTTTTTTCTAAAGCTTCTTGAATAAGACAGCCGTTTATGTTCAATCCTGCTGATAGCGCAGGCGCAGTGACCATGCATAAAAAAGGCTGGTTGCGGGAACATCCGTCGGCAAACAGCAGCTCGTCCCGGCCGATCGTCTCGATGACCGTGCCGGGCAGGAAGGCGATGCGAAAGCCTCCTCCGGGAAACCGGCGGCCCACATCGCAATCGGGCACAGCGCGAACAAAGATTCCTTCGTGGCTCTCCTCGTAGTCCACCGGCACCGCATTACTGCCGTCATCACCATTGATGGATACATGGTTGGAAATGAGGAAGCGGACCGGCTCACCCGAAAGCACCTCGACGGCGAGGGTCAGCACGTGGCTCTCAACCGGGGCGCTGCTGCGCACTTGGATCATCCCGCTGTCGTGTTTATAAATCCAGCGGCAGCCATTGGGCTCCATGCTGAAGGCGGAGGGCACTTCGAGCAGGCGCCATTCATCTTCAAGCTCCACGAAAATGCGCTGGCCGTTTGCGTAGAGCAGGCGCAGATAGCTGTGCGTCGTGGAGAGGAAGCGGTTGATGTTCACATGTCCCTGTGTTACCATGGAATGGAACACGCCGGCCATCCAGGCGGTGGAGGTCAGAGCGGTCTCGTCGGGGGTTAAGCTGCTGCCGGTGCGCATGATATGGCCGTGCGGCCGCAACACCTTTAATTCTTTTGCTTTGAGCACCACGTGCCGGTTTGTCCCGATGAAAAAAGAGAGCAGCCGGCCGTCTTCGTACTCTTCGTCGTGGCGCTCGCCGTCAAAGATGCCGCCTATTTCCCCGTCACTCAGCTCCAGCGACTCCAGCAGGGGAGCGCGGCAGAACAGGCTCGGCGAGGCATTTGCCGCCAAGGATTCATCCGGTTCGGCCTCCGGCGCAGCCTCGGACAATGAAAGCGCCCTGTCCACAAAGGCGAGATCCGCCTCCGAACTTGCCGCCGGATGATGCTCTTCGAACCAGCCGAAAAAGCCGCGCTCCATGACGGCGCCCGGCCTGAGTTCCACCGCACCGTCCTGGATCGCCACCATGGAGTGCTCGTGCTGCAGGCGGCAGCCGGGGAGTTCCTGCACGGATACCAGCGGGCCGGCGCCTGCCCGGTTGAGAAGGCCGTACACCTGAAGGGCGTCCGTCGCATAGCTGACGCCCCCTGCAAGGGACCCGATTACCGTCAGGGGGTTGCGGCCGCCCACTGAAAGATTCTGGCGCGATGCCATCACCCATCCCTTCTGCGGGTGGGAGAGCGGCGCATGATCAACGTAATGGCTCACATAGTACTCGTTGAGCCGCACCGCGCCGTAATCGGCAATGGCCAGGTCCTGGGCATAGACCAGGTCCACCGTCTCGGCTGCGCTGCCGGTATTTTGCAGCGTCACGTGCCAGAACCAGGCCGGGGCGTCTTCAGCCAGCACCAGTGAAACGCGGAAATCGATCCCCTGCCAGTGCCCCCGTCCGGTCATGGACCGCTTCCCGACATCAAAAACCGCGGGGCTGCGCGGTCCGAGGAGCGGGATGGCTTCGATCAATCCGGTGCGGCGGCGCAGAAAGATGTTTGCCGGGCCGCCCTCAACCTCGGTGCCGAGGAAAAGGTTGAGCATGATGTCGCGGTAGTCCATGCGCCGGATGGAGCCATTGGCGTTGACCTGAACGCGCAATCCGGAAGGGCTTTCGATCTGGATTGGGAAATTGCCGTACGGCTGTTGCTGGGTATGCATGCATCACCCCCTGGCAAGCAAGTACCGAAGCAAGGGAAATTTCGTCCTGGCATGAACAGAGTTCACCCGAGACGCAGTCTCAATAATTGCAGAACTATAGGTGAAAGCCCCGGCCGTGTCAACGTCATTATCAGCGCGTGATCGCTTCGGGGAAGAGGCTTGGCCCATGACATTTCCGCAGGATTTCATCTGGGGCGCCGCATCGTCCGCCTATCAAATTGAAGGCGCCGCTCATGAAGATGGCAGAGGGCTGTCCATCTGGGACAGGTTCTGCCGGAAACCGGGCGCGGTACACCGGGGGGAGAGCGGCGACAGCGCCTGCGATCATTACCACCGCTATGCGGATGATATTGCGCTGATGCAAAAGATCGGCATCAACGCCTACCGATTCTCCATTGCGTGGCCCCGGGTGATGCCGCAAGGAAAAGGCGAGGTCAACCGTGCGGGACTGGACTTCTACGACCGCCTCACTGACGCACTTCTTCGGGCCAACATAACCCCTTTTGCCACGCTCTACCACTGGGACTATCCTTTACCCCTGTACGAAGCGGGGGGATGGCTCCGGCGGGAAAGCCCCGACTGGTTTGCCGACTATGTCGCGGCGGTGGTCAACCGTTTGTCAGACCGCATCAGCCACTGGTTTACCTTCAACGAACCGCAAATCTTTGTGGGCATGGGATACCGGCAGGGCATCCATGCCCCGGGCGACCGGCTTCCATTTTCCGAGATTCTGACCATTGCCCATCATGTCCTGCTAGCCCACGGCAAGGCGGTGCAGGCCATCCGCGAACTCTCCAAAACAGCATCCCGCATCGGTTGTGCGGTGTCGGCCGGGGAGGTGGCAGTACCCGCCTCCGACCGTGATGAAGATGTCCGGGCGGCGCGCGAGGCATTTTTCAGCATCACGCGAGAGGATTGCTGCAATACCACCTGGTGGCTTGACCCGGTTGTCTTCGGCCGCTACCCAGATGACGGGGTTGAACGCTTCGCCCCATCGATGCCCGCTATCGGCAGCAATGACATGAGCATTATCAGCCAGCCGCTGGATTTTCTGGGAGTCAATGTCTACTTCGGCCGACGATACCGGAAGGGGGAAAATGGTTCACCCGAGTCAGTTGAACTGCAGCCGAACCAGCCTTGCACCGCTTCCGGCTGGCCGATTGTGCCGGAAGTCCTGTACTGGGCGCCGAAATTGTACAGCG
>CAZWCD010000038.1:15291-20833 GCA_964632275.1 uncultured Thermodesulfobacteriota bacterium
TCCGGCTGGCCGATTGTGCCGGAAGTCCTGTACTGGGCGCCGAAATTGTACAGCGAGCGTTATAAACTTCCGGTGATCATCTCGGAAAACGGCATGGCGCGCAACGATGCGGTTGACGTTGACGGAAGGGTGCATGACCCTGAACGTATCAATTTTTTGCGTGACTACCTGCGGGAGCTCAGGCGCGCCGGTGCGGAGGGCATTGACGTGCGCGGTTATTTTCTCTGGTCGATCCTGGACAACTTCGAATGGGCGGCGGGGTACAGCCAGCGCTTCGGGATCGTGTACGTGGAGTATCCAACCGGGAAGCGAATCCTGAAGGATTCTGCTCTCTGGTATAAAGAGGTCATTGCCTCAAACGGTTCTGCAGTATGAGGAAGTCTTGAAGGGGTTTGCTGCGGCCCCATACCCCTCCCCTCCACCACGTTTCCATCCGTGTATCTCAGCTCCGCCGAAGCGGCACATCGTCTTACAAATCAGATATGATGGAGATTGACCCCAGGGACTCAGCGACATCGACATAATAGCTGCCGCCCTCGCCGGGCGCATCGCCGTCCGGGCATCTGTCCCTGGCGTTTAAATCAGCCGGCTCAATCATTAAACGCATGTCGCTTTTGACGCTGAGGTAGGCGGCAATGCGCTTCCCGCACCCTTCAATAACCACATGGTGAACACCCTCGGGGACGCCTATGAATCCCGACGCGCCGCCGCAGGTGAGATTCTCGCTGTGCGTCGTCTCCCCCAGGCTCCACCGGATTGAGTCGCAGGCGGCCCTGGTGTAAAGCCATACGGAATGATGGTTGCCTGCGGCATCGGCGCCGTCATACCGTTCCGCATAGCCTTCGGTGATGCCATTGCCTCCCTGAAGCGCGACCTCATGAAAGCCATGCGCGCCGGTCAGGGGCGCAAGTAAACAAAGCGGCATGAACAGCAGAAACCATAGTCGTTGCATGGAGCACCTCCATTGCTGAAACCGGCATCATCACACTTCTCTTGTATCGGTGAGCTGTTTCTTCGATTGTGGAGGGACGCACTCCGTCGCGTCCGGTGCTTCTATGCGGCCATGACGGAGCATGGCCCTCCATAATCAATGGTCATTCTGCGACGGGATCGTTGGATCCAATAAGAAAGATGCACTGGATTCCGCGGTCGAGCCGCAGAATGACGCGTCTATACTTTGTGGCACCCTGAAAGGGCATGGACATTCAATGCAAAAACTCTAGCACGGGGATGCGACAGGGGTGGTCACAACAGAGAACATATTTCCTGCCGCAGCAGCCCTGATAAAAAAACCCCCAGCATCGCTGCTGAGGGTTCTGCCTGAAATGGAGGTGCGAGAATGAAACAGGCAGGTGTAACGCTTAACGGAGCACACCGGCAACGGGATCCATTACCACCCAGGGAATCTGCTCGGCATAGCCGGACATGGCGCCCTGGATCGATACGACATTATCCATCCGGGCCTGGTGTATCTGGCCGAAATGGAGAACCCCGGCAAGCACACAAACTGCGACGATGTGGATCATTAACGACATTCTTTTCATGGCTGTTTCCTCCCTTCACGGTTCTTTTGTTCTGGTTGCTTCAAACTATAGCCGGTTGGTATGAATGAACTATGCGGGAGAGGTAAATTGTTTCGTGGAACTGTAAATAATGTGTAATTATTTGCCGATCATAGGCGGTTGGTGAGGGCCTGGCCGCACTGCCGTGCGGCAGATAAAAAATATCCTTTGCGGCCCAGCGGAAAAGTGGTAGAAATAACCGTTCGGAACCGCATGCGTCCTGCAGCGGCTTCCTTAAAAATCCGCCGAACTTTTTAACCAAGGAGCAACCAATGAAAAACCGAAGGAACCCTGCCCTCCTCTGTGCCTGCTTCATGCTGGTCGGCTGCCTGTGCATTGCAAACGGCACCATCGGCAGTGAAAAAAAGGAGCCGGCGCAGCCGGAGGCAAAGCCGATTGATGTTACTGCATCGATTAACGAAGACCATCCGGCAATAGAGGAAGGAATGACCTGCAACGACTGTCATGAACTCAAGCTTGATGCAAAGACCACCGCGACCGAAGCCTGGCTGACCGGGGAGTACCTGAAATGGAAGGCGGGCGAAGGAGTGATGCCGAAAGAAAAAGTGTGGGAACGCGTTGTGGAAATGTTCAAGCAGAAAGGCTTTAAACGAACCATGGTGCTTGCCACTTCGATGAACAACCGGCCCACGACCACCACCGCGGAATTCGCCCTCGATCCGGCGAAGCACGTGCTCTATGGGCTGCATGAAAAAAGCACCGCAAAGCTCCTGCATATCAAGAACAATCCTTACGTGAGCCTGAACTGGCACCGTGAGTTCGACGACAATTTCGCCAACACCCTCTGCATCCAGGTGTTGGGCAGGGCGGAGCTGCTCGACGCTTCCAAAAAGGAATTTGAAGAAGGCCTCAGCGTATATCCCTTCCAGTATGGGGCTGCCGCCAGGAAGCTTTCCGTTGAGCAGTGGAAGGCCATCATCCAAAAAGAAATGATCATGACCAAAATCACCATCGACCAGGTCATCCTGGTTGACGGCAGTCTTGCCGGCACCGAGTACCGGACATCGCAGCGATGGGCGAGCAAGTAGCTGCGCTTTCGAGCACCATCAAGCAAGAAAATGCACTGCGGTAAATGTATCTCCCCCTCACCCCATCCCTCTCCCGCAGCGGGGAGAGGGGGATTATTGATTCTCTCTTGCCATAAGAGGATAGGGAAAAATAAATAGTTCCCTCGCCCCACCGGGGGAGAGGTTTACCCGCCTCTGGCGGCGCCGAAGGCGACCAGGGGTTAGGGTGAGGGGGTATCCCAAATCTGTTTTCAAGTTGAAGGTTTATCACACCCTGAAGGAGGTTTGCTCCATGGATGATGAAAAGAAGTATACCATCAGGTTCAACCGGATCCTGCGCGAGGAAATGAGCAGGGTCTTCGAGCTGAAGGAACTGCCGATCAACCCTGATTTCAAGCTGATGCGTTCCACCGAAAAGAGCAAAGGAGCGGTAATTCAAAGTGAGCATCTTGCCTGCCCCAAAACCGGAGGAATCCGCATGGGCGAAATGGACTACGCGGGTTCGATGACCGTGCATTTCGGAAGCATACCGCCGGGTAAAACCTATGACTTCCCCATATTCGGGTTCACCTTCGTATACGCCAGCAGATTTTTAATTGCGGTGCTTGATCTGCACCCCATTACAAAGCACGCGGCATACATGAAACAATACATTGAACCACTGAAAGCAATTGCAGAACGATACAGCTACATCCCCCAGGCGGAGGGCGGCCGGCGCGAGGTGCATGACTGGGCAAAACGGTACGACTCCGGGTATGCGCTCTACCGCTGGTGCGAAGGTCACTATCTTGCTGACGTTGAAAAGGCGTTCAAGGAGTATCTTGCGGCGTTCTGCGATTGCATCAAAAAAGCGGAGCCGGTTACTGACCCGGAGGCGCTGGCGCTTCGGGAGACATACCTGGAGGATTACCGGTACGACTATGCCTACAAGGATCCCGGCAGCTCACCCCTCAAAAGCTACTTCGGCGAGGAGCGGGGCGAGCGGTTCATGAAGGAATTCTTATTTGCGCCATAAAAGGATTGAGCATATGGAAACATCCCACGGATGGACAGGAAAGTTGTTACGGGTTGATCTTTCTTCAGGTGATGCGGTGACCGCGTCGAGCGCGGAGTATACCGCCGACTTCATCGGGGGCAGAATGCTCGCGGCCCGTCTTTACTGGGATGAGGTGTCGGCGACGACAGGCGCTTTCGATCCGGACAACCGTCTGCTCATCATGCCCGGGCCGCTTGGGGGAACCGCCGCAACCGCATGTTCCCGCTGGGTCATGAGCGCCAAGTCTCCCCTCTCCTATCCGGACCAGTACGGGTTCGGCAACGGCGGCGGTTTCTTCGGCGCCGGCCTGAAGCATGCCGGCTATGACGGACTGATCATAAACGGAAAAGCACGGGAGGCATCATATCTTCTCATCGAAAACGACCAGGTCGCGCTCAAAAGCGCACAGGGCCTCCGGGGGCTCACCACCGATGAAACCATGGAGCGGTTAAAGGCAGAGCACGGCAGCAGCGCCCGGGTGGTCTGCATCGGCCCCGCCGGCGAGCGGATGATACGATTTGCCATTGCCATGACCGACCAGGGAGGCGGCGTCTCCAACGGCATGGGCGCGGTCATGGGATCCAAGAATCTCAAGGCGCTGGTGGTAAAGGGCAACCGGAAGGTCGACACCGCTCATCCCGAACGGGTGCGCGAGATCAACCAGCAGGCGAAAATGCTGCGCAAGGGGCTTAATGAAAGCGTCTTCATGACCGAACCGATGCTTGAAGGCATCGACAAGGTCAAGGCCGCGCCCTGCTACAGCTGCCCCGCGGCGTGCAGCAGGGCCAATTATAAGCATACATCCGGCCTGGTCGAGGTGCGGAAGGGCTGCGCCTCCTCCTATTTCTACACCCCCTGGGATCAACTGTATTACGGCACCGCAACCGAAAATCCTTTCCTGGCCACCTCGCTCTGCAACCGCTACGGATTATGCACCGGAGAAGTGACCAACCTCATCCACTGGCTCAACGAATCGTTTCGCAAGGGGGTGCTGGATGAGAAAGAGACCGGCCTTCCCCTGTCAAAAATCGGCAGCCTCGAGTTTATCAACTGCCTGGTTGAAAAGATCGTTCAGAAGAGGGGCTTTGGCGAGTTGCTGGCCGAGGGAACGCGCAGGGCGGCACGGCAGCTGGGAACGGAGGCGGAAGCGCTGGCGTTGGCGCGGGTTACCCCTTCCGGGTATGTCAACGACTCTTACGGCTCCCGGGTATTTCTGATAACGTCGCTCTTCTATGCCACCGAGCCCCGGAATCCCATCGTACAGCTCCACGAAGTGAATTTTCTCCTGCTCAAATGGGCCCTCTGGCACACGACTGCCGGGGCCATGTCTCCCATCACCACCGATGATCTGCGGCGGGTGGCGAAGCGGGCCTGGGGCAGCGAAGCAGCGGTTGATTTTTCCACCTATGACGGCAAGGCGCAGGCGGCGTTCATCATTCAGAACCGCCAGCACGCCAAGGAATGCATGGTGGCCTGCGACCGGTATTATCCCATACTCGACACGGACCAGAAGGAGGACCACCTTGGCGATCCCACCCTGGTGCCCCGGCTTTTTGAGGCGGTGACCGGGAGAGATCTCTCCGAGAGCCATTACCTTGCGCTCGGCGAGCGCTCGGTCAACCTGCAGCGGGCGATCATGGGACGGGAAGGAAGGGCCGGCAGGGAGGCGGATGCCCTGGGTGAGTTTAATTTCAAAGAGCCGCTGGAAACCTCGGAAGGGGTGTTCGGCATGTTCAATCCCGACCTGGAGCTGCCGGGCCGGGGGAATGAAATCATATCCCGCAAGGGCAAGACCCTTGACCGGGAGGCCTTTGAGCTGATGAAGGACGAGTTTTACCGGCTGCGCGGCTGGAACGCGGCAAGCGGCCTGCAGACCCGGCAGTGCCTGGAAAAACTCGGCCTGGGATTTGTATGCG
>CAZWCD010000039.1:0-15354 GCA_964632275.1 uncultured Thermodesulfobacteriota bacterium
TTTTGCTCGCCACAGATAGTATGGTACAATCCCTCTTAAGCACAGCACTTAAGAGGAGAACAGGCTCTATGATGGGTCAAGAGAATAATCAGCAGAAGCTTTTTTATTACAACCTGCGTCTGGAAGAACGGGTGCCCCAGAACCATATCCTTCGAAAGATCAAAGCACTGATAGATTTTGATTTCATCTACCAGGAGGTAAAGGAGTATTACGGGAATAAGGGCAACGTTTCCGTACCCCCGCCGGTTATTCTGAAGATGATGCTCCTGTTGATGCTGTATAATGTCCGTTCTGAACGGGAGCTGATGGATACCATCCCCGTGCGGTTAGACTGGTTATGGTTTTTGGGCTACGACCTTGAACATGAGATTCCCAATCACAGTGTATTAAGCAAAGCCCGGACCCGCTGGGGGGTTGAGGCATTTAAGCGTTTTTTTGAGCGCATCGTATGGCAGTGCGTCGAAGCCGGCCTGGTTGACGGCAGCAAGCTTTTTATTGACTCAAGCCTGATTGACGCCAATGCCTCCAATAACTCGGTAGTAGACAGGCAGTGTGTCATAAAACACATTAACCAGAGTTACCACACGCTTGAAGAACGGTTGGAGGAAGCGCCACCCGAGAAACCCATCCCTGCCAACCGCCGGTATCAGTCGACCACCGATCCCGATGCCGCGGTCACCCGGCACGGGAGCGGAAGATCGAAACTACGGTATAAGACACATCGGGGGGTTGACCCCGCGCATGAAGTCATTACTGCCACCATGGTTACTGATGGCGCGCGTGATGATGGCGAACTGCTCGAAGCAATGATCGATGCGCATCAGGACCATACCCATAAGCAGGTTGCAACCGTGGTGGCCGACACCAAGTATGGCACGATCGAGAACTACCTAGCCAGTTATGACCGAGGGATTAAAGCACATATCCCCTCTCTCGAGGAATCCCACCGCAACTCCGGCCGCACCAAGGATATCTTCCCCAAAGAAGCCTTTACCTATAATCCGGATGATGACACCTTTATCTGCCCGGCGGGCAACCTCTTAAAAAGGAGAAATTATTCCAAAGAACGACAGCACTATGAATACAAGGCTCCTTCCAAAGTCTGTGCCGATTGTCAACTCCGGGCAGACTGTACCCGCGCAAAAACGGGGCGGTCTTTAAAACGACATTGCAGACAACTCGAATTGGATAGCATGCTCACCCTCGCTCGAAGCCGGCACGCACAAAGGGATCTCAGAACCAGGAAGCATCTATCGGAGCGATCATTTGCTCAGTCTACGCTTTACGGATACCAGCGGGCCCGTTGGCGACGGTTGTGGAGAATGCAGATTCAGGATTTTCTCATTGCTGCCGTGCAGAATATCCGGGTTTTCATCACCCACACCGAAAGCGGTCTTGCCAAGGCAGCTCATGCGTCGGCAGCGCATGCAAAAACGCTCGCCACCTGTGCCTGCACATCGCTTGTTTCACTCATACCGCACTATATTATTAGGAACTGCACCACATTCAACGAACGGCACCTTATATTCACTAGCCACTGTTAGGCGGGACTACTCCTTAATTACTTTTTTGTCATTCGCTTTGGGCAACAACCCGGTGAGACCTGACCCCTTTTCTTCAGGAGAATTAGTCCTTTGCAGGTCGTTTATTCCATGCTATATATGTCCACACCTACAGCAATACCGGTAACCCAGTAAGCATGAGGTGGCGCAATGGCGTTGCATGAAATTACCTACGAGGAACGGGATGCCATGTATGACAAGGCGCTGGAGACCATGGGCATACAGCGCCGGCGGCCGTCCCGGGAGGAGCTGGAAAGGGAGATCATCGACTACCTCGGCAAGAAGCAGCCCTGCACCCTTGCGACCTGCGGCAAAGAAGGATGGCCGCGTGTTTCAGTGGTCGACTACGTCAATGACGGCCTCACCATTTATATCTTCAGCGAGGGCGGGGACAAGTTTAAAAATTTGAGAGAGAACAACCGGGTCGGTATCGGCATCGGTACCGGGTCGAAGGCCATGAAAACGCGGGGCATCAACATCTGGGGCACCGCAGAGGTGTTTGATGATGAGTGCCCCGAGTTTGCCCGTGGCCTTGAGATTCTCCGCCCCATCATCAGGGACATTGAGCAGGCGACCGGCAGATCGTTCGTTTTTCCGAAAGGCATTCTGCGCCTCATCCGCATCACGCCGGTCAGAATGGTCTACCACCACACCGTCAAAGGCATCAAGCATGCGGTGTGGGAAGCCTGCAGTGACGCGCAGGCACAATGATTGAGGAGGTGTTGTATTCATGGCGCGATTAACCGATGACTTTCTCGCTCACTTTTATTATGGTCTCAGGGAGGACTACCGGGAACGGGTGAAGGGAGAAAAGAAGCCCCTTGCCGAGGTGTTCCTGGGGCTTACCCGGAACAACCCGGTGATGATTACCTGTGATCAGAACCTGGTTCCCAACGGCGCAGTGAAAAGCGTCGGATATATATTAAAAGAGCAGTACCTGCAGGAAGCCATTGCAGCCTATGATCAATTCCTGAACTGGCGGTGGGAGAAGGTCAAAGAACAAATGGGTGCCGACTATGAAGGGCAGGGGTGGGTCTATTCACCGAATCCTGCATTTATCGTTGACGGGCTCAGTCACTCGCTCAACTATATCTATTTTGATCGGGATGAAGCGGTGCAGAAGGTAAACTTCGAGCTGCTTGGCACCCTCGAGGGATTCGGAAAGAAGACCTGGGAGAATGTCCGGCAGAACAAGAAGGTAGCCATTGTCTATTATTATCCTCCCGGAACGCACTTCCAGGTCAATTGCACGGTGGAGGTGCAGAAATCAGGGCCGGTGCGGGAGTTTATTAATCGGGCCGCCTGTGCCGCGCACGGCGAGAATCCGGCGAAGTGGCCCTGGAGGACCGCCTATATTTTCCACGTGGAGGAGGTGCTGGACAAGAGCGTGTATCCGGCCTAGGTGTACTCCGGCGGGTGGAATGAATTGAAGACGATTATTATACAATATATCAATGATGAAAGGCTGATAGATGACGTTTCAGGAAAGAGTGGAAAAAATTAATGGTATTGCGGTCGAGGTGTTCACGCCGGAACAGGAGCGGCATCCTGTACCCATCCTCTTTGTCCATGGCTCGAGCTGCGGGAGCTGGCTGTGGCGGAACTTCCTGCGCTGCTTTGCGTCCCGCGGCTGGACCTGCTATGCGCTTAACCTGCGCGGCCATCATCTGAGCGAGCAGGTGGCGGATTGGGGAGAGGTTGGTGTAGAAGCATATCTGGAAGATGTGGATGCGGTCATCACCTGGATCGGCAAAGATCTCATGCTCGTGGGCCACAGCATGGGCGGCGTGCTGGCGCAAAAGCAGGCTGAGATGAAAAATCCCCGCAAGCTCGTGCTCCTTCACACCGGAGCACCGGCATCGGCCATGAGAGATATTGATTTTGAAGCTTTCCTGAAGCGGGGAAAAGAACAGGGGCGGGTTACCAGGCACAAGGTGGTGGAATCTGACAGTGACCCGCAGAAGCTCATCGGCTACATGTTTGACCGCGGGAATGTTGAGCAGGAGGTTCTGCTGGAGTGCCACCGGATGATGGGCAAGGAATCGGCGCGGGCGCTCCATGAAATGCAGGGGGTGGAGGTGGACGCGCAAAAGATACGCTGCCCGGTCTACGTCCTCGGCTTTGACCTCAAAAAAATCGGGCTTGCGTACCCGGTGGATTTGAACCAGGTTCTTGCCCGCTATTACCATGCCAAAGATCTCCAGATTATCGAGCCCGGCGGCCACCTGTTCATGCTGGAAAAAAACTGGGAGGCCTTTGCCCGGCTGCTGGAACGGTGGCTCGGCGACTGACCCGCGCCGGTTTTGCAGCCCCTGGCCGCATAAACCTGTGACACCGCCTTTACCCATGCCATATGCGGGTGGCCGCGGGCAGGCGAAGGCCGGGGTACGTGCCTAACAAAATGCGAACCAGGCCGCTACCCCTACATGGGCATGACCCGGGTGTTGATTGCGGCCCGGCTTGCGGCGTAAGGGCCGGCAAAAAACGGAGGACGGACCCCGTGAGAGCATCCTGGACATGATGATGCGCACCGTGAAAAATGCACCTATGCCGGCTGCGGCTACCCCCGCGGACTATGCCGCGTGCCAGCGGGTCTTGTTCGCCGCAAGCAGGAACTTTTCTTTTGCCGGCCGTTTTTTTTCGCGCGAGGTTCTTCACCACGTGCAGGCTCTTTATGCCTTCCTGCGTGTCGGTGACGACCGGGTGGATGAGTCACATCATGGCTTTGCATCAAGCAGCGCGGCCATTGAAGAATGGGAGCAGACCTACCGTCAGGCGTTTGCGACGCAGCAGAGCAGCCACCCGGTCATGCGGGCCTACCTGAGCACCGCCCTGACATGCGGCATCCCGCCGGAGACCATGGTTCCCTATTTCCGTTCCATGCGCGAGGACCTGACCGTCACCCGCTATCCCGATTTTGCCCAATTGATGCGGTACATGGAGGGGAGCGCGATCGCGGTCGGCCGGGCCATGACCTGCATCCTCGGGGTGAGACCCCCGTGCTCTCTTGATGAAATCATTCCCCGCGCCGACAGCCTTGCGGTGGCGATGCAGCTCAGCAATTTCCTGCGCGACGTCGGGCAGGACTGGCGCAGGGGTCGCGTCTACCTTCCCGAAGAGGACCTGGTTCGATTCGGGGTAACCGAGGATGACCTTGCGGCCGGCCGGGTGACCGATCGATTTGTGAGGCTGATGGAATTCCAGATCGAACGTGCCGAAGGGTATTACCGGGATGCGGTAAACGGGGTACGCCGCCTCAGGAACGGCCGGTGGGGCATTATGATCGCGCTGGAAGTGTATCGCGGCATCCATGACGCCATTCGCCGCAGCAACTACGACGTTTTTACCCGGCGCGCCGGCGCCACCCGGGCGCACATGCTGCTGCTGGCGTTGCGGGCGTGGTGGCGGGTGTACGTGTGATTCATGGAGCCGCGCTATTCAGCGTACGTGGTATATGCGCAGGGCGTATTGCCATGTGCACCAGTAACTGATATGCGTTCTTGTCTCCTTCCTCCTTGTGTATGGCTTTTATCACCAGTCTGCCGCACCTGATGTAAATTCCCGGAAGATCACGAATCAGACCCATGCATCAAAGACACCAGTTCTTCAATCCATTAAGATTCATCGCCCGGCGATCGCCCGGATTTACATTTTGACAACCATTGATACATATATTATAAAGGTGAAAAGGAACCAGGGCGGAACCATTGCTACAGAAACGGGGGGACCATGAAAAAACTACAGTCGGCGCTTTTTTTCATAATCTTCTTTTTTTCTGCATCAGCATTCGCATACCTTGGATTAAGCTGCAATCCTGAAAACGAGCCCGACTACGCAGGAATTGATTGTTCTCTCTGCCATGGCCAGGGGACAAACTGGGACGTGCTGTGTGGCGCATTTAATCCCTCGCAAGCAATCCGCATCGAATATGAAAAGCCGAGGGGTTGTGATGAAATATCGGGTACCATACAGATTAAGGCCACCGTGCAGGGAACCGGTGCACCGATCCCTGCCTCAATGAAGTATGAATTGCGAATCTCAGCGGATGACGAACCGATAAAGACGCTTTCGGGTTTGCCTCCCACCTATGAAGTGAGTTTTGATACGACCGAGGTACGGAACGGATTTCTTGCCTTAACCGCTATCCCGCTTGATCAGAATGGAAGCGAGATAGCCGTGCGGGGGCCTGCGATTATACCGCCGTACCGCGGGTTTATGGTCAATAACGGCATCGATGTTTCCCGGCCGCTGATTGTCATCGGTGCCCCGCTCAATCCCTATCCCGGGCCTTTCGAAGGCTGGACCGCCGGGGAGTTACAGGGCAATTTAACCCTTGCCTTGAACCTCACGGACCATCTCAGAAGATTGGGGTTTATTCCGGCAAACTGTTTTACCGACACCCGGGCGGTGGTGGTTGATCCGGATGATCCGTTAAACGAGAATCCTTCCGCAGTCGTCGATTTCATGGGCGAGAGCGTTGCCGGGACCCCGGCGGCCAATCCCGGAACTGCATGCCTTGAGCCTTTTTTTGAAATTCCCGGCCCGAACGGCCTTGATGATATGGTGGAAAACACGGCCTGGACCAATCTCCAGCTGATCGCTGAGCTCGGTGTGGAAGACCAAAGTGCGACCCCGCAGGTGCGGGCATTTTATGGCGAGATTGTTGACCGCCTTACCTACAATTATCGTCACGCGGGCGACTGGTACAGCACCTTTGAATATAAGGAGCCGGTCCGCGACGGCGAGCCGATTTTCCGCCTCAAGGAAAAGCTCGAGGATACGATACGGGCGCGCGGGATCACGTCGGTACTGGTATACGGCGATTATCACCGCTCAACCGACTTTGAGATGTCGGGGGATGCCTGGCCGGAGTTTCAGGAAGCGGTTGATGAAATTAATCAGGAACGGGGCACCTCGGTTGAGGTGGGCTCGATCACCAATAATGACTACCTGATCATGGACTATGAAGGGTTTTTGCGGTCCCAGTATCTTGTGGCATGGAATCTGGTGAAGTCATCAAACATTCTACCGGGGAAGAAAGTGGGGATCATCGGCGCAGGTCACGGAAGCAGCAAGACCACGCGCCTTTATGACATCAGCCGGCTGCAAAATTCCATGCTGCGGCAGCGGATCGAAGACTTTGTGACTCAGCGCATGTCGAGCATTTACGCAGCGGATACACCGTTCACCGTATGCTATTCCGAATATTCCAACGATCCGTCCGACGGCCTGCGGGGGGTTGGCGAGCAGGTGTGGCAATGGGTGAATGAGGGATATGACTACGTGGTGGTATATCCCATGGAATGGGCGTGGGGAACGACCGAGGTATGGGATGGCCTGCACAAGTCCGCGGTGGAGCTGGTTGATCCAGACAACACGGAAATTCTTGCTCTGGATGGACGGCACCGCAGCCAGACCCTGCTGAACGGTAAAACCCGCCTGATCATCGGCGAATCGATCTTTGAGCAGCAGGAGTACAACCCGGCGCCGTACCATTATTTCCTGATGTCGCATGTCCAGCTGCTGGAAGACCGGATGATGGATCTTACGAACAAGGAGCGACCGGGAATCGTCTCGGGCACGCTGTCCATAGAGGGTGGTGCGGTGGCAATCTCGCGGCCCTTCGAAGATACGCTGGCAGCCGGCCGCGGCAGGATTACCCTGCAGAAGGCCGGCATTCAGGCGCGGGGCATTGTCCTGGGCCGGCTGGCCGCAGGCGTTCTCAATAAAAATGACATGGCACACTTTATTTTTGCCATGCTGGCTGAAAATGCCTTCAATGTGGAAAGCGTGCAGGTCACCCGGGGAACCATCCTGCTGCGGCAGGCCGGAAGCGCCGCGAAGGGGTCCGTCGCGGCGCGGGCAACGGCAACCATTGACGGTGAGCCGGTGCCGCTTACCATAAAAATAGATCTACAGTAACGCACCGGGCGGGCGGATGGACAGGGGTGGCGCCGGATGCACAACGTATAATTTTTTTAAAGGAGGAGTGTCATGGGTTACAGTTTGCTGATTGTTGCTGCCGTCATCACCACCGTAGGATTTTACAAGTTTGTTTATTTCCTTTCTTCGGGATACGCCTTTGCCGTTTTGGGTTTGGCCGTAGCCCTGATGATCGGTTTTAGCGATACCCTGACAGCCCCGGTTTTCCTGCTTCTTGCCCTGGTCGCCCTGTATGCGGCACGTTTGGGGTTTTTCATTGTCATCCGCGAATTGAAGAGCGGCGCCTACCGCAAGGTTTTGGACGAGGCCTCAACCGGGTACGACAAGATACCGTTTTTTGTTAAAATCGCCACCTGGATTCTGGTCAGCATACAGTACGTCATGCAGATGTCCCCGATATACTTCAGGTTGGAAAACAATATGCAGGGAGCACATCAGGGATGGCTGTATGCCGGTATTCTTGTCGTTGCAGCGGGCTTTCTCATGCAGACGCTCGCTGATGCGCAGAAAAACGCGGCGAAAAAGGTGAACCCCAAGACCTTCTGCCGGGAGGGGCTTTTCAAGATGGTGCGCTGTCCCAATTATTTCGGGGAAATCCTTGTCTGGACCGGTGTTCTGCTGTCATCTCTTCCCTGCTTGACCGGCTTGTTCCAGATTATGGTGGGGCTTCTGGGATACATACTCATCATCTATGTCATGTTCGGTTCAACGCGCAGAATCGAACTCCGCCAGAACAAGAACTACGGATCCGATCCTGCATATCAGGAGTATGTAAAGAAGACACCGGTGCTCATCCCTCTCATTCCCATATATAGTGTTATACCGTACAAGTGGATTAAAGGTTGATTATCCGCAGGGCGGCCTGTTTTCCCGGAAACGATGATGCAAAGCACTCCGGCCTGCACAACATATTGAATCCTTCTTTCTCATTGTGGATATCTTGAGTATAAAAAGGAAAGCCGCACGCCGGATGCGATCAGCGTGCGGCTCATTGTTTATAAGTAGCTGATTTTATTGGCAATAACTGCTGGTCAGGAATTGAGCAGAGTGCTACATTGCCCGTGTTCATCGAATCGATTTTCATTCAAGCAGGCAGTTATCCACAGGCAGTGAACAGGTTGCTGTGGAAAGGTTTGGTATGCCGGTTGGCAGGTCTGTCCGGTCACTTCTGTGATCTTCGCTTTTTCTCCGCGCATGCTTCGCGGTTTAGCAGGTTGTTGAAAAAGAAGTTTTTCGCAGCCTGTTAAAATTTTTTCAGAAATTCCGTCAGCACCATTTCACCGGATATGACATCGCTGGTTAAAAATCCTTGTCGCACCTTGCGCTGCATCTCATCGATAAACGTTCGATAACCCACTTCCCGTATCCGCTTGAGGTTCTCAATATTCCAGCCGGCATACCTTCTGGTAATCATTCCCAAAATCCGCGGTGCGCTCATCGGATCATCATCTTTGTGTGTTTCATCTGCGGAACATGACAGCTTCTCACACTCGGCGCAGGTAAGGTACCCTTTTTCCCCGGTGCAGGCTTTCATCGGGCAGCCCGGATTCCCCCCTCCAGCAAGGCATCCCGGGCATCTTTTTGCTTCACTCAGTTGTTGCAGGATACGTAAAAACTCCGTCATCTTTTCCTGCTCAAGCCCAAGAACTATGGGTGCAACATCCGTGATGTTAAAGCCATCGATAATTCTAAACAACTCCCGTGCCAGTTCTTTGCTTTTTCCTAAAAACGGGTCACACGCCCCGCAATAAATCCCGCAGGGTGCGATCAGTCTGGTTTCTTCCGTCGCTAATTTATCTCTGTCGAGTTTTTTCATGCATTTCCCCTTCTGGGTAGAGACCGGTTGCGTCCGTTTTTCCTGGTTATCTTCATTTTCCGTGGTGGGCTGCGCTGCGCAAAGCAGCTGCGATGGTGGATGGTGGCACGTGTGATGGGAGTAACAGCTGCGCGCTACGAACGTTCATCAACAGGCGATCCCGGAGCGGCACCCCTGAGCTGCCCATTCTGCGTCGTCGCCGCGACAAAACGGAACCAGCCGGTTACCCGGCTGGTTGCCAATACACCGGTATGGGACAGGAATCTTGTTTCCATGTCCCGGTTGTTCATGGTGTCTGCGATGCGCAGACCCCGTTGTGCCAGGTATGACGTCATCGCGTCTTCTGGGATGAAAAACCCGCCCTTTTCATTCGGAAATTTCTTCATGTGATTCAAGAATAATTCCGGGGCCCCGTAATAATTGGCAATGGTGTGGAAGGGAATGGAAAGGATGTAATCAAACACCACAGTGTTTTCAGCAGGCCGATTGCCGCCGATAAACCTCAGTATTGCATCGACTGACTCCGGTTTCAGGTAGTAGACAAGCCCCTCCAACAAGAAGAGGCAATTTTCATTCCGCCAATAACCGGCTTTTTCCAGCACAACACTCAGCGGCTCCGCATCAAAATTTGTTGATGCATACCGCACATTATCGTGAACGGGGATTCGTGCCCGTCGCAATCGTTTTCTTTTGCCGGCCTGAATCAGGGGCGCATCCAGCTCGATTATCTTCGTATCCTTGATGACACGCGCGAAGCGGTACGCCCGGGTATCATAACCCGCACCCAATATCACGATTTGAGGAACGTTCTGCTTAAGGGCGCCTTCAAAAACGTCATCAAAATAAGCCGTCCGAGAGAGCATGTATTCATACATGCCGCATGGAATCGTCTGTTTTAATTTTGTCCTCAGCGCTGATGCTTTTAAAAGCATTCTTATATGGAACGGGAGAAAGACTTCCGCGAAACAATCCCTCCCGAGAGTTCCATCATACCATTCTTTATGTGCGATCGCTCGCGTGAGGGTTGTGAATAAAGCGGTCCCGGATGGTTTCTGTTCCTGCTCTATTGCTGACATGGAGGAGATCCTTGAAAAATGCGCCTGAAACAAGCGTTTTCTATATCATGATTCAAAATCGCCATAAAGCATAATTTTAAATATCTGATGCATGCGTATATCCACCCGGAGTGAACAGCTCTTTGTGGACACGCATAGCCGCCCCGTTGCCCCGGGTGCCTTGAAGCGTGCCGGCTGAACTGCTGGGCAATGCCACCTCGTTCAGATCACGAAGCGAGCGCCAGGGGCAGGGGTAGTGAGCTTTTTCTGCCGGGGTGTTTTATAAAAAACTCTTGACATAAACAGACCGGTTTACGAAGATGCAATCAGGGAGCCGCCAAAAACGGCCATTGACGAATAGCCGAGATGGTTGTTGGCCTGTATGGCCATTCGCCCTGATGCTTGAGCATTGCCCCGGTGTGGCCGTCTTCTTGCAGGGGCCATCGGTTATCAACTGGCGGCATCAGTGAGCGGGAGGAGTGTGGGACATGCCGGTGAAACATAAAAAAAGCAGCGGTGGCGCAAAAGGCAGCGACGTCAGAAAGCATCAAAGGGAACCGGTCTGTGACGATCCGCTGACATTGTTTGCCACATACCTCGGGCGCCCTGACGCCTTGCGCAGGGTTTTTGCGAAACCGGATTCCGGCCGGGTGAAGGACGGCTGCATCGGCAACTGCATTCCCTGCCGGAAAAAGAGGGGATGTGATATCTATCAAAAAATAAAGGGGTGCTTCAGCGGTCCCGGCAAGAGTGCGTAATCATCCAATAACCGAAGGAACGGGGGTGGCCATGAAAAAGATTGCTGTTTTGCTCGCATTGGCTGCATGCTTGACTGTGGTGGCGGGGTGTAATCAACAATCTGCACGTTTGGTCGGCACATGGGTTGTAGAAGGGGAGAAGGAGGAAGAAATCATTGAATTTTTCTCTGATAAGACCGGCATTATGAAGCAACAGTTTATGGGGTCGCTGATAAACAATTCATTGAAATGGAATGTGGTGGACGATGGCAGGATAAAAATGGACGTGACCTTCCCGATTGCAGGAACCACCACTATTATGGCGCGTCTTGAAAATGAAAGACTTACGGTTGACCTGAATCCGGTAAAAAAGGGGATGCGGGTTTATATCAAGGCGAAATAAACAGAGGAGGCAGAGCCCATGAATCAAAAACACCTTGTTGCCTGTGTCGCCTGCATCATGGTCATGTGTTGTGCGGCCTGCACGCAGGAAACGCAGAACCGTCTCGGCCGCAGCATACAGAACTGGACCGGCACCGACGGCGTGCTTGATGTGTATGCAGGCGAAAAGCTGGTGATGCGGTTTATCAAGATCGATAAAATGTCGACGGCCATCGGTACCGGTGGGGACGAGGCCCGTTCATACCGCTACGGCTACGGACATATCGATGCGAATTTCAATCTGAAGGTCGATCCGGGCGAGAAAAAGTCCTACTTCGAGGTGAGCGATTTTTCCACCTACATTTTTTATGAAAACCCCCTTTGACGCCTGCGCCATCCGGCAGGCATCCTTGTAACCGCACCGTCCGGCTTTAGCAGGCGGTTGAAATACACGCATCCCCTGCGTTACCCGTTCATCCTTCGTCACTGCCTGGCTGTGCGCTCCCTGGCAGCGCTCGGGCAAGGCGGACAAGCCGGCACACTTGTATGTACACCCCCAGCCTATCGCGTCTTCAAAATCCCTTTCCTGATTACAATGGTTTCGCCCGGCTCCACGGTGATGGTTTGACCCGTTTTGGCAAGCGTCAGCTCACAGCCAAAATGACAAATAGCCACCTGGGAGCGGGACGCAATCGTCCCATAATAAATCCCGCAATCGTGAACGACCCGGTTGAGTTCATGTTTTGCGTCATGGGTGATATCGCGCTCGCAGGCTGTTTTTATAATATACGAATACGACTTAGAATCTTTATTCAGAAGCGTTGCGTTCTCGATTTCAAAGCCATACGCACTGCCTGCCAGCATGGCGCCAAAGCATATAAGGGTCAGCAGACATGATTTCGGCATATTCCCACCCCAATTGCCCTGACCATGTAAGTGTTCCCGCGTCTGCATTCTGTACGATTGCGCGCGATCAACAAGATCTTATGCGGATCTTCTTGTTGGATAAGCATATGCGCCCCTCCGCCTTTGAGCCTCACGGCAGATTGGCGTTTTTCAGCAGCCTGCTAGTTATCGGATGGCCTGACGTCATTGAATATATTGCCGCAAATGACGTGGCTCTTGCCTTTTATTCTGATGGTAAAGACGGGTTTCACTTCCAACACCTGGGCATCTTCCCCCTTGTAAACAATGTACTGCCCTCTATGGTATGGTGGATTGGTTTCACCCTGATATGCCCTGGTATCGTATTTGTCAATCATTGCACACCCCCGGGACAAGAAAAATAAAAGACTGCCGTTGTATTGTTTGTTACCATACGTTCGGCAGTCCAGCCTTCTATGGAAACATTCCGGAAGTGAGTTCTCACTCCGGTTCAGCGGCAGTGATAGAACTGTGGCTTTCCGTCCCCCGATCACTCGGAGTTTGGCTTTGTCGAATGACCTTTTATATTCTCATAACTGTATAATTGCAATAGGCAAAACCCTGATTTTATGCTTCGCAAACCCTGATTTTATCAAGCGGAAACGCCCAAGAAAGGACAAATGGAGAAAGAGGATAGATCAAGCGAATTTTTTTTATGGTATGTGACCGGATATGTCCTGGGGGTGGGGTAGAATCGGAAGGCAGAATATGAACTTTACTGCAAAGTGGAATATGACGACGGTTTTTTGCTGCAAAATTTCTTTCCATTATGATGTGCTCCATGTATGATTGTGCCATTGCCATCATCGTCAAGGGAGGTTGCGCATGGTTGAGATACTGCTGTATGTAGCGGTTGCTTTGCTTGCCATCGTCGTGGTCCTCATGCTGGTGCTGCTTGGAAAAGTGAAACGGTCGGATCCGGCAGCGTTGTTGACCCGCCTTGATGGGTTTGACAAGGCGCAGGAGCGAACCGAGCATGCCGTCAGGGATGAGGTGGCCCGGAGTCGTGAGGAGTCGGGCAAGACCGCCCGCGAACAGCGGTTGGAACTGACCGAATCCTTCAAGACCTTCGGCGATTCGGTGGTGCAGCGCATGATGGATGCGGCCGCCATGCAGAAGGGGCAGCTCGAGGCCTTTTCCGGGCAGCTGGCGACGTTTGCCAAGGCCAGCGGGGAGCGGCTGGACGCGGTCCGCGCCGAGTCCGCCACCGGGTCAAAGCAGTTGCGGGAAGAGGTTATTGCATCGCTTCGGGGCATAACCGAGGCCATTACCAAAACCATGGCTGAGATAGCCAATCTGCAGAAAAACCAGCTTGAAATGATGACGGCCGAGATCAGGAAGCTGTCGGAATCAAGCGAGACGAAGCTGGAGGCAGTCCGGCAGACCGTGGAGCAAAAGCTTCAGAGCATGCAGAGCGATAACGCGAAACAGCTTGACCAGATGCGCCAGACGGTGGATGAGAAGCTGCAGGGGACGCTGGAAAAGCGCCTGGGCGAGTCCTTCAAGCTGGTGAGCGAGCGCCTGGAACTGGTGCACAAGGGGCTCGGGGAGATGCAGTCGCTGGCTACCGGTGTCGGCGACCTGAAGAAGGTGCTCACCAATGTCAAGACGCGGGGAACCTGGGGCGAGGTGCAGCTCGGGGCGATGCTGGAGCAGGTTTTGAACCCTGACCAGTTTTCCACCAACGTGGCCACGAAGGATGGCGGAGAGCGGGTCGAATATGCCATCAGGCTGCCGGGGCAGGGTGATGACAAGGATGAAGTGGTCTGGCTTCCCATCGATGCCAAGTTTCCGGTTGAGGATTATCAGCGACTGATTGATGCCCAGGAGCGGGCTGATGGCGATGGGGTTGAGCAGGCGGGCAAACAGCTGGAGAGCCGTGTCAGGGCATGCGCGGGGGACATCTGCAACAAGTACTTAAACCCGCCCAAGACTACCGACTTCGGCATACTCTTCCTGCCCATCGAGGGCCTCTTTGCCGAGGTCATCCGGCGAACCGGCCTGACCGAGGTGATTCAGCGGGAGTGCCGCGTGGTCATCGCCGGCCCCACCACCCTGTGGTCCATTTTGAACAGCCTGCAGATGGGCTTCCGTACCCTTGCCATCCAGAAGCGGTCGAGCGAGGTCTGGAACCTGCTCGCGGCGGTCAAGACCGAGTGGACCAAGTACGGAGACGTGCTGGATGCGGTAGAGAAGAAATTGCACCAGGCATCTGAAACCATCGAGAAGGCACGGAGGCGATCGCGGGCGGTGGGAAGAAAGCTCAAGGACGTGCAGGAACTGCCGGCGGGGGACGCCAATGCCTTGCTGTCGGGCGGGATGTTTGATGAGGAAGGCGAGGGCGATGAGGAAAGGATGCAGGATGCGTGATACAGGCGTCTTGAGGGTGGCCCTACACCCTGCCCCCTGTACCCTCATGTTTTACCACGAAGACCACCAAGGAAAAAGCACGAAGGGCCCTCCATGATACAGCATATCAAACGCGGACGCAACGGCGCAGGTCCCTTCATGGTGAGGAGCCAGCATCCGGAAGTCAGCATCGAGTATCCAGTATCCAATATCCAATATCAAGCATCCCGTATTGTCAATTACTCCCCTGCTCCATCACTCCAGTCGTTGCCCGCCCTACCATGAAGAGAGCGAGGAAGTAAATCCGCAATCCGAAATCAGCAATCTGCAATTCTCCTTATTCACGCCCGCAGCTCGCTCAGCTCCCGCATCCTTCCCCTGATGTCTATTCCATTGGGACAGCGTGCGGAGCAGGATTCGCACGAACTGCAGGGATCAGAGGCGGATGCTGCGGTGATTTCCCTCAGGAGGCCCACGGCGCGCCCGCTATCCCGATATCCGGTGAGATACATGTACGACCGCATATACTCGGGGATGTCCAGGCGGCGGAGGCAACTCCCCACGCACTGCCCGCATCCCTGGCAGTA